>NZ_NEUE01000282.1 GCF_002910905.1 Streptomyces sp. SM11 | reverse complement strand
CGCCGGCCCGCCGGTGGAGGGCGTGCCGGGGCAGGGTGCTCAGGTCCGGGTAGGAGAGCCCGGCCGCCGCGGCGGCGGCGCCGGCGGGCAGCCACCGGCAGAAGTCGGCGACCAGGTCCGCCCGGTCGCGCCCGGCTATCCGGCGGGCCAGGACGTACGCGGTCCGTTCGACCACGGGTTCGACGGTGCGGTACGGCACGGCCGACGGGACACAGACCAGGCTGCCCCGGCAGAGGCCGAGTGGGACGGGGGCCCGGCCGCGCGGGGCCCCGTCGTGCGGGTAACCGGTGAACCGGGGGTCGGTGAGGGCCAGGGCCACATCCGCGTGCCGGCTCAGCAGCCAGGCGCCGAGGCCCGAGTCGTAACCGAGGGGGTAGTCGGTGCGCAGCAGGCGGTAGAGGCGCAGCCGGTACGGATCCGTCGTGGCGCCCGGCGCCAGCAGTCCCGGCTGCCCGCCCGCGAGCCGGTGCGGGCGGCGGGCGGCGGGCAGGGCCTCGGGGCGGTCGACCGGCATCCCGCGCCCCCTGGAATCGGTGCGCCGGCTGCCGGCGCGCGTTCTCTCAGGGGACCACCGCCTGGGGTGCACCGCAGTCGGCGTACGCCCGTTCGGGTGAGGGTGCGGTGGGGTGCGGGGGGCGGATTCCGGTGTCCGGGAGGGTGCCGAGCAGCTCGGTGAAGGCCGCCGCCGCTCCGGTCAGGGGGACCCGGGAGAAGACGGCGAGGGAGCGCAGCCAGGGCGGGTCGACGCTCAGGACCGCGCAGTCCTCGCCGAGAGCGCCGCGGACGGTGTGGCCGGGGGCGGTGGAGATGCCGACCCCGGCCGCCGCCATCCGGATCGCGGTCGAGGTGTGCTCGGTACACACCGCGGTACGGGGCTCGAAGCCCGCCGCGCCGCAGGCGCCTTCGAGGAAGGGGCGGCCGTCGACGACCGGTTCCATCGCGCACCGGACCCAGGCCCGGTCGGCGAGCTCGTGCAGGCCTACCGAGGAGCGCCCGGCCAGCGGGTCGTCGAACGGGACGACAAGCACGATCTCCTCCTCTCCCACCGGGACGAGGGGCCCGCTCCACCGCTCGGGGACCGGCCCGAGGGCGAGGTCGGCGATGCCGCGTTCCACCTGGTCCTCCAGGGCGTCGGTGCTCGCGTACTCGTGGAGGACCAGACAGACGCCCGGGTGGGCGCGCCGCCAGTACGCGAAGACGTCGGGGAGGATGCCGACAGCCACCGAGTGCACGGTGGCGATGTGCAGTTCGCCGCCTTCCGCCCCGGCGGCGGCGCGGGCGGCGCGGCGGGCCTGGGCGGCGCTGCGGACGGAACGTTCGGCGTGCGGGAGGAAGGCCCGGCCCATCGGGGTGAGCAGGACGCCGCGCGGCAGCCGTTCCAGCAGCTCGCCGCCGACCGCGCGTTCCAGTGCCTTGATCTGGTGGGAGAGGGCGGGCTGGGTGACGTGCAGCCGTTCGGCGGCTCGGGTGAAGGAGGACTCCTCGACCACCGTGACGAAGTACTCCATCTGACGCAGGCTCATTCGCCGTACCTTCCGCAGGGCTTCACGCACCGCTTCCCATGAACGTTGTGCATCGACTCCACACGCATTCTGCCTTGGACGTATGGCGGTGGGCGGGCGGAGGGTTGAGCCATGACGCGGACGAGCACGGAGCACACGCGGGACACGGCGGACAGCACGGACGTACTGGTGATCGGTGGTGGCACGGGGGGCTACTCCACGGCGTTGCGGGCAGCGGCGCTGGGGCTGGAGGTGGTGCTCGCCGAACGGGATCTGGTCGGCGGCACCTGTCTGCACCGGGGCTGCATCCCGAGCAAGGCGATGCTGCACGCGGCCGAACTCGTCGACGGCATCGCCGAGGCCCGGGAGCGGTGGGGGGTGAAGGCGACGCTCGACTCGGTGGACTGGCCTTCCCTGGTCGCGACCCGGAACGACATCGTGACCCGCAACCACCGGGGGGTCGAGGGGCAACTGGCGCGGGCCGGGGTGGAGGTGGTGCGCGGCAGCGCCGAACTGACCGGCCCGCGCTCGGCCCGGATCAGCGGGTACGGGGAGGTCGTGGCCCGGCGCGGCGTGGTGCTGGCGACCGGTTCGCGGCCCCGGATGCTGCCGGGTCCCGCGGCGGACGGGCGGCGGGTGGTGACGAGCGACGACGCCCTGTACGCCCCGGGGCTGCCGGGGTCCGTGCTGGTGGTCGGCGGCGGGGCGATCGGCGTCGAGTACGCCTCGTTCCACCGGTCGATGGGGGCCGAGGTCACGCTGGTGGAGGCCGCCGACCGGCTGGTGCCGCTGGAGGACGCGGAGGCGTCGCGGCATCTGGTCCGGGGGTTGAAGAAGCGGGGCATCCGCGTGGAGGCGGGCGCGCGGCTGGTGGAGTGGACGGTGGTGGCCGATGGGGTGCGGGCCGTCGTGCGGACCGCCCGGGGCGAGAGCGTCACGGTGGCGGCCGAGCGGCTGCTGGTCGCGGTCGGCCGGGAGCCGGTGACCGATGGCCTGGGGCTCGCGGCGGCGGGGCTGGCCACGGACGGGCGCGGTCATGTGGTGCCAGCCGACTGGTCACGGCTGGAGACGGCGGTGCCGGGCATCCACGTGGTGGGCGACCTGCTGCCGCCCCCGTCCCTGGGGCTGGCCCACGCCTCGTTCGCCGAGGGGCTGTTGGTCGCGGAGACGCTGGCCGGGCTGCGTACCTCCCCGGTCGACTACGCCACCGTCCCGCGGGTCACGTACTCCTCGCCGCAGACGGCCGCGGTGGGGCTGACCGAGGCGCAGGCCCGGGACGCGGGGCACGACGTGGTGGTGAACACCCTGCCGCTGACCGCCGTCGCCAAGGGCATGGTGCACGGCAGGGGCGGGCTGGTGAAGGTGGTCGCGGAGCGGGCGGGCCGGGTGCTGGGCGTGCATCTGGTCGGCCCGCACGTCTCCGAGATGATTGCGGAGAGCCAGCTCGTGGTCGGCTGGGACGCGGAGCCCGCCGATGTCGCCCACCACATCCACCCGCATCCGACGCTCGCAGAGGCGGTCGGCGAGGCGTTCCTCACGCTGGCCGGGCGAGGACTGCACCAGCAGCACTGAGGGTGGGCCGCACGAGCGGTACCGAACAGGGCTCAGGCGGGCGGAAGGCCGGGGCCGTGCGGCGGAAGGCCGGGCGCGGGCGGCGGAAGCTCGGGCGGCCGGAGGGCCGGGGCGGTGAGGCGGAAGCTCATCCGGCCGAAGCTCACCTGGTCCCCGTCCCGCACCGGGATCGAACCGACGAGCCGCTGGCCGTTGACGCAGGTGCCGTTGGTGGAAGCGAGGTCGCGCAGCACCCAGCGGCCGTTCTGCGCGGAGAGTTCGGCGTGCAGCCGGGAGACCGTCTCGTGGTTGAGGCGCAGTCCGTTGGCCGGGTCACGGCCGATGAGCAGCGGGTACGGGCCGGGTGCGGGGAGCAGCAGCTTGGGGAGCCGCTCGGTCTGCCAGGCGCGGCGCAGCCGCCCGGGGAAGGCGGAGATCCCGCCCACCGCGCGGACCAGCCCCTGCGACCAGCCGCTGCCAGCTTCCAGGTCGGAGGTGAGGGCCGCCAGCTCCTCCGGGCGCCGGGCGACGAGGGCGAGCTCCATACGCCGCATGAAGGTGTCGTGCGACAGCTTGCCCTGTGCCGCACCGTCTCTGAGCACGCCGAGGACACGGTCGCGCTGGGCGTCCGACAGCCGCGCGGGACTCGTGTGGAACTCGAAGGAGGACGTCACGTTGACGATTGTCGGTCCGAGGGGCCCGGGGTGTCCAGATGAGGCCGTGTTTCCTCCCGCGCTGACCTGCGCGGCTCCCCGGCGACGGCCTCCTCGCCGAGGGCACCCCGGCGAAGTCCTCCGAGCGTCTCGGGTACGTCGACTTCGAGCGGGCGTTCACCATGGTCCGGGATCCGCCCCGTTGAACCTGCCCCGATGAATCCGGTGGACGGCGGGCGCGGGGACGGATACGGTCGATACCGACATCGGCACCGGTTGCGGAAGGAGGCGGGAAACGTGCGCAGGATCATCCGCACCACCATCCGCAGTACCTCACTCTCGCGCTCCCGCCCCGTCCGCCGGGCGGTGTCGGACCTCGTCTGACCGGGAGCGCGGCATTCCGTCCCGGAGGACACCTTCATGACCGATCTGGTCATCCGCGCGCTCACCCCGAGCGACGCCGCACTTTTCACCACGCTGCAGGACTGCCCCTTCGTCGGCCGGGCCGCCTTCGGCCACGCGTACACCTCGACGGCCGACGGCGGCGAGTACCGCCCCGACTGGTCCTGGGTCGCCCTGCGCGAGAACACCGTCATCGCTAGGGCCGCCTGGTGGGGCGGGCCCGACGACACCGAGCCCGTCGTGCTCAACTGGTTCGACTTCGCGGACGGGGAGGAGGCGGCGGGCGCCGAACTCCTGCGCCGGGCCCCGTTCGACAAGGAGTACGAGCTGATCGCACCCGCCGGGTGGCGGGACGACCCGGCGGTGCGGGCCGCCGTCGAGGCGCGGGTCGCCGCCGCGACGGCGGCCGGCATGAAGCCGCTGGTCGAGCGCTACCGCTATCGGTGGACGCCCGGCTGCCCGCTGCCCGAGCGGACGGGCCGGCTCACGTTCCGTCCGGAGCCGGACGACGCGGTGATCCTCGACGTCCTGCGCCGGGTCCACTCGGCCACGCTGGACGCGCACGCCCGCAAGGCGATCGAAGGTCCCGGTGGGCTGGAGGCGGCGGCCCAGGAGGAGTTGGACTTCTTCCACTGGTGCCCCTCGCCGAGGGAGTGGTGGCGGCTCGCGTACACGCCGGACGGCGAGGTGGCGGGCATCCAGGTGCCCGCGCACAACCCGTCCGGGCCGTGCGTCGGCTTCATCGGGGTCGTCCCCGAGGCGCGCGGGCACGGCTACGGCTACGACCTGCTGGTGGAGTGCACCCGCTTCCTGGTCGAGCAGGGCGCCGAGTTCGTCGCGGGCGCGACGGACTGCGGGAACGTGCCGATGGCCGCCGCGTTCGCCCGCGCCGGGTACCCGATCACCCAGGAATGGGTCCATCTGGCGTGAGCGCTCCGGCCTCCTCGGCCAGCCACTCCAGGCGGAGCCGCTGCTCGGCGGGGATCGTCGCGTCCTCGCCGCGCGGCCCCACGTTGAGCAGGACGTTCCCGCCGTCGGCCGCCGTGTCGCGGACCAGTGAGGTGAGGGCCTCACGGCCGATGAAGGCGTCGGCCCCCGAGGCCCGGTTGTAGCCGAAGCTGTGGTCGACGCCCCGGGTGATCTCGTACGGGTCGGAGCCCTCGTAGCGGGCGTACTCCGGGGTGCGGAAATCGAAGACGGGCGGTGTGCGCGGGACGAAGCCCTCGCCCTGCGCCACCGTCCGGCGGTCCCACCAGTTGTACAGCGCCTTCGCTCCCGGCAGGTTCAGACCGCGCCAGAGCGGGGCGTAGGGCAGCAGTCTGTCGTTGACGACACCGTGCGGGACGGCGAAGCGGTAGAAGTCGACCAGTGAGCGGATCTCGGCGGCGGAGGCGGGCCAGGCGATGTCGTTCCAGAGGATGTCGGGCCGGTAGCGGCGGATCAGCTCCCGCAGCTGCGCGTCCGCGTAGGCGGGGTAGCTCCCGCGCGGGACGGCGGAGAACATGTCGGCCGCGGTGCCGATGGGCCGGTCGTCGAAGGTCCAGTCGAGCCCGCCGGAGTAGTAGACGCCGAAGCGCAGGCCCTCGGCCCGTACGGCTTCGGCGAACTCGCCCACCACGTCCCGGGCGGTGTGCCAGCCGGCGCGGTGCGGATTGCGGGTCCCGGAGGGCCAGAGGCAGAACCCGTCGTGGTGCTTGGTGACCAGGACCGCGTATCCGGCACCGGCCTCCCGGAAGGCGCGGGCCCAGGCTGCCGGGTCCCAGGTGGCGAGCCCGTCCTCGAAGTCGCGGCCGAAGTCCGTGTAGGGGCGGGTGCCGTAGGTGGCGCGGTGGTGGGCGGCGACCGGGGAGCCGGGGAAGCGGAGCGCGTTCTCGTACCACTCCGCGTACGAGGTCCAGCCCAGCGGCGCGCGCCGGCCCGCCGCCGGGAGCCCGGCGGCGGGAACGTAGGGCGGGGCCCAGCCGGGAACGGAGGCGGGGGTCCAGTGAACGAAGATCCCCAGTTGGGCCCGGGACCACCATGAAGCGACCATGGCGGGAAGTATCGATCACTCGGTGGGTGTCGCGTAAGCCCTTTCGACCGCCGGATTCGGCTTCTGCGTCTTCTGCGCGCGGATCAGGTCCCGGTACCAGGCGTAGGACTGCTTCGGCGTACGGGCCAGCGTCTCGTAGTCGATGTGGACCAGCCCGAACCGCTGAGAGGCGCCCTCCGTCCACTCGACGTTGTCGGTGAGCGACCAGGTGAAGTAGCCGCGTACGTCCACCCCGGCGTCCATGGCCGTGCGCAGGGCCCCGAGGTGGCTCTCCAGGTAGGCGATGCGGCGGTCGTCCGCGTGCGGTTCCTCCAGGGCACAGCCGTTCTCGGTGATGTACAGCGGCGGGAGCCGGTCGCCGTAGCGGGTGTGCAGAGCGGTGACGATCTCGGTCAGCCCCTCGGGGACTACGGGCCAGCCGAAGCCGGTCTTCTCGTACCCTTCGATCTCCCGTATCCCGAAGGGGAGTTCGGCCGGCATCGTGAAGCCGGAGAAGGTGTCCAGGGCCTCCGGGCGGGGCGCTCCGACGAGGGTCGGGTTGTAGTAGTTGACGCCGTACCAGTCGAGCGGGGTGGAGATGACCTTCAGGTCGTCGGCGACCGGTCCCGGCATCAGGGCGGCGAGGTTCTCGTCCGGGTAGCGGCCGGTGAGGACCGGATCGGCGAAGAGCCAGTTGGTGAGCGTGTCGTACAGCTCCGCGCCGAGGCGGTCCTCGTCGGTGTCCCCGGCCGTCCAGACCGGGGCGTGCGAGAGGGCGACGCCGATGTTGTCCGCGCCCGCCGCCCGCAGGGCGCGGACGGCGAGGCCGTGGGCGAGGAGTTGGTGGTGGGCGGCGGGCAGGGCGTCGAAGAGCAGGGTGCGGCCGGGGGCGTGCTCGCCCAGCGCGTAGCCGAGCATCGTGACCTCGGCGGGCTCGTTGATCGTGATCCACATGGGGACGCGGTCGGCGAGGCGTTCGGCGACGATTCCCGCGTACTCCGCGAACCGGTGGGCGGTGTCCCGGTCGAGCCAGCCGCCCGCTTCCTCCAGCGGGAGCGGGGTGTCCCAGTGGTAGAGGGTCGGGGCGGGGGTGATGCCGTGGGCGCAGAGCTCGTCGACGAGCCGGTCGTAGAAGTCGAGCCCGTCGGCGTTGACGGCTCCGCTGCCGCCGGGCACCACGCGGGGCCAGCTGACGGAGAACCGGAAGGCGTCGGCGCCGAGCCCGGCCAGCAGCGCGACGTCCTCGCGGTAGCGGGCGTGGAAGCCGGTGCCCCGGGTGGTGTCGGTGCCGTCCTTGATCCGGCCGGGCAAGGCGGCGAAGGCGTCCCAGCCGGAGGGCCCCTTGCCGTCCGCGTCCACCGCCCCCTCAGTCTGGAAGGCGGAGGCGGAGGCTCCCCAGAGAAAGCCGGGCGGGAACATCGGCAGGGTCATCGCGGCCTCCAGAAGCCGTACGTAGGAGCAGAAGCGGTACGTGTCAGCAGAACCAGTACGTGTGAGCGAAATCCGTATGAGCGGGAACCTCGCCGGGCAATGATCAGGACCAGACCCTAATCGCCGGTGACGGGCGGCGACAGAGCCTGTCGCGTGGAGCGTGGAGCCCGCCCGCGGGCGGCCGCGCGCCCCGCCCAGGGACGAGGAGTGGCAAATGCAGTTCGAGGTGTGGGCCCCCGAGGCGGACTCGGTCGTGCTGGAGGCGGCGGACGTCCGGTCCCCGATGGAGCGCGATACGGGGCGCGAGGGGTGGTGGACGGCCGAGGCGGCGGCCTCGGACGGGGACCGGTACGGGTTCCGGCTGGACGAAGGCCCCCTGCTGCCGGACCCCCGTTCACGGCGTCAGCCGGAGGGACCCGACGGCCCGAGCGCGGTCGTCGACCAGGAGGCGTACGCCTGGCGCAACGAGTGGGCGGGGCGGCGGCTGAACCGCGCGGTGCTGTACGAGCTGCACGTGGGGACGTACACGCCGGAGGGCACGTTCGACGCGGCGGCGGCACGGCTGGGCCATCTGGCGGAGCTGGGCGTCACCCATGTGTCGCTGATGCCGGTCTGCCCGTTCCCGGGCGTCAACGGCTGGGGGTACGAGGGCGTCTCGCTCTGGGCGGTGCACGAGCCGTACGGCGGGCCCGAGGGGCTGAAGCGCTTCGTCGACACGGCGCACGGACTGGGGCTCGGGGTGGTCCTGGACGTCGTCCACAACCACCTGGGCCCGTCCGGCAACCAGCTGCCCGCCTTCGGCCCGTACTTCACCGACACCCACCACACCCCGTGGGGCGCGGCCGTCAATCTGGACGCGCCGGGCTCCGACGAGGTGCGGGCGTTCCTGCTGGGCAGCTCCCTGGCCTGGCTGCGCGACTACCGGCTCGATGGGCTGCGGCTCGACGCCGTGCACGCGCTGGCCGACACCCGGGCGCTCACCTTCCTGGAGGAGCTGTCGGCGGCGGTCGACGCGCTGGCCGTCGAGGTGGGCCGGCCGCTCGGGCTGATCGCCGAGTCCGACCTGTGCGACCCGCGCACCACCACCCCGCGTCCGGCGGGCGGCCTCGGGCTGCACGCCCAGTGGAACGACGACTTCCACCACGCCCTGCACACCGCGCTCACCGGTGAGTCCCAGGGCTACTACGCCGACTTCGCCCGCGCTCCGCTCGCCGCCCTCGCCAAGACGGTGACGTCGGCGTTCTTCCACAACGGGACGTACTCCAGCTTCCGGGGCCGCACCCACGGCCGCCCGGTCGACGTGTCCCGCACCCCCGCCCACCGCTTCGTCGGGTACGCGCAGACGCACGACCAGATCGGCAACCGGGCGCTCGGCGACCGACTGGCCTCCTCCCTCTCCCCCGGCCTCCAGGCGTGCGCCGCCACCCTCGTGCTGACCGGCCCCTTCACCCCGATGCTGTTCATGGGCGAGGAGTGGGGGGCGCGCACTCCGTGGCAATTCTTCACCGACCACACGGACCCGGAGCTGGCCGAGGCCGTACGCGACGGCAGGCGGCGGGAGTTCGGGGCGCACGGCTGGGACGAGGAGGAGATCCCCGACCCGCAGGACCCCGCGACCCGGGACCGCTCGTGCCTCGACTGGGCCGAGCCGGAGCGCGAACCGCACGCCCGGCTGCTCGCCTGGTACCGCGAACTGATCGCGCTGCGGCGTACGCTGCCCGATCTGCACGATCCCGACCTGGCCTCGGTGAAGACCGCGTTCGACGAGGACGCGCGCTGGCTGGCGTACCGCAGGGGCGATCTGCGGATCGCGGTGAACCTGGCGGACAAGCCGGCCGCCGTCCCGCTGGGCTCCGGCCGGCACCGGCGCGCCGGCGGACGGGTGCTGGCGGCCTGGGAGCCGGCGGAGGCGCCGGGGGCGGACGGGGTGCTGCATCTGCCGCCGGAGTCGTGTGTGGTGCTCGCCGACGACTGAGCCGTGCCGGGCGGTGCCGGGGCCGGACGCGGTGCCCGGGGCCCCGCTACTCCACGACGGCCAGTTCGCGGGCGGTGGTGTTGAGCCGCCGGCCGCCGTCCTCGGTGACGGCCACGATGTCCTCGATCCGGACGCCGAAACGGCCCGGGAGGTAGATGCCCGGCTCCACGGAGAAGCACATGCCGGGGACGAGCGGCTGCTCCTCGCCCTCGATCATGTAGGGCGGCTCGTGGGTGGTGACGCCGATGCCGTGGCCGGTGCGGTGGATGAACCGGTCGCCGTAGCCGAATTCGGTGATCACCGCGCGGGCGGCCCGGTCGATCTCCTGGCAGGCGACGCCGGGCCGGACGGCGGCGCAGCCCGCCTGCTGGGCCTCGCGGACGATGTCGTGGACCCGCTGCTCCTCGGCGGTGGGCTCGCCGACGTGGACCGTACGGGAGGTGTCGGAACCGTAGCCGTGCTTCAGGCCGCCGAAGTCGAGGACGACCATGTCGCCGCGCTCGATGGCGCGTTCGCCGGCCTCGTGGTGCGGGTTGGCCCCGTTCGGGCCGGACCCGACGACGGTGAAGTCGACCTGGGAGTGCCCGAACTCGCGGAGCAGGGCAGCCAGATCGGTGGCCACGTCGACCTCCCGGCGGCCGGAGAAGCGCACCTTGAGGATCTCCTCGTACGTGGCGTCGGCGGCGGCCCCGGCGGCGGCGAGCCGCTCCAGTTCGGCCGCGTCCTTCACCGCGCGGAGCATCGGGAGCGCCTCGGTGAGCGCGGTGTAGGAGGTGCCGGGCAGCTCCCGCTGGAGGCCGAGCAGATGCATCGCCCAGGCGTTGTCGCTGACGCCGAAGCGGCCCCGGCCGTCCAGCAGCGGGGCGGTCACCGCGTACGGGTCCTTGCCGTCGGTCCAGTCCCGCAGGGTGAGGGCGGGTGCCCCGGTGGCGGCGGCCGCGTCGGGGGCCTCCAGGGTCGGGACCACCAGGACCGGGTCCTGTCCTGCCCGGAGCACGAGGAGCGTGAGGCGTTCGGTGCTCACGGGGCGGTAGCCGGTGAGGTGGACGAGGTCGGGGCCCGGCGCGACGATCACCCCGGCGAGTCCGGCCTCGGCGGCGGACTCGGCGGCCCGTGCCATCCGGGCCCGGTAGTCGTCGGCGGTGAAGGGCGGGGGAACGGAGTGCTGGGCGGGCTGCTGGGCGGACGGGCTCGGGCTGGACATCAGGGCCTCCTGGCGGTGCGACACGGCACACAGCATCCTGCCCGTCCGGCGGGCCGCACGCGACCGGCTTCCGGCCACGTGTCCGAACTCGCGGCACACATGACCGATCTCCCCGCCGCACGTCGGACCTCACGGCGCACGTCAGCGGCCTCCCCGCCGCACGTCAGACCTCACGGCGCACGTCAGCGGCCTCCCCGCCGCACGTCAGGCGTCGCACGTCGGGCTTCGGGCGTCGGGCTTCGGGAACGCCCGGCGGATCAGAGCCGCACGATCAGGTCCGCCCGGTCCCGGCCCCGCTCCACCAGCCGTGCGTTCGCCTCGTCGGACCGGGCCACCCACTCCTGGGCACGGGACCGGGGCCTGCCGTGGCGCACATGGCGGTCTATGAGTCGGCGGACCCGGACCTCCCGGTCCAGGTCCAGGAACCACACCTCGTCCAGCAGCCCGCGCACCGGCGCCCAGGGCCCGTCGTCGAGCAGCAGGTAGTTCCCCTCGGTGACGACGAGCGGGACGTCCGGCGGTACGGGCAGCGCACCGGCGACCGGCTCCTCCAGGGACCGGTCGAAGGCCGGCGCGTAGACCGTGTGCGCCGGGTCCGGGTCGCGCAGCCGCCGCAGCAGGGCCGCGTACCCGGCGGCGTCGAAGGTGTCGGGGGCTCCCTTGCGGTCGGCGCGGCCGAGCCGGTCCAGCTCGGCGGCGGCAAGGTGGAAGCCGTCCATCGGCACGAGGGCGGCGCGTCCGTCCAGGGCGTCGACCAGCCGGTCCGCCAGAGTGGACTTCCCGGCTCCGGGCGGGCCCACGATCCCGAGGATCCGTCGCCGTCCGGTGTCCGCGAGCGCGCGGGCCCGGTCCGTCAGCGCGGCCCGGCCGCCGGTGGTCATGCCGTCCACGATGTCCATGCGGGGCATTGTGCGGGGGCCGGACCCGAAAGCGTTAGTGTTACGTATAACCTCACTCGTGCAGCACTCGTGGAAGGCCCCCGCCATGTCCCACATCGCCCTGGTCACCCTGGTCGTCCGCGACTACGACGAGGCGCTCGCGTACTACCGCGACGCGCTCGCCTTCGAGCTGGTGGAGGACACCGACCGGGGCGACGGCACCCGCTGGGTGGTGGTGCGCCCGCGCGGGGCTGCTCCCGGCGCGGGGCTGCTGCTGGCCCGCGCGAAGGACGGGACGCAGGCCGCGGCCGTCGGGGCGCAGACGGGCGGCCGGGTCGGCTTCTTCCTGCACACCGAGGACTTCGCGGCCGACCACGAGCGGATGCGCGCGGCCGGGGTGCGGTTCCTGGAGGAGCCCCGGCACGAGCCGTACGGCTCGGTCGCGGTCTTCGAGGACCTGTACGGCAACCGCTGGGACCTGCTGCAACCGGCCGCCTGATCCCCTCCGCCCCCTGCCCCGCTCAGTACCCGCCCCGGCCCTCCAGGCAGGCGAGCACCGCGAGGACGCGGCGGTGGACGGTGCCGTCGTCCGGCTCCAGGCCGAGCTTGGCGAGGATCGAGCCGATGTGCTTGCTCACCGCCCTTTCGGAGACGGTGAGTTCGGCGGCGATGGTGGCGTTCGCCTTGCCCTGCGCCATGTGTTCCAGGACCTCGCGCTCACGGGCGGTGAGGCTCTGGAGCGGGCCCGCCGAGGACTTGCGGGTGAGGAGCTGGGAGACGACTTCCGGGTCGAGCGCGGTGCCGCCCGCCGCCACCCGGTCCAGGGCCTCCAGGAACTGCTCGACCCGGCCCACCCGGTCCTTGAGCAGATAGCCGATGCCCCGGGCGCCCTGCGCGAGCAGCTCGGCGGCGTACGTCTCCTCGACGTACTGCGAGAGGACCAGGATCGGCAGGTCGGACAGCTCGGCGCGGGCGGCGAGCGCTGCCCGCAGGCCCTCGTCGATGGTAGGCACGGGCCGTCGGCAGCTGCGGCGGATGCTGGTGCTGGAGACCGGCATGGTGACGGTCGCCGGGCTGGTGATCGGCACGGCGGTGGCCGCGGTCCCGCTGACCGCGTTCGCCGTCTCGGTGGCGGGCACGGCCCCGTATCTCCCGCCGGTGCACTACGGGGTGATCGCGGGGGCGGTGGCGCTCGCCGCGGCGGCGGGAACCCTGGTCCCGGGCGCGGCCGGCGGACGCTTCGTCCTGGGACGCCGGGCGGGGTGAGGGGCGGAAGGGGGCGTACGGGGCGGGTCCGGACCGCCCGGCACGCCCCTTCCGGACGGTCGGGCCGCGGGTTCGGGCGTTCGGCCGCAGCACATGAATTCTCGCCGAGAAAATCTGTACCCGGTGGGCACCCGGACCGTCCGAGCAGGGGGCGGCGAGGTCAGGTCCGGGCCAGACCCGCTTCCCGTACGGCCACCGCCTCCATCGCGTCCAGCACCGGCCGGATCAGCGGATGGTCCTCGGCCCCCTGCCGTACGGCCGCGAAGACCCGGCGGGTGGGGGCGCTGCCCTCGACCGGGCGGACGACCACCCCGGTCAGCTCCATCCCGCGCAGCGCGGACCGGGGCACCAGGGCCACTCCGGCGTCGGCCCCGGCCAGGGCGACCACGGCACGGAAGTCGTCCGAGGAGTGTTCGAGGCGGGGGGCGAACCCGGCGAACTCGCAGGCCAGGACCACCACGTCATGGCAGGGGTTGCCCGGGTAGGGCCCGATCCACGGGTCCTTCGCGAGGTCGGCGACCGCGACCTGATCCTGGTCCGCGAGGCGGTGGTGCACCGGGAGCACCGCGTCGAACGGCTCCGAGTAGAGGGGCACGCGGGTCAGTCGGCGGTCGTCCTCGGCGGGCGCGCCCCGGTATTCGACGGCCACCGCCACATCGACCTGGCGGTCCAGCACCATCGGCACGCTCGCGTCGCCCTCCGCGTCCTGGACCTTGACCCGGATGCCGGGTGCGGTGCGGGCCAGCTCGGTGAGGGCGGGGGCGAGGACGAGGCCGATGCCGGTGGCGAACGCGGCGACCGTGACCGTACCGGCGACGCCCGCGCTGTAGTCCGCGAGCTCCGCCTCGGCCCGCTCCAGCTGGGCCAGGACCAGGTTGGTGTGGCTGAGCAGGATCTCCCCGGCGGCGGTGAGCCGGGCGCCGCGCGCCCCGCGTTCGACGAGGCGGTGGCCGGTCTCCTGCTCCAGGGCGGCGAGCTGCTGGGACACGGCGGACGGTGTCAGGTACAACGCGGCGGCGGCCGCGGTCACGGTGCGGTGGTCGGCCACCGCACGGAGGATTCGCAGCCGCCGCGCATCGATCATGTACCCATTGTCCCAGGTGGCGGAGGTCCCACCGACCTGGTGACCGGCGCTACGCCTCCAGGGCCGCCCGCGCGTCGACGAAGGCGTCCACGGCGCGGTTCACATCGGCCGTGGAGTGCGCGGCGGAGAGCTGGACCCGGATGCGGGCCGCGTCCTGCGGGACGACCGGGTAGGAGAAGCCGATCACGTACACCCCGCGTTCCAGGAGCAGTTCCGCCATCCGGCCGGCCTTGCCCGCGTCGCCGATCATGACGGGGGCGATGGCGTGGTCGCCGGGCAGGATGTCGAAGCCCTCCTCGGTCATCCGGGTGCGGAAGAGCGCGGTGTTGGCGTTGAGCTGCTCGCGCAGGTCTCCGGCGGACTCCAGCAGGTCGATGACCTTGAGGGACGCGGCGGCGATGACCGGGGCGAGGGAGTTGGAGAAGAGGTACGGGCGCGAGCGCTGGCGCAGCAGGGCGACGATCTCGGCGCGGGCCGCGACGTAGCCGCCGGAGGCTCCGCCGAGCGCCTTGCCGAGCGTGCCGGTGATGATGTCGACCCGGTCCATGACGCCGTGCAGTTCGGGCGTGCCGCGTCCGCCGGGGCCGACGAAGCCGACGGCGTGCGAGTCGTCGACCATGACCATGGCGTCGTAGCGGTCGGCCAGGTCGCAGATCTCCTGGAGCGGGGCGACGTAGCCGTCCATGGAGAAGACGCCGTCGGTGACGATCAGCCGGCGGCGGGCCCCGGACGCCTCCTTGAGCTGCGTCTCCAGCTCGGCCATGTCGCGGTTGGCGTAACGGTGGCGCTTTGCCTTGGAGAGCCGGATGCCGTCGATGATGGAGGCGTGGTTGAGGGCGTCGGAGATGACCGCGTCCTCGGGGCCGAGCAGCGTCTCGAAGACTCCGCCGTTGGCGTCGAAGCAGGAGGAGTAGAGGATCGTGTCCTCCTGGCCGAGGAAGGCCGAGAGCCGCTGCTCCAGCTCCTTGTGGACCTCCTGGGTGCCGCAGATGAAGCGTACCGAGGCGAGCCCGTAGCCCCAGCGGTCCAGCGCCTCGTGGGCGGCGGCGACGACCTCGGGGTGGTCGGCGAGGCCCAGGTAGTTGTTGGCGCAGAAGTTGAGGACCTCGCCGGCGCGGCCGCCGGAGGTGACGGCCACGGTCGCGGACTGCGGGGTGCCGATCACGCGCTCGGGCTTGTGCAGTCCGGCGGCGCGGATCTCGTCGAGGGTGGTGCGCAGATCGTCGCGTACGGAGTCGAACATGCGGGATTCCTTACGGATGAAGGGATGCGGTCGGAAGGTCAGACGGTCCAGTCGAGGATGACCTTGCCGCCGAGGCCGCTCGCGGCGTCGTCGAAGGCCGCCTCGAAGTCGCGGAAGCCGTACCGGCCGGTGATCACGGGGTCGAGGTCGAGGCCGCCCTCCAGCAGGACGGACATGGCGTACCAGGTCTCGTACATCTCGCGGCCGTAGATCCCCTTGATGGTGATCATCGAGGTGACGATGCGGGACCAGTCGACGGCGAACTCCTCGGCGGGCAGGCCGAGCATCGCGATCCGGCCGCCGTGCGTCATGTTCGCGACCATGTCGCGCATCGCCTCGGGGCGGCCGGACATCTCCAGGCCGATGTCGAAGCCCTCGCGCAGGCCGAGCTCCCGCTGTCCGTCCGCGATGGTCCGGTCCGCGACGTTCAGGGCAAGGCTGACGCCGACCTTGCGGGCGAGGGCGAGGCGGGCCTCGCTGACGTCGGTGATGACGACGTTGCGGGCGCCGGCGTGCCGGGCGACGGCAGCGGCCATGATGCCGATCGGTCCGGCGCCGGTGATCAGGACGTCCTCGCCGACGAGCGGGAAGGACAGCGCGGTGTGCACGGCGTTGCCGAACGGGTCGAAGACCGCCGCGATGTCGAGGTCGACGGGGGCCCGGTGCACCCACACGTTGGAGGCGGGCAGGACCACGTACTCGGCGAACGCCCCGTCCCGGCCGACGCCGAGGCCGACGGTGGAGCGGCAGAGGTGGCGGCGGCCGGCGAGACAGTTGCGGCACTTGCCGCAGACGAGGTGGCCCTCGCCGCTGACCAGGTCGCCGACCGCGATGTCCGCGACGTCGGAGCCGGTCGCGGCGACCTCGCCGGCGAACTCGTGGCCGAGGATCAGCGGTGTGGTGACCGCCTGCTGGGCCCAGCCGTCATAGGCGCGGATGTGCAGGTCGGTGCCGCAGATGCCGGTGCGCAGAACCTTGATCAGGACGTCGGTGGGGCCGTACTCCGGCTCCGGCACGTCCATCAGCCACAGTCCGGGTTCGGCCTTCTGCTTGACGAGTGCCTTCACGGCTGTGGCTCCCTGACGTCGGTACGCGGGTGGATACCCCGGGCCTGGGGGCATGTCGGAAGAACCCTGCGGCCCGGGGTGGTTCTCGGGGGACCGCCCCCGTGGCGGGGGCGCGGCGGGACGGGACGGAGCACATCGTGCGGCTGCACGTCGTACGGCTCCACGCGCCATCCTCGGCCGTCACGGAGAAATCTGCCGTACGACGGGGCCCGGGTCCATCGAGGATTTCTTAAGCGCGGTCGCAGGAGATCTTCACGCCTGGCCGTGGCTTCACGCACCGCTGCCGTCCGCGCTCTCCCGGGGAGAGCTCACACCTCGCGGAACGGGCCCAGGAAGCGGGGGCGGCCCTTCTCGATCCGGTAGAGGAAGATCCCGTTCTCGTAGCGCACCTGGCGGATCGCGGAACGGAAGGCGAGCTGGCGCACGATTCCCCGGTGCTCGGTACGGAGGAGTCGCCGGGCCATGCCGCCGCGGATCTCCCCCGGGGCGCTGGTGGTCCCGGCGGCGCGGGCGATCAGACCGACCGCGTCGTACGCCTCGGCGGCCCAGGTGGCCGGGGGTGCGCCGAAGCGCTTGCGGTGGGCGGCGGTGAACGTCCTGGCGGACGGGAGGGCGACAGGGTCGGCGTACGCCTCGGCGAAGACCCAGCCATCGGCGGCCTTGCCCGCCCCGTCGAGGAAGGCGGGCCCCAGGGCGGGTCCTGCGGCCACCCGGGTGCCGGTGAAGCCCTCGTCCGCCAGCGCGGTGGCCAGGCGGGCGGCCCGGGACGCGTCACCGCTCGCGAGCACCACGGCGTCCGCCCTGCTGGTCATGGCCTTGCGGGCGGCCGCGCCGAAGCCGGCGTCGCCCCGGGGGAGAGCGTGTTCGATGAGTGTGGCGTCGGCCGGCGGGGTGTCGCGGAACGCGCTGCCCAGCTCGCCGCCGAGGCCGGTGCCGTCCCTGTCCTGGACGACGAGGACGCGCTCGGCGGGACGGCTCTGGACGACGTAGCCGATGAGGCCCGGGGTGAGCATGCGGTCGAACGGGCGGGTCACGCAGAGGTGGGCGGGCGTTTCGGATGCCGTGGTGGAGCCTGCCGCGACGACGACCAGGGCGAGCCGCACCTCGCCGTACCGCTGGACGACGTCCGCGGCCAGCACGTCGCCGGTCGGCCCGACCGCGGCGATGACGTCGGGGTCGGCACCCAGCCGGTCGGCCGCCCGCAATGCCCGGCGCGGGTCCCCGGCGTCGTCCTCGGTCCGCAGGGCGAGGCGGAACGTCGTGTCGGTACGGGCGTTATGATCGGCGACCGCGAGCCGTACCCCGCGCTGGTGCGCCAACCCGGCGGCGCGTCCGGGCCCGCTGAGGTCGGCGTGGAGCCCGATCGTGTACGTGGGCGGTTCGCCGGAGCCCGACGCGGAGCCACCGGTCCCGGCGGACCGCCGCCCGGCGAGCCACGCCGCGGTGAAGCCGCCGGTGACCAGGACGGCACCGGCGGCACCGGCGGTCAGGAGCCTCCGCCGCGTGAGGCCCGCCGACGACGTTCCCTCGTCCTCGTCCGGGACGAGGGTGGCGGGCAGCGGCTCGGGGTCCGGCAGCGCGAGGGCGGCCGCGGAACGTTCGGCGATCAGCGCGGAGAGCCCGGGTGGCGCGAACCAGGACCCCGGAGGCGGAGCGGTGTCCGGCTCCGCGGTCGGAGTCCCGTCCGGGGCGGCCTCGGCAGCCCCGTCCGGAGCCGCCCCGGAAACCCCGTCCCCGGCCGGCCCCGAAGCCCCGTCCCGAGCACCCCCGGAAACCCCGCCCCCGACCGGCCCCGAAGCCCCGTCCCGAGCCGTCCGGGGAGCCCAGGCCGCACGGGGGTCCGGAGGCTGGAGGCGGGCCGGGCACGGACCCCTCCCCGGCCGGCCGCGGCTCCCTCCCCCGGCCGCCGCCTCCAGGTCATCGCCGATCCGGCTCGCCGGCGGCCGGGCGTCCGGGTCCTTGCTCAGGCAGGCCGCGATCAGGGGCAGCAGTTCGGGCGGCACACCCGTCAGGTCCGGCTCCTCGTGGACCGTGCGGAACAGGACTCCTGCCGCGCCGCCCTCGCCGAACGGCCGCCGGCCCGTCGCCGAGTACACCAGGACGCAGCCGAGCGAGAACACGTCGCACGCCGGCCCCACCGGCCCGGCCGACGCCTGCTCGGGGGCGAGGTATCCGGGCGTGCCGATCACCACGTCGGTGGCGGTGAGTGCGGTGGCGCCCCCGTGGCGGGCGATCCCGAAGTCGATGAGGCGGGGGCCGTCGAGGGCGAGGAGCACGTTGCCCGGCTTCACGTCACGGTGGATCAGCCCGTTCCCGTGCACCGAGGCGAGCGCGGCGGCGAGCCGGCTCCCGAGTGCCCGCACGGTGGCGGGCGGCAGCGCTCCCCCCGCTCCGACCACCTCGGCCAGCGAGGGCCCGGGGACGAACGCGGTCGCCAGCCACGGCTCACGGGCCTCGGTGTCCGCTCCTAGCACCGGAACCACCCACGGGCCGGTGATCCGGGCGGCGGCCTCGGCCTCGCGCCGGAAGCGGGCGCGGAAGCCCGGGTCGGCGGCGTGCTCGGCGCGGATCACCTTGACGGCGGCGAGCGCCCCGCCCGCCGAACGCCCCAGGTAGACCACCCCCATGCCACCGGCGCCGAGCCGGGCGAGCGTACGGTACGGGCCGACGGCGCGGGGGTCCTCGGTGATGAGGGGCCGCACGTCAGCTCTTCGGCTTCGGAGCCGCGCCGAGGTAGCGGATACGTCCGTCCTTCACCTGGTACATGTGGGCGTCCTGGCCGACGAGTTGCTGCCGCTCCTTGTCGAACGTGTAGGTGCGCGAGACGCCTTCGTACCGGGAGGCGGCGATCGCGGCGGTGAGTTCGGAGCGGGTGGGGCGGCCGGTCCCGGAGGGCGAGGCGCTCGCCGTCGCCTTCTTGGCGGCGGCGTCGGTCAGGGCGGCCAGTTCCCGGGCGACGAGCCCCGCCACGTCGTACGCCTCGGCCGCCCAGGCGGCGGGCGCGGCGTCGAAGCGTTTGCGGTGGGCGGCGGCGAACGACGCGGCCGCCGGGGTGCTCGCGTCGGTGAACGGTGCGATGAACTCCCAGCCGTCGGCCGCCGCGCCCGCCTGCTCCAGGAACTCCTGTCCCATGACGGTGTGCTGGGCCATGCACGGTCCGGCGAAGGAGAGGCCGGCCATGACGCGGGCGACCCGGGCGGCACCGGCCGCGTCACCGGCGTAGAAGAGGGCGTCGCTGCGGTGGGAGAGGAGGTCGTCGATGACCGGGTCGAAGACGCTCGTCCCGGCGGGCACCACGCGGGGGTGGGTGGTGCCGGTGGTGAGGTTCGGCGTCATCAGGTTCGTCGCGTAGCCCGCCTGGTAGGCCGCCTGCCCGCCGGCCCGGTCGATCAGGACGCCCAGCCGCTCGACGTCGGGGCGCAGCAGGAGGCGGTGGACGATGGGGATCGAAAGATCGGCATAGGAGGGGCCGGCCTGGAAGAAGGAGCCGTTGGCCCGTTCCGGAAAGGCGATCTGGAGGGCCGACACCGTCAGGACCGGCAGCACGGCCTCGTCGTACGTGGACAGCGCCGCCCCGGTCGTGGCGTCGCCCGTGGGACCGATGACCGCGGCGATCTCCGGGTCGCGGGCGAACTCCTCGGCGACGCGGGCGGAGCGGGCGGTGTCCCCCGCGTCGTCGAGGACCTTCACCGCGAGCCTGAAGGGCTGGCCGTCCACGGAGTTGAAGCGGTCGACGGCGAGCCGGACACCCCGCTCCTGAGCGCGCCCGGCCGCGCTTTGAGGTCCCGTCAGGTCGGCGTGCACGCCGATGATCCAGCGGCGGCCGCCGGGGGCGCCGTCCGATCCGCTGCCGTCGGACCCGTCGCCGCCGATCCGTACGGCGGCGACGGCGCTCGCACCGAGGGCGACCGCGCCGCCCGCCGCGAACAGCAGGAACCTCCGTCTGCCGGGGGCGGGTTCCGGCGGGCCGGGCCCCTCGGTGACGGTGACGTCGATGTCGGGCAGGGCGAGCACGGCGGCGGACCGGTCCGCGATGATCAGGACGACGTCCTCGGGCAGCCAGTCGGCCCTAGCCCCGGCCGGCTCGTCCTCGGTGATCAGCCCGTCGAGGTCGGCGGCCTCCGGGCGGGCGGCGGGGTCCTTGGCGAGGCAGCGTTCCAGCAGTGCGCGCAGCCCCGGCTCCTCGATGCCGTCGAGGTCGGGCGCGTCGTGGACGGTGCGGTAGAGAAGGGCGTCGACCGCTCCGCTGCCGAACGGCGGCCGGCCGGTGGCCGCGTACGCGAGGAGGCAGCCGAGCGAGAAGACGTCCCCGGCGGGCCCGGCGGTGTTCCCGGACGCCTGCTCGGGCGGGAGGAAGCCGGGGGTGCCGACGACGAGTCCGGTGGCGGTCAGGGCGGTGGCGTCGGCGGCACGGGCGATCCCGAAGTCGATCAGCCGGGGTCCGTCGGCCGTCAGCAGGACGTTGCCCGGTTTGACGTCGCGGTGGACGAGCCCCGCGGCGTGCACGGCGGCCAGAGCGCGGGAGAGCAGCCGGCCGAGGACCGCGACGCTGCGCACGGGCAGTGGCCCGCGCCGGGCGACGACGTCGGACAGCGTCGGCCCGGGGACGAACTCCGTGGCGAGCCAAGGGCGTTCAGCCTCGGTGTCGGCGCCGGTGACGGGCACGGCCCAGGGGCTGTCGACCCGGCGGGCGGCCTCGGTCTCACGCCGGAAGCGGGTCCGGAAATCCTCGTCCCCCGCGAGTTCGGGCAGTATCACCTTGATCGCGGCGAGTGCTCCGGCGTCGGTGCGCCCGAGGTAGACGACACCCATGCCGCCCGCTCCGAGGCGTCCCAGGAGCCGGTGTCCGCCGATGCGGGCGGGGTCGGTGGGTCGCAGATCATCCATCGCCGGGCCTCAGTTCTGCTTCTCGACGGCGTTCTCGAGCCGGGACAGCATGGCGCCCTGCGCCTCGTTGACCAATGTGTCGATCTCGTCCTCGGTGCGGCCCTCCGCGCCCTTGCCGGTCACGGCGACGGTGAACTGGAGCATCTGCGCCTGCTGCCAGGAGTAGCGGTGCGGCCCGCCCAGCTCGGAGCTCTGGTAGTCCCCCACCTCGACGAGGAAGTCCTCGGAGGTGTTCTGGGCACTCTCCCCGCCGAGGAGCGCCCCGGCGAGGATGGATCCGATCGTCTCGCCCTCGCGCAACTGCTGGGTGGGGCAGCGCATGGACTCCTCGATCGACTCCGCCATCTCCCAGGCCGCGTCCTCGCGGGTGCGGTGCACGGTGACGACGGCGCCGAGGCGCACCGGCCCCTTGCCCACCTCGGCGGGCGCCTCGAACGACCGGGTGAGGGTGGCCAGGACGCTGTGGGCGGGCTTCTGCTGCTGCCAGACGCAGTCCTCGCCGAGCACGGGCCAGGTGGCCGGGTCGCTCTCGTACGGGCTCCGCTTCACCACTCCGGGGCCGAAGCTGTCGGGGCCGGCGATGACGCGGTCGATGAGGTCGCGTGCCTCCGCCCGGGTCTTCGGGAGTCGGGCGGGGTCGGGTACGAGGGAGCCCTCGGGCGACGGCCCGGCGCCCGTACCGCCGCCGGGGCTCGCGCTCGCCGAGGCGTCGCGCTTCTCCACCTTCCCCGGGTCGTCCGCCGCGCCGGAGCAGCCGGCGAGCAGCACGGTCACCAGGGTCAACGGCAGCGCGTACCGGGCCCCTCCTAACGGCACGTGGCAGGTCACAGCGATTCCCCGTTCCTCTTCGACGCCGCATCGATCATAGGTTCACCCGACGTGGCCGGCGGGTGCCGTAGGGGGACTGTTACCTCGTCGGGACATGGACGGCACCGTCCACCGGGGGCCCGGCCCGGGTCCTCAGGCGGTGTTCGCCGGGAAGGCACCGATGTGCTCGACGAGGGCGTCGGGCCGGTCCCGAGGGATCAGTGTGCAGCTGTCGGCGACCTCCACCAACCGTCCCTGCGGGAGAAGTTCGGCGAGACGTCGCCCGTGGTCGAGCGGCATCACACGGCCCTCGGTCGCCCAGATCACCCGGTCGAAGGTGCGCAGCTCCTCGGCCCACCGCAGGAGTTCGGCCTTCTCCGGTACGCCGAGCACGTAGGCGCGCAGGTCGCGCCGGATCGCCGGGGAGGTCAGCAGCGGCCGGAACCACCGGTCCATCGTGGCGTGCGGGACGGGCCGCTTACTCATCCACCCCCAGGTCATGGGCAGCCGCCGTGCGGGCCTCAGCCGGAGCAGGGAGAAGGCGAACCCGATCCCTCCGGGCAGCCTGGCGAAGGCGACGAGGTTCCGGCCGGGCAGCCCCGGCGGATAGTTGTCGAACGCCTCGCAGGACGTGAGCACCAGCCGGCCGATCCGGTCGGCCCGCCCGTCGGCCACCAGCGCCTGGGCGCCGCCCCAGTCGTTCATCACCAGGGTCACGTCCTCCAGTTGGAGGGCTTCCAGGAACTCCGCGACCAGCCGGGCGACCCCGAGGACGGACAGGTCGGCCCCGGCGTCCATGGGCCTGCGGTGTCCGCCGAGCGGCAGGGCCGGAACGATGCACCACACCCTGTCCCCCGAGCCCGGTGACGACGTCGTCCCACAGCGAGCCGTCCATGGCCACGCCGTGCAGGAGGACCGTCACGGGCCCGTCGCCACCGGTGTCGTGGTAGTCGATCACGCCCGCGGAACGCCTGACGTCGCCCATGTGGTCGACGTAGTGCAGCGGCCCTCGGGGCAGCACCTGACGCAGCGTAGGGATTGCGTCCCGGTCCTTGATAACGTCGCCTCCGCGGCTGCGGACTTCTCCCCCGACCCCAGCCGTACGGGGTGGGCACGGGGATCGGGCGCGGCAGGACGAAGAGAGCCGACAGTTGAGCCTTGCACAGGTGCACTACACCTCCGCCGCGCCAAGGGACGAGGGAACGGCGGGCCGGTTCACGGCGGTCGGCCCCGGGGTGTCGGGGGCTCTGCTGGCGGAGATCGAACACCTGGTGCGCTACGAGCTTCCCGGAGGCGTCCCCGACCGTCCTTCGGACGACGAACTGCGTTCGCTGCCACAGTCGTTCGGGTACGCGGTGCTGTCCGACGGCAGCCGACTGGTCGCTCGATCCGCCCCGGTACGGGACACGGGCGGCGGCGCGGGGTCGGGCGTCCGGTTCCACGCGCACGCGGTGCACCTGCCGCCGGGGGTTCCGCTGCCGGGCGACCGGCTGCCGGTCGAGGCGTGGCGCTCGCCGCTCTGGGTGTCGGTGACGCCCGGCGGGGCGATACCGGACCCGCTGACGCGGCCGCCGGGCCCGGCGGTGGTCTCCGAGGGGCTCGACGACTTCGCCGTCTCGCGCGGCCCCTGGCTCGCGGCTGTGCTGGCGGATCTGCGCCGGGCGAGCGACGCGGAGGCGGTCAGCGGGCGGCCGGTGGTGCTGGTGGAGCGGCAGTGCGCGGACGTGGCCCGGTGGCTGGGGCTCGCGTCGGTCACCTTGCCGAGGGAGAGCGCGGAGCGGCTGACGTTCACCACGTACACCCGGCGGCCGGAGAGTTCGGCGGCGCGGGTGGTGGGGGTGCTGCCCGAGGACGCGGCGGCGGCCCGGGCCGCGGGCCTGCGGGTGCACGCGTGTGCGAGGCAGGCCCCGGTGGACGGTACGGAAGACGTGTGGGCGACGACTGCGGCCCGGGTCTGGCGGAGCCGGTCGCAGGAGCTGTTCCGGGAGTCCCGCGAACTGCCCGGCGAGCCGTTCGCCGCGGGCCCGTTGGCGGTGACGGCCCTGTGCGCGGGGATCGCGCTCGGGCCGGACGGTCGTGCGGCGGCGGCCGGGTGGGCCGCCGAACGGCCCTACGCGCTGGACGCCAAGCGCACGGGCCGGCTGGTCGAGGCCCTCGCCTCCCCCGGCATCGACGACCGTACGGCACCCGAGTTCGACGCCGCGGGAAGGCTGTTCGGTGCGCTGGAGGGCCGCTGCCCGGCATCGGTGACCGCCCCGCTCGCGGCGATGCTGGTCACGGAGGCGGTACGGGGCGGCAACGGCTCGCTGGAACTGCCGCGCCGAGACGCGTTCGCGGGTCCGGAGGGGGCGGCGGTCGCCGAGCGGCTCGGACCGGAGATCCTGACCGAGCTGGGCGACACGACCGGGTCCCGTTCGGTGGCGCGGACCGTACAGCTTCTGCGGGTGGCCCGGTTGCTGGGCGTGGACGGCACGGAGTCGCTGCCGGGGGTGGTGGACCGCCTGGCGCCCGCCCTGCTGACGGAGGCGACGGCGGCGCGCGAAGGCGGCCCGGGCTTCGCACCGGCCCTGCTGGAGCTGCTGGACGAACAGTTCGAGGTGCGGACGGCGCTGCTCGGCGCCCTGGACCGGATCGCGCCGCAGGACCCCGGGGCGGTGGCCAGGTTCCTGGAGCGGGTCACGCTGCCGTTCACGGGCACGCAGGCGCTGCCGCATCTGCGGATGTGCGCCGAGGCGCCGGGGGCGATGCTGACGCTGGGCGGCGACCGGGCGGCGGTGTGGCAGCGGGTGCTGCGCGCGGCCGGCCTCTCCCCCTTCGCCGAGCCACTGGTCCTGCGTACGGCGGTGGGTCTGGTCTGGGAGGACCGGGCCCCGACGGTCGAGGAGGCCCGGCTGCTCCTGGAGGCGGCCACCTCGGACTCGCACCGCGTGGCCGGCACCTGGGCACGGCTGGTGGACGCGGCGCTCAGCACGTCCGCCGCCGGTACGGACGAGGCGGCCGGGCTCGCCCACGACCTCCTGCGCGGCTTCCCGGAGGAGATCGGCGGCCGCAAGCGGGCCGGGCTCCTCCTGCTGGACCTCGTCCGCGAACTGCGCACAGGAGCGCCCGAGCCCGGCTGGTCGGAGCGGGTACGCACACTGTGCGCGCAGGCGGAGCCGGTCGGACCCGCGCTCCGGGAGCGAGCCCACGCGGCCCTGGTGGAACGGCTGCTCGCCCCCGACCGCCCGGGGGCCGAGCTGTACGACTTCGTCCACGGCGAGGACGCCGAGATGATCGCCGCGTACGACCGTGCGGCCCGCACCCCGTCGGTGCGGACCCGGCTGCGCACCCAGCCCGCCTACGCGGCGGACTGCTTCACCGTCTGGACGGCCCACCCGCACGCGGGCCGCGCCTGGCCGCCGGTGGCCGCCGCCCTCCTCGACGACGTTCTTCGCCCCGCCGTACGCGGCATGTCGGGCGAGGCCGTCGCGGAGGTCGAGGCGATGGTGGGACGCACGGGCAGCAGCGGCCGGGCCGACGCCTTCCGGGACTGGAACCGTGTCAGCGCCCTGGGGCGGCTGGGCCGCCGGATCGCGGGGCGGGTGCGGCGGGGCTGACCCTCACGCCGGCACGACGAGGAACTCGGGTCCACAGGTCCGCGAGCCACCGCTGTCCCAGCAGACTCTCGGCGGGACGCTCGCCCGCGAGGTCCAACAGCGCGACGGAGCCTCGACAGCACTGCCGCCGGGCCCCGCCGCGTGAGAAGGCGAGGTCAGCTGGGCTGGTCGCCGGTGTAACGGTAGATGTTCCCGCCGGAATTGACGCCCCA
>NZ_NEUE01000281.1 GCF_002910905.1 Streptomyces sp. SM11 | reverse complement strand
TCGGGGTCGTGCGCGTGGATGTCCTCCCCGTCCAGGGGGGCTTGGGACTCGTACGCGCTCCAGGTCCGGTTCGACAGGTACCACAGGAGCCCCACCAGGGCCGCGGGCACGACGGCCGCCAGGGCGAGGCGGCGGCCGGGCTGGGACCACCAGCCGCCCTGATGGGCCGACAGGAAACCGAGCCAGGAACGGCGTTCGGCGCAGGCCTCGGTGCCGGCGCACTGCCAGGCCAGCAGGTCCAGGGCGACCTCGCAGGCGGCCGCCGTGAGCAGCACGGTGAGGCTGAGCGCGACGAGCCGCACCAGGACGCCGTACAGCCGGACCGCGCGGGTGCGGCCGGTGGCGGTGGGGCGCATCCAGTGGGCGAGGTTGACCACCATGAACGGCAGGAGCAGCAGCCACAGCGCGCGGGAGCTGTTGCCGGAGGTGAGGCCGGACCAGCAGTACGCCTCGGCGACGGGCTCGTCCCGGTAGCGCTCGGGGTGCTTCTCGGCGTGGGCGTCCTCGGTGCGCCGGTACACGGCGGCGGTCGCGTCCCCGGTGACCCGGACGGTACGGGGGTCGCCCAGCATCTCCTGCGGGGTGGCGCCGCCGACGCCGTGGACGAGCAGTTCCAGTGCGGTCCCGGTGTGCTGCGGGGACGGGGAGACCGGCGGGGACGGGGGCAGGGCGGCAGGAGCCAAGGGGGAACTCTCTCTCGGGTGCGTCGGCCTCGCGGCCGACGAAGGCGTGCACAGGAGCGGGTGGGGCGGGGCCGGGACGCCGTGGGCTCCGGACGTGACCCGCCGGTCGCCCGGACCCAGGATTCCGGGCGCGGGGCGGGGGCATGAGCGGTCACACGGAATCTCCCCAGCTGATACGCCGGACATACCTGCGTGGCAGGATGAGCGTGTCGCGCAGACCGCTGCGGACCGCAGGGCAGAGGGAAGGACCGGACTCGGCGTTGAGCGAGAATCAGAATCTGCTCGCGGAGCAGCGCCGTGCGCTGATCCTCGACGAGGTGCGCAGGCGTGGCGGGGTCCGGGTCAACGAGCTGACCCGCAAGCTGAACGTCTCCGACATGACGATCCGCCGGGATCTGGACGCGCTGGCCCGCCAGGGCGTCATCGAGAAGGTCCACGGCGGTGCGGTTCCGGTCGTCGAGGCGAGTACGCACGAGCCCGGCTTCGAGGCGAAGTCGGCGCTGGAGCTGAGCGCCAAGGAGGACATCGCGCGGACGGCGGCGGCGTTGGCGGTGCCCGGCAGCGCGATCGCGCTCTCGGGCGGGACGACGACGTTCGCGCTGGCCCGGCATCTGCTGGACGTGCCGGATCTGACGGTGGTGACCAACTCGGTGCGGGTGGCCGATGTGTTCCACGACGCGCAGCGTCCGGCCGCGGGGCGCGGAGCGCGGCCCGGGGCGGCGACGGTGGTGCTGACGGGCGGGGTGCGCACGCCATCGGACTCGCTGGTGGGACCGGTCGCGGACCGGGCCATCGACTCCCTTCACTTCGATGTGCTGTTCCTCGGCGTGCACGGGATCTCGGCCGAGGCCGGGCTCTCGACACCCAATCTCGCGGAGGCCGAGACCAACCGCCGTTTCGTCCGGGCGGCGCGCCGGATCGTGGTCGTGGCCGATCACACCAAGTGGGGCACGTTGGGCCTGAGTTCCTTCGCCGCGCTGGAGGAGGTCGACACGTTCGTCACGGACGCCGGCCTGGCTTCCGGGACGCGCGCGGAGATCGAAGAACATCTGCCGGGTCTGCTGGTGGCGGGCGACGCTCCCGCCGGGGCCGTCGACACGCCGCCCGCCGCCGAGCGCTGAGGCGGGCGCTCCGGATTCCGTTCGGCTCACCGCGGGTCCGCCGGACACCCCATAGGATCGTGGTGTGGCCGTCTTCCGGATCGAGCGCTTCTCCCCTCTCCCCGCTGCCGAGGCCTGGCGGCGGGTGACCGACTGGGAACGGCACGCCGCACAGGTGCCGTTGACCGCGATTTCGGTCCCGACCGGGCTTCCCTCGCAGCTCGGGACGGTTTTCGTGGCGCGTACGGGGCTGGGCCCGCTGGCGTTCGACGATCCGATGGAAGTGGTGCGGTGGACGCCGCCCGCCGGAGGCCGGGCCGGGGTCTGCCGGCTGGAGAAGCGGGGGTCCGTGGTGCTGGGCCGGGCCTCGATCGACGTGCTGCCCACGGATTCCGGTTCCCATGTGGTCTGGGTCGAGGAACTGCGGGTGCGGCTGGTGCCCCGGTGGGGCGATCCGCTGCTCGCCTCCACCGGGCGCCGGGTGTTCGGCAAGGTCCTGGACGCCCTGCTCGCCTCCCCCGGCGACGCGTAGGGGCGAGGCTCCCGGACGGTCCGCACGGGCGAGGTGCACGGGTGGTGTGACCGTCACACGATTGACTCGTTTGTCGGTATGACATCCCCGCCACGGCCTCGGAATGCACCCATTTCATGCCGATCCATCAACCGCACCAGCGGACCGACGTATCCGCCGACCGCACGGACGTGCGGCAGGCCGAGGCCGCCCTCGTGGAGCACTACCCCCGCCTGGTGCGGCTCACCTACGTCGTCCTGCCGCCATCGCTCGGACGGCACCGCCGGGTCCTGGCCGCGCACGCCGTCGTCCAGCGGGCCCTGCCCGCTGCCGGGCGCCGTGCGCGGAGCCCGCGCGTTCCCGCCCAGTCCCGCCGGGCCGGCGCTCCGTTGGACGCGGAGCCCGCACCGGAAGGCGTCGGGCCGGGCCGGGGCCCCTCAAGCACGGCGTACGGGTGGATGCGGCTGCGGGTGCTGCGCACGGCGCTGGCCTACGAGCGGCGGCCCCGTTGGTGGCCCGGAAGGCTCCCGGCTCCCGCCGCGCTGCGTCCGGCCGCGCCGGTGGTGTGGGGGTTGCGGCTCTTCCCCCGGGCGGGCGGCGTCGACGAACTGGCCCTGTACCAGGCGCTGTCCACGGCGTCCGGGGCGGTCCGGGCGGCGTTCGCCCTACAGCTGTTGGAGGGGCTCGACGAGTCCGGGGCGCGGGATCTGTTGGCCGGGGCGGCGGTGGCGGATCCGACGGACGCGGTGCGCCGGGCAGCCCGGCTGGGGAGGCCGGACCGGGCCGGGGCGGAGGCGATGCTCAGGTCCTGCGAGTTCGACCCGTGCACGGTCCAGACCCGCCCGAGCGACCTGCTGCGACGCAGGCTCCGGGTGCGGGCGGTGGCGGTGGCCGCGGTGCTGTGCGTGGTGGCAGCAGGGCTGGCGGTCTCCGTCGACGAGGGAACCCGGGACCCCGGCGACGACCCGGATGCGGCAGGTGTCGTGGCCCCGGCGCTCGATCCGGCAGGGCTGTTGCGGACGGCGGCGGAGCGGTGGGCGGACACCTCGCGTGTCGACTTCACGGCCTGGCCCGCCCGGGGCGGGCGCACGGGCGACGGCGAGCTACTGGGCCGGGCGCTGCGGGCCCGGTCCGACCCGCCGGGCAGCATCCGGGTGTCCACCACGCCGGGCACGGTCACGGTCCCGCCCGTGCAGCCGCCCCGGCTGCTGTTCGCGGGCGACGTGGACGGGGCGACGGTGGCGCTGTTCCACGACGGCGGAGTCCGGGTGGTGCGATACGCGGAACCCTTGTCCGGGTCCGGCGCGGCGGCGCTCGACTTCGCCCGGACCGACGACGCGGACGTGACGACGGGCGCGGCCGTCGTCGTCAGCCGTACCGGAGACAGCGCACGGTTCCTGCTCGCCCCCTGGATCGAGGAGTCCACCACCCGGGACCTCCTCGCGCCCGACACGCCGGGCCCACCCCCTGGCGGTGGGCCCGGACGGGACCACCGCTCCGGCGCCCCGGCCCGCCGCTGACGGCGCGTGCGGCTCCTGGCCGGTGCTCCAGCTGCGTTCCTCCGGGCGGATCGTGGAGAAGCACGCCTTCCTGGTGACGGATCTGGGCGACCTGGCCCCCGCACACCTGACGTACACGCCGAAGCCCGGCCGGGACGCACCGGCCCGGCAGCCTCGCGAGGCGACGGGCGCCGAGGCGCTGCTCGCCTGGGCGCGTACGGCATGTTCCCTGCGGACCCTGTCGGGTTCCGGCGTGCGGGCGGTCAACAACTGGGCCTTCGCCGAGCAGAAGCTGCCCGAGGGCAGTGCGTCGGCCGACTGGCTGTGCACCCGGGCCGACACCTGGCGGGGTCCCGGCCGGGTGCTGGTGCAGTTCCTCGGGCCCGCCGCCTCGCCCACGGGCCCGGCCGCCGTGGTCGCCGACCGCGACGACACGGCCCTGTGCAGCAGGTTCGGCCAGCACGTCCTGGCGGGCACCCGCTGGAAAGCGGCCTCCGGCCGGTGGTACGTCCTGGCGGCGGGGAGCCGGGCGGTGACCCGGATCGAGGCGTCCGGGGCGGTGCGGGGAGCGGCGGGCGGTCCGACGCTCGCGGTGCGGGCGCCCCGTGATGCCGACGTGGAGCTGACGGCGTCGCTGCGCGGGGGCGAGACGCTCGCGGCGGTACGCTGAGCCGACGCGGGACCTGGGAGCCGTCACCGTACCGATGGCGCCGATGCCGCCGTACGGAGCCCTCCGACCGGTCGTACGGGCCGTCCGGTGCCAGACTCGGAAAGGTGACGGATCCTGACGACGCCCCTGACAGCGGTTCCGACGAGCTACATCTCCCCGACGGCCCCGACAGCTCGCGCCCGCGCTGTCTGGTGACCGGGGCCACCGGCTACATCGGCGGCCGGCTCGTGCCCGCCCTGCTCGATGCGGGGCACCGGGTACGCGCCCTGGCCAGAACGCCGCGGAAGCTGCGCGACTACCCCTGGGCGGACCGGGTCGAGGTGGTGCGCGGCGATGTCACCGACGCCGCGTCCCTGGCGGAGGCGATGCGGGACGTCGATGTGGCGTACTACCTGGTGCACGCCCTCGGTTCCGGTTCGGATTTCGAGGAGACCGACCGTAAGGCCGCCCGGACCTTCGGCGAACAGGCGCGGGCGGCCGGGGTGCGCCGGATCGTGTATCTGGGCGGGCTGACCCCGGCCGGGGTGCCGGAGAAGGACCTGTCGCCGCATCTGCGTTCGCGGGCCGAGGTGGGGCACATCCTGCTGGACTCCGGGGTGCCGACGGCGGTGCTGCGGGCGGCGATCGTCATCGGTTCGGGGTCCGCCTCGTTCGAGATGCTGCGCTATCTGACGGAACGGCTGCCCCTGATGATCACCCCAAGCTGGGTGCGGACCCGGATCCAGCCGGTGGCCGTACGGGACGTGGTCCGGTACCTGGTGGGGAGCGCGGCGCTGCCCGACGAGGTGAACCGGTCCTTCGACATCGGGGGCCCGGACGTCATGACGTACCGGGACATGATGCAGCGCTACGCGCGGGTGGCGGGGCTGCGGCGGCGGCTGATCCTGCCGGTGCCGGTGCTCACCCCGACGCTCTCCAGCCGCTGGGTCGGTCTGGTCACACCGGTGCCCAGCTCCATCGCCCGGCCGCTCACCGAGTCGCTGCGCCACGAGGTGGTCTGCCGGGAGCACGACATCAAGGAGTACGTTCCCGATCCGCCGGCCGGGGCCATCGGATTCGACCGGGCGCTGCGGCTGGCCCTGAAGCGGATCCAGGAGGCGCGGGTCGACACCCGCTGGTCCAACGCTTCGGTGCCCGGCGCGCCGAGCGACCCGCTGCCCACCGACCCGGACTGGGCCGGCGGCAGCCTCTACCGCGACGAGCGGGAGCTGGCCGTGCCGGTCGGACCGGACGCGCTGTGGCGGGTGATCGAGGGCATCGGCGGGGAGAATGGCTGGTACTCCTTCCCACTGGCCTGGGCGGTACGCGGCCGGCTCGACCGGCTCGTCGGCGGGGTGGGGCTGCGGCGCGGCCGGCGGGACGCCCACCGGCTGCGGGTGGGCGACTCGCTGGACTTCTGGCGGGTGGAGGAGATCGTGCCGGGCGAACTGCTGCGGCTGCGGGCGGAGATGCGGGTGCCGGGCCTGGCCTGGCTGGAGCTGTCGGTGCGCCGCGACGCGCGGGGCCGGACGGTGTACGGGCAGCGTGCCCTGTTCCATCCGCGCGGGCTGCCCGGTCATGCGTACTGGTGGAGCGTGTGGCCCTTCCACTCGGTGGTGTTCGGCGGAATGGCGCGCAACATCGCCGAGGCGGCCGCCGCCGAGGAGAAGGGCCGTGCGCCAATGGCCGACAGTGGTACAGACAACTGACGGCCCGGCCGCTATGGTGTGCGGCCGGACGCACCCTGGGTGTGCCCGGCCCCACACGCCGCAGACCGCCGGGAGGCGCACGAGATGGCACGCCGACTCCGTACCGTGGAACGGGAGTTCGCCGACTCCGCGCCGATACGTCTGGTGTTCGCCGCCGAGGTGTCCGCGCCAGTCGACGTGGTGTACCGCGCGCTCGCCGAGGATGTCGCGTCCTGGCCGTCCTGGTTCACCGCCGTCACCCGGGCCACGCCCACCGATGCGGGCGCGGGACGTGAGGTGCGGCTGCGGGGCGGGGTCCGGTTCCGCGAGACGATCATGGCCGCCGAACCGGACTCGTACTACGCCTACCGGGCCGACGAGTCCAACGCACCGGGCCTGCGGGCCCTGTTGGAGGAGTGGCGACTCACCCCGGAGGGGTCCGGGACCCGGGTGCAGTGGACCTTCGCCGCCGATGGGACGGGGCTGTTCCGCCTGGTGCTGAGTCTGGGGCGGGCGGGGGTGGGCCGGTCCTTCCGGGACGCCGTGCGCCGCCTGGACGCGCGACTGGCGACAACGACGCCCTGAGCGACGTGCCGGAACCCGGCCTCAGCAGGGCCAGGTCCCGGTCGTGAGGAACGCGTCGATGGCGGCGGTGTAGGGGGCGATGTCCAGGCCCTGTTCCTCCAGCCACGAGTCGGAGTAGTACTTGTCCAGGTAGCGGTCACCCGGGTCGCACAGCAGCGTGACGACGCTGCCCCGCTCACCTCGCTCCACCATCTCGGCGATCAGCTTGAACGCGCTCCACAGGCCGGTGCCGGTGGAGCCACCCGCCTTGCGGCCGATGGCGCGGTCCAGGGCGCGGACAGCGGCGACGCTGGCGGCGTCGGGCACCTTCATCATGCGGTCGATGGCGCCGGGCACGAAGCTGGGCTCCATGCGCGGGCGGCCGATGCCCTCGATGCGCGAGCCGCAGTCGCTGGTGGCGAGCGGGTCGTTGCGGGTCCAGCCGTCGAAGAAGCAGGAGTTCTCCGGGTCGGGCACGCAGATACGGGTGTCGTGCTGGAGGTAGTGGACGTAGCGGGCGATGGTAGCCGAGGTGCCGCCGGTCCCGGCGGTCGCGACGATCCAGGCGGGTTCCGGGTAGCGCTCCAGACGCAGCTGCTGGTAGATCGACTCCGCGATGTTGTTGTTGCCGCGCCAGTCGGTGGCGCGCTCCGCGTAGGTGAACTGGTCCATGTAGTGCCCGCCGGTCTCGGCGGCGAGGGCCGCGGACTGTTCGTACATCGTGCGCGAGTCCTCGACGAAGTGGCACCGGCCGCCGTGGAATTCGATCAGGCGGCACTTCTCGGGGCTGGTGGTGCGCGGCATCACGGCGATGAACGGGACGCCGATCAGCTTGGCGAAGTACGCCTCCGACACGGCGGTCGAACCGCTGGACGCCTCGATGACCGGCTTGCCAGGCCGGATCCAGCCGTTGCAGAGCCCGTACAGGAAGAGCGAGCGGGCGAGGCGGTGCTTGAGGCTGCCGGTGGGGTGCGTCGACTCGTCCTTGAGGTACAGGTCGATGCCCCACGCCTCGGGCAGCGGGAAGCGCAGCAGGTGGGTGTCGGCGGAGCGGTTCGCGTCGGCCTGGACCTTGCGGACGGCCTCCTTCAGCCAGGCCCGGTACTCCGGGTCGCTGCGGTCGACGTCCATGGTCGCCGTGGCCCCGTGCCCGTGTGCGTGCTCACTGGTGTCCATGGGCCTGCTCCTGTTGGTCGTCGATCCGGTGCTCGTGCCTCCACGATATGCACCCCACCTGCACAAACGGTCACTTTGATGGTCCATAGCGCTGCCTTTGACCGACCCTGCGGGGGCGGCTGTCGCGAGCGGTGCGGGCAGCCGCGCAACAAGGCTCCGGGCCCTCTGGCGATCCGGCCCGACCCGGGGCACACTGCACAGCAGGAGTGGTGACGAAGGGGGGCGGATCCGCGATGGCGGACGTCGAGTTCAGTGCGTCGGGGGTCAGGATCGAGCGCTTCACCAGATCGCTGACCAGGGCTGGTCAGGTGGTCGTCAAGGACGGCCGGCTGTCCCTGCTCACGAGCAACGGGCGGGAGATCGACAGCGCCCCGGTGGGCACGGTCAGCGCACGCAAGTGGTGGTTCATCGCGGCGGATTCCGTCATCGCCCGGGTGAACGGGGTGCGCTACCGGTTGACGATGGGGCAGCGCAGCCGCAGACGCGACGGGGCGGCCCCCCTGCGGCGTTTCCTGGAGACGCTGCGCAGCGCGCGCGGCCGCCGGAACTGACCGACCGGCACGGAGCCCGGCGGGCCGGTTTCCGGGCCGCCGGGCTCCGCCGCGAGTTGCGGAGCCGCATCCCCTGAGCCACGCTGGATCCACGTCACTGAAGGTGCACCCTCGGTGACAGAGCGATCCGCTCCACGGACCGGGTCGCGCGACACGAGCAGACACGACAAGAGCAGAGCGGATTCGGCAGTCAGTCGTCCGCCGGCTCCGTTCGTGTCTCTTCTCTTCTTCCGGACCTATTTCGGGGAGTCGCAGCCGTGATCAGCGAGCCAAGCAGGCACTGCACGGTGGAGCTCCAGGCCCTGCCGTCGCGGATCGGTCAGGTCCGCAGAATCATCTCGGCGCAACTGCGCTACTGGCATCTCGATCCTCTGATCGACCAGGCGGCACTGGGCGTCACCGAGCTTCTCACCAACGTTCACCGGCACGCACAGCCGGACAAGTCATGCACCGTCGACATCGAGCTGCTGCTCGACCGTCTGACGGTCTCCGTCCACGACCACGACCCGCGCCTGCCCACGGTGAACGAGCCGGACTCGTTCGCCACGTCGGGCCGCGGCCTGGCTCTGATCGCCGCCGTCAGCGAGAGCTGGGGTGTGCGGCCGATCGGCTCGGCCGGGAAGTCCGTCTGGTTCACCCTGCCCGCGGCCTCCGGCGCCTCGACCCTGCCACCGCTCGCGGTGTACGGGTCGATGACCGACGGGCCGTTCGGAGCGGTGACCATCACCCCCGACGACATCGTGGCCGCGCCCGGCCGGTCGGCCGTCGTCGGCTGACGGGCGGGGCGAGGCAGGGCGGGCCGGAACGGAACGGAGGGCGGCGGAGGCCGGCGGAGGGCGGCGGAGCGGTACGAGACCGCTCCGCCGCCCTCCGTTCCGGCCGGGGTAGCGCCTTGCCGCCGCCCGCGGCCCGGCCGAACTGTTCGTCCAGCACGGACAGTCGGCGCCAGTACTCGTCCTCGTCGATCTCGCCTGCGGCGAAGCGGCGGCCGAGCAAAGCGATCGGCGAGGACTCGCCGGTGCCGCCCCGCGGAGTGCGGGCGGCATTCCACGGGCCCCGGCGGCCGTGTGCGTACTCCGGCGGGAGCAGCCGGGGTACACGCCCCTCCCCTTCTGTACCTACTGGTATGTACAATCCGTTTCATGAGTGCCCCGGACCGGCTGATCGAGGCCACGCAGGAGCTCCTGTGGGAGCGCGGCTATGTGGGCACCAGCCCCAAGGCCATTCAGCAGCGGGCCGGCGCCGGCCAGGGCAGCATGTACCACCACTTCAGCGGGAAGCCCGGGCTGGCGCTCGCCGCCATCACCCGTACCGCCGAGGAGATGCGCCGGACCGCGGGGCGGCTGCTGGACGGCCCCGGGAGCGCGTACGAGCGGATCGCGGCGTACCTGCTGCGCGAGCGCGACGTGCTGCGCGGCTGCCCGGTGGGGCGGCTGACGATGGACCCGGACGTCGTCGCCGACGACGCGTTGCGCGCACCGGTGGACGCCACGCTGGACTGGCTGCGCGGCCGGATCGCAGCGATCGTCCAGGAGGGCGTCGACACGGGCGAGTTCACTGCGGGGACCGACCCCGGGCCCGTCGCGGCGGCCGTCGTCGCCACAGCGCAGGGCGGCTATGCGCTGGCCCGCGCCTCGGGCTCGGCCGCCGCCTTCGACAGCGCCGTGGAAGGCCTGTTGTCGCTGCTCGCCGCCCGCACCAACCAGATCTGAGGAGCACCACGTGCACGCCATGCAGTACGAGATCACGCTGCCCGCCGATTACGACATGGGGATCATCCGCACCCGGGTCGCGGCCAAGGGACACCTCCTCGACGGCTTCCCCGGGCTCGGCCTCAAGGCCTATCTGGTCCGGGAGCGCGGGGCGGGCTCCCCGGTGAACCAGTACGCCCCGTTCTACCTGTGGAACTCCCCCGAGGGGATGAACGCCTTCCTGTGGGGCGCCGGATTCCAGGGCCTGGCCGACGACTTCGGCCGCCCGGAGGTCCAGCACTGGACAGGCCTGGCCTACGAGGAGGGACCGTCGTCCGGCGCGCTCCCCCGCGCGGCCGTCCGGCTGCGGCGCCCGGTGCCCGCCGACGCGCGGCCCGCCGATGCCGTAGGAGCGGCCCTGGAGGAGACGCTCCGGATCGCCGCCCTGCCCGGGGTGGTCGCCACCGCGCTGGCGGTCGATCCGCGCCGGTGGGAGCTGGTGCACTTCACCCTGTGGGAGCGGCCGGAGCCCGGGACGGCGGGCGAGATCTACGAGGTGCTGCACCTGTCGGCACCGGAGGCCGGCCGGCTGCAGCGCGGGCGGCAGTGGTGAACGGCACCTAGGTGGCGGGGCCGATCGGGCTTCGGGCCGGCGCGGCATTCAGGCCAGGGCTGCGAGGGGGTCGTCGAGGACCGGCTGCCAGGCCAGTTCGGCGGCGCCCACCAGACTGTTGTGCGCCAGGGTGCACGACAGGATCGGCACACTGCCGCTGCGCCCCCACAGGCTCCGGTCGGCGACGACGGCGCGGAGCCGTTCCGGGTCCGCCTCCAGCAGGTCCCGATGGAGCCCGCCGAGGATGATGCGGTCGGGATTGAGGATGTTGACCAGCCCGGCGAGCCCGAGGCCCAGCCGGTCGATCAGCGCTTCGGCGGCGTGCCGCACGGCGGGGTCGCCGTGCTCCGCGCGGAGCAGGTTCCCGGCCTGCTTGAGGAGGGACTCCTCGGGGCCCGGTTCGCGGCGGGCGGTGGTGAGGAAGGCCAGCGGGTCGGTCTCCACGTCGAGACAGCCGCGCCCGCCGCAGTGACAGGGCCGCCCCTCGGGGTTCACGGTGAGATGGCCCACCTCCAGGGCGAGGCCCGAACTCCCGCTGTGCAGGCGGCCGTCGAGCACGAGTGCCCCGCCGACGCCCCGGTGGCCGGTGGCCACGCACAGGAGGTGCTGGGCGCCGCGGCCCGCGCCGTGCCGGTGCTCGGCCAGCGCGGTGAGGTTGACGTCGTTGCCGGTGAACGCGGGTCCGGTGAGGCCCGCTTCGCGTACGCAGGCGGCGAAGATGTCCCGGACCGGCGAGCCCGCGGGCCAGGCGATGTGCAGCGGGTTGAGGGCGGTCCCCTCCGGCTCGGCGACCGCCGACGGCACCGCGAGCCCGGCCCCGACGCAGCGCAGCCCGCTCGCGCGCAGCAGCTCCGCCCCCGCCTCCACGACCTCGCCTAGCACCTGTGCGGGGTCGGCCATCACCGCGACGCAGCCCGGCGCTGTCGCGACGATCCTGCCTCCGAGCCCCACGAGCGCGGCCCGGAAGCCGTCGGCGTGCACCTGGGCGGCGAGGGCGACGGGACCGGTCTCCAGGACGGACAGCCGGTGCGAGGGCCGGCCCTGGGACCCGGCCGCCGACCGGGGGCTGGAGTCGACCCGGATCAGCCCGAGCGCCTCCAGCTCCGCGGCGACCGCCCCGGCGGTGGCGCGGGTGACGCCGAGTTCGGAGGTGAGCACGGCCCGGGTGGGGGCGCGTCCGGTGTGGACCAGTTCCAGTGCGGGCCCGAGCGCACTGCGGCCCCTCTCCAACTTCGTCCGGGTGGTGGTCGCCTTGCCGTTCATGGGGGCGAGTCTCCCATGATCCGCAGGCGTCCCGGACGCCCAGGGCCGGGCCGGGGATCCCGTTCCGGCCACGGCCGGACCCCTGGGACGTCCGGTGTGCAGCGATGTTGCGTCCGTCTCCGGAGCGCCTCTATGCCGAGTTTGTGCCGCTACTAAACAAACTGCGGACGGCCCTACCGGGGGGACCTGGCGGAGACACCGCCCCACCCGCATCGGCCCGCCTCCGTACCGCGCTGACCGTGTTCTTCGCCCTCGACGGGTTTCTCTTCGCCGGCTGGGTGGTCCGCATCCCGGCCATCAAGCAGCAGACCGGCGCCTCGGCCTCCACCCTCGGCCTCGCCCTGCTCGGCGTCTCCGCCGGTGCGGTGATCACCATGATGCTCACCGGCCGACTCTGCCACCGCTACGGCAGCCACGCCGTCACCGTGGCCTGCGGCGTCCTGCTCCCCCTGAGCATCGCCCTGCCCGCCCAGACCCACTCGGCGCTCTCCCTCGGGCTCGTGCTGCTGGTGTTCGGTGCGGCGTACGGCGGGATGAACGTGGCGATGAACAGCGCCGCCGTCGACCTGGTCGCCGAACTGCGCCGGCCCGTGATGCCAAGCTTCCACGCGGCGTTCAGCCTGGGCGGCATGGTCGGCGCCGGACTCGGCGGACTGGTCGCGGGGGGCCTGGCCGCCTCCACCCACCTCTTCCTGCTGGCCGGGATCGGCCTGCTCGTCACCGCATTCGCCGGACCCTCCCTGCTGCGCCACCGCCCGGCCCCCGCCGCTCCGGAGACTCCCGGCCCGCGGCAGCCGAAGCGGCGGCTGCCGCCCCGGGCCCGCCGGATCGTCGTGCTCTTCGGTGTGATCGCCCTGTGCACGGCGTACGGGGAAGGGGCCCTCGCAGACTGGGGCGCACTGCACCTGGAACAGGACCTGGACGCGCACCCCGGGCTCGCCGCCGCCGGATACGCGCTGTTCGCCCTGACGATGACGGCGGGCCGGCTGAGCGGGACCATACTCCTGGAGCGGCTCGGTCAGACCCGCACCCTGGTCCTCGGCGGGGCCACGGCCTCGGCCGGGATGATGCTGGGTTCGGAACGAAAGGCCCTTGGCCCAGCCGGGCCGTACCAGCCCGGACTCGTAGGCGAGGACGACGGGTCGGGCCCGGTCGCGGGCTCCGAGCTCCGAGCATCGTGCGGCTGGCATGGGTCTTCGCGGTGAGCGGGCTGACGACCAGTCTGCGGGCGATCTCCTCGTTCGACAGGCCGATGCCGACCAGCGCCATCACCTCCCGCTCCCGTTCGGCGAGCCGGGCGAGCGAGTCGGCGGCCGTCGGCTCCTTGGAGCAGGCCGCGAACCCCGCGATCAGCCGGCGCGTCACGCCCGGTGGGAGCAGCGCGTCCCCGCCGACCACCGCCCGCACCGCGCGCAGCAGTTCCTCCGGCTCGGTGCCCTTGACCAGGAAGCCCGAGGCCTCGTTGCGGATGGCATCGAAGACGCACTCGTCGAGTTTCGCAGGTGGTGAGCATGACCGCCTTCACCTCGTCCAGGCCCGGGGCGCCGGTGATCCGCCGGGTGGCGGCCAGTCCGTCCAGGCGAAGCATGCGGATGTCCATCAGCACGATGTCGGGGCGCAGTTCGCGCACCGGACGGACCGCATCCTGACCGTCGACGGCCTCCCCGGCGACCTCGATGTCCGGCTGATCGCCTGCGGTCAGCCGGTCCGGACGCCGGTCAGGCCGACCGAGCGGGCCAGCCCCTCCGCGGCCTGTCGGAAGAGCGGCTCGCGCGCCTCGACGACCCGGTTGAACTGGCCGAACAGCTCGAAGGAGATCAGACCGAACAGCTGGGCCCAGGCGGCGACCAGGGCCGCCACGGCTGCCGGAGGCACGCCCGGGGCGAACTCGGTGGCCATCCGCTCCGCGTCGGAGCGCAGCTCCGGGGCGAGGGGGGGCACGGTAAGGCTGTCGGCCCGGAACGCGGCCCGGACGATGTCGATGAAGACCAGGCCCACCCGTGAGGCGGGCCCCACCGTGTCCATCGGGGCGATGTAACCGGGGACGGGCGAGCCATGGATCAGGGCGTACTCATGGGGGTGGGCGAGCCCCCATTGCCGTACGGCACAGGCAACGGCGACCCAACGATCGACGGGCGGAACAGTCCCCGCCCCCTTCCTGGCCGCACCTTCCGCGACCTCGCCGATCGCGTCGAACGCGTCGACGATCAGTGCGGTGAGCAGGTCGTCACGGCTGGGGAAGTAGCGGTAGAGCGCGGAGGAGACCATGCCCAGCTCGCGGGCCACGGCCCGCAGCGAGAGCTTCGCCGCGCCCTCCTCCGCGAGCTGCTTCCTGGCCGCGTCCTTGATGGCCGCGGTCACTTCGATGCGGGCGCGTTCCCTGGCGCCTCGGATGGTGCTCATGCGATCAGTCTGCCACGCACAAGGAGCACCGACCAGGAACAAGAGCGGGAGACAATCACGAGAGCAGTGCTCTTGCTTTCGAGTACCCCTTCCGTGCACACTGATCTCACGCGAGAGCGCCGCTCTCCCAATACCGTGGGAGTCACCATGTCGCAGCAGACGTACTACCTCCGGGCGAGCGCCTCCGCCAACCGCCTCAACAAGGTCGTCGGCCGGCTGGCCCGGTACGGCATCAGCCTGATGGGCTCCGCCGAGATGTCGGTGCGCGGGCGCAGGAGCGGGCAGATGCAGCGCGTCCCGGTCAACGCCCACACCTTCGAGGGCGAGCGGTACATCGTCTCGGCCCGGGGCCACTCGCAGTGGGTGCGCAACATGCGCGTGGCGGGCGGCGGGGAACTGCGGCTGGGACGCAGGGTCAGCCGGTTCACCGCCGTGGAGATCGCCGACGACGCGGAGAAGGCCCGGATCATCCGCACCTATCTGGAGCGGTGGGGCTGGGAGGTCAACCAGTATTTCCAGGGGGTCACGGCGAAGTCCACGGACGCCGAACTGCTGGCGGCCTGCCCGGACCACCCGGTCTTCCGCATCACGGACGCCGACTGACCGTGCGCGGCACGGACCCGGGATGCCGTTCCCGTCCGGCCGGACGGGAACGGCATCCCGGGAAACGCAGTCGTGAGGTGCGGACCCCGCGAGCCCGGCATGATCCGAACATCAGTCTTCTAGCGGTCCATCGCGGACAGCGCGCGCTGCGCCAGCGGGTGTGTACGGACCAGTTCGGCCAGCGACGTCGTCCCCCGGGTGATCCCGGCGAACGCCTTCCACGCCGGACGGAAGCCGGTCAGCACCGCGTGCAGCACTCCCGGGCGGCGTTCGAACAGCTTGAGCATGCGGCGGCCGACGCCCATCTCCACGCCGAGACCGGCCTTGACGGCGAAGGCGTAGTTGAGGGCCTGACGGCGGGCGTCCACCGCGTCGTACGACTCGGCGATCCTGACCGCCCACTCCCCCGCGAGCCGGCCCGATCGCAGCGCGAAGGAGATGCCCTCGCGGGTCCACGGCTCCAGCAGACCGGCCGCGTCCCCGCAGACCACGACCCGACCGCGGGAGAGCGGCGAGTCGTCGCTGCGGCAGCGGGTCAGGTGCCCCGAGGAGACGACCGGCTCGAACCCGGCGAGGCCGAGGCGGGCGATGAAGTCCTCCAGATACCGCTTGGTGCCCGCGCCGTCGCCGCGCGCCGAGATGACGCCCACGGTGAGGGTGTCCCCCTTGGGGAAGACCCAGCCGTAACTTCCCGGCATCGGGCCCCAGTCGATGAGTACCCGGCCCGCCCAGTCCTCCGCGACGGTGGCCGGAACCGGGATCTCCGCCTCCAGGCCGAGGTCGACCTGGTCGAGCTTCACCCCGACATGGGCTCCTATCCGGCCCGCACTGCCGTCCGCGCCGACGACCGCCCGCGCGAGCACCGTCTCGCCACCGGCCAGCACCACGGCGACCGTCCGCCGGTCGGGCACGGCGGGACCGTGCTGCTCGACCCGCACCACCGACGCCCCGGTGCGCAGCTCCGCCCCGGCCTTCTGCGCCTCCTCCACCAGCCCGGCGTCGAACTCCGGGCGGTTGATGAGCCCGAAGAGCATGCGCCGGGAGCGGCGGGTGCGCGACAGCTTGCCGTTGAGCGAGAAGGTGACCGCGTGGACGCGGTCCTTCAGGGGCAGTTCGAACCCGGGCGGCAGGGAGTCCCGCGAGAACCCGATGATTCCCCCGCCGCAGGTCTTGTAGCGCGGCAGTTCCGCTTTCTCCAGCAGCAGGACTCTTCGGCCCGCCACGGCTGCCGCGTACGCCGCCGATGCGCCGGCCGGTCCGGCGCCGACCACGACGACATCCCACACGGACGACTCTTCCGGCTCACGTCCGGCGTCTGCGTTCTCGCTGCTCACGATGTGCTTCTGCTCCTGATCCGACCAGTGGCCCCAAGCTGCTCACGGCATCCTACGGCGCGTTCCGGCCAAGCCCTCCTGTGGGAGGATCGGCCATGATTTCGTCGTACATGCGTCGCCGCATCAACGGCGTCGCACACGGGTCGCGTACACACCGCGCCCTACCCATAACGTCGCACCCACGAGGAGCGTGCCCATGACCGCCCGTCCGATTTCCGAGACCGTCACCTCGTTGATGCCCCGCGCCCGGGGGGAGCTGGCCGAGCTGGTGGCGTTCCAGTCGGTGGCGGACCCCGCGGTGTTCCCGAGGAGCGAGTGCGAAGCGGCTGCGAACTGGGTCGCGGACGCGCTGCGCGCCGAGGAGTTCACGGACGTCGCCCTGCTGGACACTCCCGACGGCACGCAGTCCGTCTACGGGTTCCTGCCCGGGCCGGCCGGTGCGCCGACCGTGCTGCTCTACGCGCACTACGACGTGCAGCCGCCGCTGGACGAGTCGGCGTGGATCTCCCCGCCGTTCGAGCTTACCGAGCGCGACGGGCGCTGGTTCGGCCGGGGCGCGGCCGACTGCAAGGGCGGGTTCATCATGCACCTGCTCGCGCTGCGCGCCCTCAAGGCGAACGGCGGTGTCCCGGTCTCGGTGAAGGTGATCGCCGAGGGCTCCGAGGAGCAGGGCACCGGTGGTCTGGAGCGGTACGCGGAGGCGCACCCGGAGCTGCTGGCGGCCGACACGATCGTCATCGGCGACACCGGGAACTTCCGGGCCGGTCTGCCGACGGTCACGGCGACGCTGCGCGGGATGACGATGCTGCGCGTGCGGCTGGACACCCTTGAGGGAAACCTGCACTCGGGGCAGTTCGGCGGCGCGGCCCCGGACGCGCTGGCCGCGATGATCCAGCTGCTGGCCTCGCTGCGCGCCGAGGACGGGACGACCACGGTCGACGGTCTGACCGGCGACGCCGACTGGGACGGCCTCCAGTACCCGGAGGCGGAGTTCCGGCAGGACGCCAAGGTGCTGGACGGGGTGGAGCTGATCGGCACCGGCACGGTCGCGGACCGGATCTGGGCCCGCCCCGCCGTCACCGTCATCGGCATCGACTGCCCGCCGGTGGTCGGCGCGACCCCGTCCGTGCAGGCGAGCGCGCGGGCGCAGATCAGCCTGCGGGTGCCGCCGGGCCAGGACGCCGCCGAGGCGACGAAGCTGCTCACCGCCCACCTGGAGTCCCGTGCGCCGTGGGGTGCGCGGGTGCGGGTGGAACAGGTGGGCCAGGGCCAGCCGTTCCGCGCGGACATGACCAGCCCGGCGTACACGGCGATGGCGGACGCGATGCGGGACGCCTACCCGGGCCAGGAGATGCAGTCCTCCGGGATGGGCGGCTCCATCCCGCTGTGCAACACGCTCGCGGGTCTCTACCCGGAGGCGGAGATCCTGCTGATCGGGCTGAGCGAGCCCGAGGCGCAGATCCACGCGGTGAACGAGAGCGTGTCGCCCGAGGAGCTGGAGCGGATGTCGGTCGCCGAGGCGCTGTTCCTGCGGAACTACGCGGAGTCGAAAAAGGTCTGACCTCCTGCGTCCGCCCCTCGGGGAGGGCATGGAGCGCGCCCCGGACGCGCTCCACGCCCTCGGCGAAGTCGCCCGCAGCGTAGACCCGTGCGGCGGACGTCCACCGCTGCGTACGTTCGCCGCATGGATCTCGTCGAGGTACTCCCCCAGTTGCACATGTTCCGCTTCCGGATCGGTCAGGCCTATCTCTGGCGCGACGGGGCGGATCTGACCCTGATCGACGCGGGTGACATCGATTCGGCCGCCGCGATCGAGGACGCGATCCGCACGCTCGGCCTCGACCCGGCCGGGATCCGGCGCATCGTCATCACCCACGGCCACCGCGACCACTACGGGGCCGCGCAGGAGCTGGCGGACCGGCACGGCGCCGAGATCATCGCCCACGCGCTGGACGCCCCGGTGGTACGGGGCGAGCGCCCCGTACCGGAGCCGGACCTGCTGGACTGGGAACTGCCGCTGTGGGAACACGGGCTGACGTGCCCCGACGCCCCGCCCACCCGGGTGGACCGCGAGGTGACCGGCGGTGAGGTGCTGCCGTTCGGGGACGGCGCGCGGGTGGTCCACGCCCCCGGTCACACAGGGGCTCCATCGCCCTCCATCTGCCGCGCCACGGCGTGCTGTTCACCGGGGACACCGTCGCATCCGTGGAGCGGGGGATGCTCGACGTGTTCAACGTGGACCGCGCCGAGGCTGCGGCCACGTTCCGGCGACTGGCCGCGCTCGCGCCCCGTACCGTCTGCGTCGGTCACGGCGACCCGCTCACCGAGAACGCGGCCGCGGTGATGGAAGCGGCGGCGAACGGCGTGTGAGGGCGGTCGCGTGGATGCCTGCCGTTCAAGCCCGCCCGGCCGAGGCCGGGGCGGGCCGCTCAGCCCACCGGCACCCCCGCCTCCAGGTTGAGCACCGTCGACCGCTCGCGCGCCCGCAGGGCCCAGCGCAGCCGCTCGTATCGGGTGGGCGGCAGCATCCCCGCGGCCTCCTCCTCGGTGACGAAGCGCCAGCCGCGCAGCTCGGAGCCGGGGAGCAGCAGCCGGCCGGCGTCCTCGGAGCGCAACAGGCCGCCGTCGAAGAGGAAGCGCAGCCCGCCGTAGCCGGGCGGGCAGGGCGACTCCCAGTCGACGAGCAGCAGGGTGGGGACCCGGTCGAGGCGGAGGCCTATCTCCTCGGCGACCTCACGGATCCCGGCCTGCGCGGGGGCCTCGCCCGCCTCCACGACCCCGCCGGGGAACTCCCACCCCGGTTTGTACGTGGGGTCGACGAGCAGCACCCGGTCCTGTTCGTCGAAGAGCAGCACCCCGGCGGCCACCGTCTCGGCGGTCGGCTCCGGGCTCTGGACGATCGGGCACGGCGCGGCGCTCCCGGTGCGCACGGCGTCCGCGATCCGCTCGGCGGTCTCACGGGGTGTGAGGGCGCTGTTGTCGACCATGTGGGCGTCCTCGGTGATCCAGCCGAGGGCGTCGCGGTACGGGCCGATGTGCTCGTACGCCCACCGGCGCACCCGCTCGTTCTGTTCGTCGTCGCCGGGAAACTCCTCGCGGCCCGCGATCCGGCTGCGCAGGATCGTTTCCTCAGGTGAGAGCACCACATGGCGGACGGGGATGCGCCGGGAGGCGAGCCCTCCGAAGATCTCGTCGCGGTACTCCTGTCGCAGCAGGGTCATCGGCACCACCAGCACCCCGGGCACCTCGGCGAGCAGCGCCGACGCCGTGTCCACCACGAGCCGCCGCCAGATCGGCAGGTCCTGGAAGTCGCTGACCTCGGCGAGCCTCTTCTGCGGCAGCAGAGCGCGCAGCCCCGCGCCGGTGATCTCCGGGTCGTACAGCGTGCTGTTCGGGATCAGATCGATCAGTTCACCCGCGGCGCTGGTCTTGCCCGCACTGAACGCACCGTTGATCCAGACGACAATCACTAGTACTCCAGAGTGGGAAGGCCGCTGGCCAGCGGCGTAGTGGGTTGCGCCGGTTCGTCTGGGAGAGGTGTGGGAAATGAGGGTGTCCACAGCCCGGCTCCCACCACCTCCTTCTCCCAGACTCCCTGGAGATACCCAACGATCCGCTCTTCCATCGCGATCGTCACCTCGCTGTACGTACCCTCCACACCGGGCAGCTCATGCCGGCTGGTGACCGCACAGACGGTGGCGATGGTGACCTTGCCGGCCTTGCGGTCGGTGCGGCGGCGCTTCATCTGGACCACCAGGCAGGCGACGGGGAAGAGCAAGTTACTGACCGGTGGCGACCCTGATCCGGTGGATCTCGGAGCGGCCGTGGCCGCCCGGCGGCAGATCCTCCACTGACCATCCCGGGGTACCTTGACGGCGCACGAGGCCTCTTCGGCCATCGGCAGACAACTGTCGTCCTCGCCGGAACTCACCGGGGCGCCCGCTGCCACGGGTCTGCTGCTCACCGATCCGGTCGCTGGCGACACCCACGTGGGCCACCCGATCGGCAAGCACAGCGGGCTCGGGCTGAGCGCCTTCTACTACGTGCCGCCGCTGGTGCTGACCGGGTTCCTGGGCGGCAACATCGTTCACAACTCCGTCGACACCGCCCTCGGTTACGCGGACTCGGAGTTCGGCCCCTGGCACTCCCGCCGGCTTCGAGCCGATGCACCAACTCGTCTCCGGGGTCCGAGCGATCCTGTACTTCGACGCCCGCGCCGATGCCGGAATCGCCCGGGGGCGGATCATGATCGGCGTCGGAATCGCCGTCGCTCTCGTGTTCGGCTTCCTCATGACCCGGTACTACGACCGCAAGGGCCTGCACCGGATGGTGCCCCAGCCGGGCCGACCCCCTCCGACCGTCCAACGAAGCCCGCGAGCAGCTCGCGACCGAGCACCACGCACGAGCCACGATGCCGGATCAGGGATGTACCGGGAGTTGCAACAACGACGGGAACGTTCCTACGGCATCGAGCGCGAGCGACAGTTCCGCGACGACTCTGGGGGCAGTCAGCGGTCCCCTGAGGTGTTCCTCCAGGCGGTGCATGCGGTATCGGACGGTGTTCTGGTGGCAGTGCAGTGTCCGCGCGGCCATGGCCGCGGAACCGTGTGCCTGGAGCCACGCGCGGGCAGTGGTCAGGAGCGTGGTGCGCCCGTCCTCGGGCAGTGACAGCATGCTGCCCAGCACCCGGTTGACGGCCCGGCGAGTGGTGTCGAGGTTGTTCATCACGAGCTCGGTCAGCGGAGTGTCCTCAAGCTGACGGATCGCCGGAGTCGCCGGCGCCAGCGACTCCATGGCCACCTGGGCGTACCTGAGCGCCCGCGGCGTACGATCGCCGGTACACGGGACTGGCGCCGACCCGTCCGGTGACACACGCGCGCACGGCGTCGAGCACCGGGGCCGTACTCCTCGGCCGGGGAAGAGTGAGCACCGCTATGTCGTGCCCGGGCTGAGCTCGCCACGCAGAACTGACGCCGAGTGGGCGCAGCTTGGCGTCGAGACCGCTCAGGGGTGGTTCGGCCGTCGTGGCCGCCTCCGCCATCAGCACGACGAAGTCGCCCTGAAAGGGGAAGCCGAGGACGCGCGCCATCTCCCAGAGGGTGTCGCTGCCCGTCGTCGGCCCGTCGACCAGAGCGGCGACGAGCGCCGAGCGCCTGCGGTCCGTCTCCGTCATCCGTTCGGCGACGGCCTCCCGGTAGGAGTCCGTGAGTGCCGTCGAGTAGACGTCCGCGAGTGACCAGATGCGACCGGCCGCCGCGAGGAGGGCCTGGGTGGCGCCCTGTCCGCTCCGCTGTGCCTCGGTGCGGAGCTCTTCCCAGAAGTAGGCGAAGCTCAGCCGGTAGACGCGCAGTACCTCCGGCAGGGGCGCGCCCTGAAAGGCACGCTTGCGGCCGGTGGCGCCGGGCGCGGAGACGTCGACAGCCGCGGAGCCGGGGCGGGCCACACCTCACCGCCTCCACAGCCTGTTCTGACCTTCCGGCGTGCGCGGTCTCGGCCGCCTCCGTGCCGTACCCGTTGCTCTCGCCGACTGTGACGATCGCCGGAACCTCCGCGGGCGCCGAGGAAGTGACGTCCCCTGCGACGCCGGCAAGGGTTGCCTGCACGGCGGTCACCAGTTCTCGCAGCCGGCGCGGTCGCTCAGCGGTAGCGCAGTCTCCATCCGGGTCCCGGGCCGAGTACGACAGCGGATCTTCGCCACCGGCATGCCCTGCGCGGACAGCAGCACCATCTGGGCCCGCCGCCAGGTCACCACCGGCCCGGTCCCCCTGCGGATGATCCGCAGCAACCGCCGGCCCTCATCGACATCGGTCTCACGCACGCGTACTCGTTCTGCCCACCCGGACGGGGTGACGGACACGCGCCGACCGACACAGCACCCGGACGACGTGCCACAACAAGGCAAACGTTCCCTGATCCGGCACTAGCGCAGCGCGATCGCCGCGGCCGCGGCACCGACCAGACCCGCGTCGGTGCCCATCACGGCGGGTGCCACGGTCAGCCGCCGGAGGTAGGAGAGCGTGGCGTACTCGCGCAGGCTCCGGCGCAACGGTACGAAGAGCACGTCACCGGCCCCGGCCACACCCCCGCCGACCACCGCGATGTCGAGGTCCGCCAGGGTGGCGGTGGCGGCGATGCCGGCCGCCAGGGCCTGGGCCGCGCGCTCGTAGGAGGCGATGGCGACCGGGTCCCCGGCGCGGGCGGCGACGGCCACCGCGGCGGCCGTCGCGTCGCCGTCCGGGCCGGGCCGCCAGCCGTTCTCCAGGGCACGGCGGGCGATGTTGGGACCGCTGGCGATGCCTTCGACACAGCCGCGCGCGCCGCAGGGGCACGGGGCGCCGTCCAGGTCGACGCTGATGTGGCCGATGTGCCCGGCGTTGCCCGAGGGGCCGGGCCGCAGGGTGCCGCCTAGGACGAGGCCGCCGCCGACGCCCGTCGACACGACGAGGCAGAGCGCGTTGTCATAACCCCCGGCCGCACCGAGCCAGTGCTCGGCGGCCGTCATCGCGACCCCGTCGCCGACCAGCACGACCGACAGCCCGCCCGCAGCCTTGTGCACCCGCTCCACCAGTGGAAAGTCCCGCCAGCCGGGAACGTTGACCGGGCTGACCGTGCCGGCGGCGGCATCCACCGGGCCGGCGCTGCCGATGCCCATGGAACCGGCGCGGTCCCACAGCGGGGAGGCCATCAGCTCGCCCAGCACCTCGTCCACGGCCCCCATGACCGCCTCGGCGCCCTCCTGGGCGGGCGTCGGCCGCTGCGCCCGTACGAGGAGGGAGCCGTCGCCGTCCACCAACGCTCCGGCGATCTTGGTGCCGCCGATGTCGAGCGCGGCGACGAGGTCGGTATGCATCAGTGTGGGCTCTCCGGATCGGTGAAGGGACGGGACCTGCGGGTTCCCGTCCACAGTCTGCACAGTCTCCAATCCGTTGACAACGTTGTCCAGGGCCTATGCTCGACGCCACAGCCTCCGATCACCCCCGCGGCGCCCGCACACGGCCCCACTGGGCACCGGCCGGAGCACCGCAGCCCCCGCCCGTATCCGACGACAGGACAGCGCACGTGGACCGGACCGCCCGCCATTCCGAGACCCGCTACGGCAACCGGCCGACCATGAAGGATGTGGCGGCCCGTGCCGGAGTCGGCCTGAAGACGGTCTCCCGGGTGGTGAACAGCGAGCCCGGCGTGACGCCCGACACCGAGCGCCGCGTGCAGGAGGCGATCGACGCCCTCGGCTTCCGCCGCAACGACAGCGCCCGTGTGCTGCGCAAGGGCCGTACGGCATCCATCGGACTGGTCCTGGAGGATCTGGCGGACCCGTTCTACGGCCCGCTGAGCCGTGCGGTGGAGGAGGTCGCCCGCGCGCACGGGGCGCTGCTGATCAACGGTTCCAGCGCCGAGGATCCGGAGCGGGAGCAGGAGTTGGTGCTGGCGCTGTGCGCCCGCCGCGTGGACGGCCTGATCGTGATCCCGGCGGGGGACGACCACCGTTATCTGGAGCCGGAGATCAAGGCGGGCATCGCGACGGTCTTCGTGGACCGCCCCGCCGGGCATGTGGACGTCGACATGGTGCTCTCCGACAGCTTCGGCGGGGCCAGGGAGGGCGTGGCGCACCTCATCGCGCACGGTCACCGCCGGATCGGTTTCATCGGCGACCAGCCGCGGATCCACACGGCCACCGAGCGGCTGCACGGTTACCACGCCGCCATGCGGGATGCGGGCATCACCGTCGAGGACGGCTGGGTCTCCCTCGGCTCCACCGAACCGGAGCGGGTGCGGGCGGCCGCCGAGGGGATGCTCGCCGGCCCCGAACCGGTCACCGCCCTGTTCGCGGGCAACAACCGGGTGACGGTGACGGCGGTCCGGGTGATCGCGGAGCGGGAACGGTCGGTGGCGCTGGTGGGTTTCGACGACATCGAGCTGGCCGATCTGCTCGGCATCACCGTGATCTCGCAGGACGCGGCGGCGGTCGGCAGGACCGCCGCCGAACACCTCTTCCGCCGCCTCGACGGGGCGGACCACCCCACGGCACGGGTCGAACTGCCGACGACGCTGATTCCGCGCGGTTCGGGCGAACTGTCCCCCGCCTGAGGCCCGTCGGGCCGTCCGTGGTCGCCGTCCGCCCACGAGCCCCGGCCCTCTTCAGGATCCGGCGCCGACCGGCCGGAACTCCCGGGTCAGCAGGGCCAGCAGTCGCGCGGGGGCGTCCTCCTGCACCGTGTGGCCCGCGCCCTCGATCCAGTGCAGTTCGGAGTGCGGGATCAGCGTGTGCAACTGCTCGGCGAAGGGGGCCGGCAGGAATCGGTCCTCGCGCCCCCAGATGATCCGGGTCGGCACCGGTACGGTCCCCAGCAGGTGCGCGAACTCGTCGGTCGCGGCCTGCTCGGCCTGCCGGTACTGACGGTAGTACGCGGCCCGGCCACGCTCGCCGCGCCACGGATCGACATGGGCGGCCAGTACCTCCGGCCGGTAGCCGGTGTGGGTGGCGTGGCGCAGATGGCTCTCGACCAGCGCCTCGTGGGCGTAACCGGGGAGCTGCTCGAAGACATGGGCGTTCTCCCTGACGAGCCGGAAGAACCCGGTCCCCCAGTCCCCGCAGGCCACCGCGTCCACCAGGGTGAGATCCGCGAACCGCGCACCCTCCAGGAGCAGCGCCCGCAGCGCCACGGCCCCGCCGATGTCGTGGGCAATCACGCGCGGGCACTCCAGCCCCCAGTGCTCCAGGAGCCGGGTGAACACCTTCGCCTGCGCCGCCGGGCCGACGTCCTGACCGTCGCGCTGTTCCGACTGTCCGAACCCGAGCAGGTCCCAGAGGTGGACGCGGTGGACGCGGGCGAGCGCCGGGGCGATGTCGTGCCAGATGAGCGAGGAGAACGGGGTGCCGTGCAGCAGGACCACCGGCTCCCCCACCCCCAGCGCGTCCCAGCGCACCGCCCCGTCCGGAGTCTCGAACGTCCTGGTCAGATTCCCGTCCATGGGGTGCCTCCTGCTGTGCGGGTGGGAGGGGTGAACCTCCGCCGGATTTCCGACGTTACCAGCAAAGGCAATGTGTCGGTAACCTTGATAAGGTGGTGATCATGCGACGGAACCCTGCACCCGCGGAGCTCGAACTCGTCGAGGAGTTCTGCAACACGGCCACCCACCTCCACGACGAGGACGACCTCGCCCGGCCGGAGACGGCGGCCCGATGGCTCGGCGCCCACGGCTTCCCGGCGCCGATCGATCCCGGGGAGCTGGCGTCGCTCGCGGAGGCGAGGGAGACCGTGCGTGCCTTTCTGGTCGAGCGGACCTCACCGGAGGCGGTCGACGCTCTCAACCGGCTCATCAGCGCGGTCGCGGGCGCTCCGGCCGTGCGCCCCGACGGCACACTCACCCTGCGGCCGGCCTCCGGCGGGGCGATGGCGGAGGTGGTCCGCCCGGTGCTCGAAGCCCTCCTGGCCCACGGCCTGACCGGACGCCACGCCACCCGCCTCAAGGCCTGTGCGGCCCCGGAGTGCCGCTGGATCTTCTACGACCGGGCTCCTTCGTCGAACGGCCTCTGGTGCGACATGGACGTGTGCGGCGCACGGCACAAGATGCGCGCCTACCGCGCCCGTGGCGGCGCGGCCGCACGCCGGGACGCCCGAGGACCGGCCTGACTTCCGGACGAGGGCAGTCCGGGGCTGTTGGTGCGTGGTCTTGTTCACGGGTAGCGGTTCCGGTACACGCTCCGTGCCGCGCACACGTCGAGCAGCGGGGCATCTCTTGGGAGTTCGAGGCCAAGGTCGCACACAGTGGAGAGATGTCCGAGCCGTCCTTGCCCGGTGACTCTGCCAATCACGTCGCGCGTGTCGGCGCCACGGCGCGACGGCCCGCATCGGCCGGCTCGCGGTTCATCGGCGACCTGCGGAGCATCAAGGCCCTGCGGGGTTCTTCTCCGCCAAGAGGGAACGCGCCCGGATTCCCTGCCGCTGCCGGCACATCACCAGCCCCTTCGACAACTGCCCCGGCCAACTCGCGCCGGACGATAGCGATCTGACGGGACGAATGGCTGACCGGTGGGGTCGGTAGCCGAACCCCAAGCTTGAGAGGAGACTCTGACAACCCTGGCGGCCCGCCCGGAACCGCGCCACGCGGTTCCGGAGCAGCTCAGGTTCGAGGACTTCGCGCGACCGATCTCCTGCAACACCGCAACCAGCGCCTCGCCGCAGGAGGTCGTCCGCATGCCGCACGGCACACGGAAGAAGAGCGGCACACGGACGTAGAGCAGCACGACGGACGAAGTGCGGCAGGTCGGCGATCTTCTCCGGCTCGCGGAGGGTGCGGGTCGCGACGAGCAGGGTCAGAGACCGGAACTTCAGACGGCCGTCGGCAGATCCATCGGGAGCGGGCTCCTTCCGGGTGTGGGTTTTTCCGGCGGGTGAGACACCAAACATACCCAGATCGATATATGAAGCGCGCTGTTAAGTATTGGTTTGGCATTGCTTGACGTGCGCAAAATACCCGCACGCTCCGGGGCGCCTGTTCCGAGTCCCCGGCCAGACATCGGAGGTCTGCAAGGTGAGCTCACCCGTGCGGCACTACGCGGGAGGCAGGTTCGACGCGTCCGGCGCGATGTTCCCGCTGATCGATCCGGTCTACGGACGTCCGCCGTCCGCGTACAGCGTCCAGACAGAAGAACCTGCGGACTCACAGGCGCAGAACCACCCGTCGTCCCGCGCTGAGCACATCGACGGGAAAGCGCGGGTAGAAGCCGTGTATTCGGCTTGAAACACCCGCAGCCCGGACACACCGCCCCGGCCGCCGTACGGCGGGCCTCGACGCGTACCGCCTCGGGCGGGTGATGCTCACGGGTTCGAACGGCACGGCGGTCCGAGCCTGTTCGCCTCCGCCCCTCCGCGCTGCGCGGCTGATCCGTAGTGATGACGGAACTCTTACGGGGCGCCGCCACAGCAGACACACGAGTGTTCCACGATGTGCACTCTCCTCATCAGCCGAATGTTTCGATCTTTCGACGGAGTGAGCATGAGAGGCATACGTTTCGTGGCCACGGCGGCCTCGGCCCTGGCCGCCTTCCTTGGCGTTCCTGCCACCGCGTCGGCGGCCCCGACGACCGATGTGCCGGCCGCCTTCGCCAACCCCCGGTCCGGCACGTGCCTGGACGTGCCCTACGCGGACTTCGCCAACGGGGTCCGGGTGCAGATCCACGAGTGCAACGGCACCGGCGCCCAGGCCTGGAAGCAGTTCGCCCGCGCCTGACCCGACGGTGGTCGCCGCCCCCCGCGTCGCTTCCGGGCGCGCGCACCTCACGGAGCGGTGACCGTCAGGTCTCCCCGGCGCGGCGAGGCGAGGGCGTCCAGGTCCGCGCGGGTCAGGCCGGTCAGCCGGGCGACCTCGGCGGTGTCCAGCGCGCCGCAGTCGATGCCGCGCAGCAGGTAGCCGCTGAGGGCCTTGGCGGTGGCGGGCTCGTCCATGACGTCGCCGCCCGCCTTGGCCACGTAGGCGGCGAGCCGGGCGGCGGCCTGCTCCAGGCCCTCGCGGTAGAAGGTGTAGACGGCCGCGTAGCGCGTCGGCAGGTGACCGGGGTGCATGTCCCAGCCCTGGTAGTAGGCACGGGCCAGAGCACGGCGGGTGAGGCCGTAGTGGAGCCGCCAGGCCTCGTGGACCTGGTCGGCCGGGCCGACGGGCAGGACGTTGGTCGAGCCGTCGGAGACGCGTACGCCGGTGCCGGCGGCGGCGACCTGCATGACGGCCTTGGCGTGGTCGGCGGCCGGGTGGTCGCTGGCCTGGTAGGCGGCGCTGACCCCGACGCAGGCGCTGTAGTCGAAGGTGCCGTAGTGCAGTCCGGTCGCCCGGCCCCGCGCCGCGTCGATCATGCGGGCGACGGCGGCGGTCCCGTCGGCGGCGAGGATCGACTGGCTGGTCTCGATCTGGATCTCGAAGCCGATGCGTCCGGCGTCCAGGCCGTGGGCCTTCTCGAAGGCTTCGAGGAGCTGGACGAAGGCGGTGACCTGCTCGGGGTACGTGACCTTCGGCAGGGTCAGCACGAGCCCTTCGGGGAGCCCGCCGGCCGCCATCAGACCGCTGAGGAAGACGTCCGTGGTGCGGATGCCCCGGTCGCGTACACCGGCCTCCATGCACTTCATCCGGATGCCCGTGTACGGGGCCGCCGTGCCGTTCGCGTACGCTTCCGAGACCAGCCGGGCGGAGCGGGCGGCGGCGTCGTCCTCCTCGGCGTCCGGGCGTGGGCCGTAGCCGTCCTCGAAGTCGATGCGCAGGTCCTCGACGGGCTCGCGCTCCAGCTTGGCGCGTACGCGGTCGTGGACCGGCCCCGCCAGTTCTTCGGGGATGCCGAGGACGGCGGCGAAGGAAGCGGCGTCGGGGGCGTGTTCGTCGAGGGCGGCCAGCGCCTGGTCGCCCCAGGAGCGCAGCGTGCCGGGCTCGAAGACATCACCGGGTACGTAGACGGTGTGCACGGGCTGGCGGGTCCCGGGATCACCTGGGTAGCGGCGGGCGAGTTCCGCGTCGACCGCCGTGAGGGAGGCACTGATCTCCTCGCTGACCGCACCTGCGAGGCTCGTTGCCACCTTCTCCTGCTGACCCATGAACGTACCCTCCACGCTCTCGTCGTTTCCGCTTCCCGGAATCAACAATCCGTATAGTGAAGTTATAAGGCCGCTCGACCTGCGTCAATGGTCACTCTGAACGGCTCCGGGCCGCACGGTGGGGTTCACCGTGCGGCCCGGGGCGGGTCTGTTCTCCGGGGATCAGCCCTTGCGGGCGTTGATCTCCTCGGTGAGCTGGGGGACGACGGCGAAGAGGTCGCCGACGACGCCGTAGTCGACGAGTTCGAAGATCGGGGCCTCGGCGTCCTTGTTGATCGCGACGATCGTCTTCGAGGTCTGCATGCCCGCCCGGTGCTGGATCGCACCGGAGATGCCCGAGGCGATGTACAGCTGCGGGGAGACCGACTTGCCCGTCTGCCCGACCTGGGAGGTGTGCGGGTACCAGCCCGCGTCCACCGCCGCACGCGAAGCGCCCACCGCGGCACCCAGACTGTCCGCGAGCGCCTCGATGACGGGGAAGTTCTCCGCACCGTTGACCCCACGGCCACCCGAGACCACGATCGCCGCCTCCGTCAGCTCCGGGCGCCCGGTCGACTCACGCGGCGTCCGCGAGGTGACCCTCGTACCCGTCGCCGCGGCACCGAACGACACCGGCAGCGCCTCGACCGCACCCGCCGCCGGGGCCGGCTCCACGGGAGCCGAGTTCGGCTTCACCGTGATCACCGGAACCCCCCTGGAGACCCGGGACCTCGTCGCGTACGAGGCGGCGAACGCCGCCTGCGTCGCCACGACACCCTCCTCACCGGCCTCCAGATCAGTGGCGTCCGTGATGATCCCGGAGCCGGCCCGCAGCGCGAGCCGCGCCGCGATCTCCTTGCCCTCCGCCGAGGACACCACCAGAACAGCCACCGGCGAGACCGCCTCGAACGCGGCCTGCAGCGCATCGACCTTCGGGACCACCAGGTACTCCGCGAACTCCGGGGCGTCCGAGGTCAGGACCCTCACCGCACCGTGCTCACCCAGCACCGACGCCGTCGCCCCCGCACCCGCACCCAGCGCGACGGCGACCGGGTCACCGATCCGACGCGCCAGCGTCAGCAGCTCCAGCGTGGGCTTACGGACCGCACCGTCCACATGATCGACCAGAACAAGAACTTCAGCCATGACAACGCACTCCAGAAAGAGAAGAGAGAGGGAGAGGGAGAGGGAAGAGGAACGGCACGGGACCTAGATGAACTTCTGGCCCGCGAGGAACCCGGCGAGCTGCCGGCCGCCCTCACCCTCGTCCTTCACGATCGTGCCCGCCGTACGCGCCGGGCGCTCCGTCGCGGAGTCCACCGCCGTCCACGCACCCGCCAGACCCACCTCGTCCGCGTCCAGACCCAGATCGTCCAGGTCCAGCGACTCGACCGGCTTCTTCTTCGCCGCCATGATCCCCTTGAACGACGGGTAGCGCGCCTCACCGGACTGGTCGGTCACCGACACCACCGCCGGAAGCGAAGCCTCCAACTGCTCGGAAGCCGTGTCACCGTCACGCCGCCCCGTCACGACACCCCCGTCCACCGCGACCTCGGACAGCAGCGTCACCTGCGGCACACCCAGACGCTCCGCCAGCAGCGCCGGCAGCACACCCATCACACCGTCCGTCGACGCCATCCCGCAGACCACCAGGTCATACCCGGCCTTCTCCACAGCCTTCGCCAGCACCAGCGACGTCCCCATCACATCGCTGCCGTGCAGACCGTCGTCCTCGACGTGCACCGCCCTGTCCGCACCCATCGACAACGCCTTGCGCAACGCGTCCTTGGCATCCTCCGGACCCACCGTCACCACGGTGATCTCCGCATCGTCCGCCTCGCCGGCGATCTGCAACGCCTGCTCGACCGCGTACTCGTCCAGCTCCGACAACAGACCGTCGACATCCTCACGGTCCAGCGTCAGGTCATCGGCGAAACGCCGGTCACCGGTCGCGTCGGGCACGTACTTCACACAGACAACGATCCTCAAGCTCACGCCGGCTCTCCT
>NZ_NEUE01000280.1 GCF_002910905.1 Streptomyces sp. SM11 | reverse complement strand
TTCGCTCGCAGGCGTCGGCGAAGCTGCCGCGGGCGGACTCGATCGCGGCGGGCGGGCGGTTCCCGGACCGGCGTGACGGCGCGGGTGCGCGGCGATGGGGTGGCGACGGAGCGGCGGCGTCGCGACCGGGACGGATGCCTGCCCGCGTACCGCGTCGCACCCCGACTGCCGGTCGATCAGGCTTGTTTGGCGGCCGGATCGACCATCGTCCCCGACCCGTGGGGTGGCCTGCGGCACGCCCGCATGCGAGGGTGATCACCGGATACGCCGTGATGACCAGTGACATCTCAACAGGGGGACGAGACGTGCAGGGGCGTCTGGCCGGAGCCACGCCATCACCACCCACGGTCCACGCCCCGGGCGTCGCCCGCACGCGCCCGACGATGTGCGGGCGGAGGGTACGACAGCATGCTCGGTGAACTCCTGGACCGTTCCCCCCGCCGTATCGGCCCCTACCGGATCCTCGCCCGCCTCGGCGCGGGCGGCATGGGCGAGGTGTATCTGGGGGCCGATACGCGGCCTCGGCGCGCCCACACCGGCCCGCAGCTCGTGGCCGTCAAGACGGTACGGGCGGAGCTGGTCGGCGACCCGGCGCTGCGCGACCGCTTCCGCCGGGAGACGGAGACGGCCCGCGCGGTGGACAGCCGATTCACGGCCCGGCTGCTCGCCGCGGACGCGGATGCGGCGGAGCCGTGGCTGGCCACCGAGTACGTGGCGGGGCCGACCCTGGAGCGGGCGGTCCGCGCGGCGGGCCCACTGCCTGTCGAGACGGTCCACCGCCTCGGTCTCGGCCTCGTACGGGCGCTGCGCGGCATCCACCACGCGCGGGTGCAGCACCCCGACCTGAAGCCGGCGAACATCCTGCTCGGCGCCGAAGGACCCAAGGTCATCGACTTCGGTATCGCCCGTGACTTCGGGGCCGGCACGATGACGGCGACCGGCGTGATGGTCGGGTCGCCGGGCTACATGTCGCCGGAGCACGTGCGGGGCGGACGGCATGTGGTGGCCGCGTCGGACATCTTCTGCCTGGCGTCGGTGCTGTGCTATGCGGCGAGCGGTACGCCTCCGTTCGAGGAGGGTCCGCTGGCCGCCGCGTGTTGCTGGTCTGCCGCACTTTGGACGGAGGCCTTGCGGCGGTCCGTGCGTCCGACGGGGAACCGCTGTGGAACGCGGCGTCGCCCGACCCGGGCGGCCTGCCGGCCCGGGGCAACCGTGGTATGCACATTCCGGGCAACGGCAGCGCCCCTCTGATCCAGGGCGACACAGTCGTCTCCGCCGAGGCCGGCATGGTCCGCGGCCGGTCCGCCGCCGACGGAGAAGTCCGCTGGGAACACGACACGGGTCTCGGGCGCGAGGCGGAGAGCGTCGGAAAGGCCCTGCTGGGCGACGGCATCGCGTTCTTCACCCTGCGCTTCGGGTCGAGTGCGACCGTCTACGCCTACGACGTCCGCACGGGGAAGCACCTCTGGAAGCGGTCCCTGGTGTCGCACGACGCGCCGTTGGTCGCATTCGGGATGTACGGCGCCGACGCGTTCACGGAGGGCAGGCTCATCACCCGGACGGACGGCGGGATGACCGCGTTCGACGCGAGGACCGGGGAGCCGACTCCCATGGGGGTGCCCGGGAACGGCTTGTGCGGTGCCGTGCTGGTGAACAACGGCTACATCTACTGCGACACCGAGAAGCCCGCGAAGGCCGGCGGAACAGGTGAAGAGATCACCGTGAAGCTGGACGCGGTGACTCTGCAGTCGGTCGACGAAGACGGTTCGCGCACCGTTCTCGGTGGGAACGGTGCGAAGGATGCGGTTCCCGCCTACGGCACGACGTACAGCGTGCGGTTCGGCGCCGATGGCCGTGTCGAGCTCACACCCCATGGCCCTCCGCACAAGACCCGCACGGTCGCCCCGCCCCGGAAGGAAGCGGAAAGTGGAAGAGGATTCCCCTCCATGAATCCGGTGATCGTCGGCAACACGGCGATGTTCGTCGACAACCGCCACCTCTACACACTGCCGTTGGACCGCGGTGAGCGGGCCCGGCACGAGATCGACGGCGGGCCGGGCGATCGAGGCCCGACCGGCCTCTACTCCGAGCACCTGGTCTGGGCGCCGCAAGTGATCTCTCTGGGCGGAGCGCTCTTCGTGATCTTCCACGACGGAACCGTGCGGTCCATGAAGCTTCCCGCCTGAGGCGCCCGTCCCCGACTGCTCAGCCATCCGGAACCCCTACCCTGCAACTGACTTGGAGCCCGTTCGCCGTGTTGCGCCCGCTCGACGCCGATGCCCCGTACCACGTGGGTCCGTACCGGCTGCTCGCCGGTCTCGGCTCGGGCGGCATGGGTACGGTCCACCTCGCCCTGCCGCCGGACGGCGGCCCCGACGACCTCGTCGCGCTGAAGACCGTCCGCCGTGACCTGGATCTGGAGGGCGACTTCAGGATCCGGTTCCGGCGCGAGGCGGAGGCGGCGCGTGCCGTACGCGGCCCGTACGTCTCCGCGCTCGTCGGCGCCGAACCGGAGGCCGAACGACCCTGGCTGGCCACCCAGTACGTCGCCGGGCCCTCGCTCGCCGATGCGGTGGCCCGGCACGGCCCGCTGCCCGTCGACGTGGTGCGCCGGCTCGGTGCGGACCTCGCGCGGGGGCTGGCCGCCGTGCACGGGGCGCGACTGGTGCACCGGGACCTGAAGCCGGCCAACGTCGTCCTCGGCGCCTCCGGCCCACGGCTCATCGACTTCGGCATCGCCCAGGCCTACGACGCGACGGCGCTGACCGCGACCGGCATCATGGTCGGCTCGCCGGGCTTCATGTCCCCCGAGCACATCGAGGGCGGCCGGTCGGTGACCTCCGCGTCCGACGTGTTCTGCCTCTGCGCCGTCCTCTGCTTCGCCGCCACGGGACACGGGCCGTTCGAGGACAGCGAACTCGCCGCGAGCGTGCACCGTATCGTGCAGGGCGAGGCTGAACGCGCGCATGTGCCCGAGGAATTGCGGGAGGTCGTGGCCGACTGCCTGCGACCGGAACCCGGCCGCTGCCCGACGACGGACGACCTGATCCGCACCCTGGACCCGGAGGCCGCGTCGGCCCGCCCGGGGGCCGTGCGGGTGCCCGGCCGGGAGCCCTTCCCCTGGCCGGACGGCGTGCTCGGCGCGATCCGCGCGTACGAGACGGCCGTGGGCCGGGCGCTCCTCGCACCCCCGGCACCCCGGAAGGCGCCCGCCGGACCGCCGCCCGACTCCGCCGCCGATCGCACCGCCCCCGTGGCCGTTGACACAACGGGCGACTTTGGACCGGACGCGCTGGACCGCACGCTGCAGCCCGAAGGCTGGCAGCCGTGGATCACGTCCGTCGAAGGAAAGGGCAGCGCGTCGCGTTGTTCGCTCAGCGGCACCGTGCTCGTCTGCGTCCTGTGGGACCAGGACAGCAGGTGGAGGCGCCTGGAGGCGAGGAACGCGGCCGACGGCACACCCGCGTGGCGCTATCCCGCCGACGACGGCGGAGAGGGCGTCGAATCATTGCCCTTCGTCGAACTGGACAGCCGGCACGTCTACACCACCTCGCCCGACGGTACCGGTGTCGACGTGCTCGATCTCGGCGAAGGGAAGCGGGTGGCCAGACTGCCGGGCCGCAAGGGGTACCAGTCGGCCGCTGCCCGGGTCCACGAAGGACAGCTCTTCGTCTCCTACGTCGCGGAGGGCGGGCTGGCCGAGGCCGGGGACGTGTTCCTCCGCGCGTATTCCGTCGAGGACCGCGAGAAGCAGTGGGAACGCGCCATGCCCTCCATGCGGGCCGACTCGTTGGACATCGCGGGCGACCGCCTCTGGCTGACCGGTGGGGACACACGCACCCTGGACCCGAAGACCGGCAAGGATCTGGACAGGATCTCCGATCACTGTCCCCGCCCGGGGCGGGGCGACCCGTACATCGCCTGTCTGGACGCGGTGCGGGAGACCCGAACGCTCAGGAAGGTCAGCGACACGCGTGTTGACATGCTGCACGGCGCGCGGCACGAAGAAGTGGTGTTCGTGCGAGGCAGCGGTACGGCGAAGGGCTCCGCGTACCTCAGTGCCCTCGACCCGCGGACCTGGCGCGAGCAGTGGTCGCTGACCTGGAACCACGAGGACTCCGTCATCGTGGCCGGTGACCGGGTCCTGGTGTTCGGGTCCGGCGGGCTGCGGGGGTTCGACCTGGAGCACGGCACGGCCGTGGCGAGCCGGTCCGCGTTCCGCGGCTGGCCTCGGGAGGGTGAGGCCGTCGACGCTCCCTTGATGCGGCCGTCCAGTCTCCTGGTGTCCGGCGGCTCCTTCTACCTGACCTTCGAGGACGGCACCCTGCTGTCCGCCCCCGTCCCCTGATGCGATGACGCAGGGCCTGTTGGGTGCGGCCGGCGTCCGCAGCCCGTACGCCACCCGCGCCGCCCTTCTGCCCGCGAACGCATGGCTGGACGTCCTGGCAGGTCCACCCCGTCCCGCTCCTGGCAGGTCCACCCCGTCCCGCTCCTGGCATGATCGGCCGACATGAGCGACGCACCCCGCCACATCCTCGTCATCGGCATGGGCGCCGGCGACCCCGACCACGTGACCCTCGCCGCGGTGAAGGCCATGCGCCGGGCCGACGTCTTCTTCGTGGTCGGCAAGGGAAAGGAGAAGGGGTCCCTGACCCGGCTGCGGCGGGACATCCTCGACGAACACCTCACCGGCCCCTACCGCGTCGTCGAGGCCGAGGACCCGTGGCGGGACCGCACCCAGCGGGACGGCGGGCGCTACGCCTCGGCGGTGCACGACTGGCGTCACCGCCGCGCCGACATCTGCGAACGCCTGATCATCGAGGAACTCGCGCCGGGACAGTGCGGAGCCTTCCTGGTGTGGGGCGACCCGTCCCTGTACGACAGCACCCTCGCGATCCTCGACGACATTCTGGGCCGGGGCACGGTGCAGTTCGGCCACGAGGTGATCCCCGGCATCAGTAGCGTCTCCGCTCTCGCCGCACGTCACCGCGTCACCCTGAACCAGGTCGGCGGCCCCATCCACATCACCCCCGGCAGGCGTCTCGCCCAGGGATTTCCCGAGGACGACGGCGACATCGTCGTGATGCTCGACGGCCACGAGAGCTTCACCCACCTGACGGGCAAGGGCCTGTGGATCCACTGGGGCGCGTATATCGGCACCCCCGACGAGATCCTGGTCTCCGGCCCGCTCGACGAGGTCGCCGGCCGGATCAGCCAGCTGCGCGCGGAGGCCCGCGAACGGCACGGCTGGATCATGGACACCTATCTGCTGCGCCGGGGGCCGGTCGACGCGGACAGTACGCAGAGCACGGGCGGCACCGGCGGTACGGCCGGTGCGGGCGGCGTGAACCGTACGGATGGCGCGGATCGTACGAACGGCTGAAAGGTCCGCGTCGAGGCGCGGGCGACCCCGGCCGCCGCACCTCGTCGTCGGACCGGTGCGGCGTCAGCCGCGGGACTCGTGCGCCCGGATCGCGCCGAGTCCGTGCCCCAGGCTGGGGCATTCGGCGGTCAGGTCGCTGCCCCGAACCAAGTAGTCGTGCACCCGGCCGTCCGTCGGCCGCTCGACGGCGCGATACAGCGTGCCGTTCACGGTGATCGTCCAGTCGTCGCCGTCCTGGGCCCACCCGACTGTCTTCTTCATCTGACGTTTCCGTTTCCTCGGTCGGCCTCGCCGCGGGTCGGCGGCCGTGTAGTGGGAAGAAGAACGGCTTGTGACGCTCTGTGGTTCCGCAGTCCCTACGCCATTCGGTTACATCTGTGTCACTGTCACGCCCAGTCGACCCGAGCGACCTGACCGGTGGTCAGCGAGCCACTGACGAACGGTCGAACGAACAGAGAACCTGCGCGTGGCCCGCGGTCGGCCGCCGCGCGGCACCCGGCCCGGCCCGGCGCCAAGTGAGGGCCGGGTCGTGTCCCACATCACCGTCCGAAGCGTGAACAACGGTGTGCGCCGGACAGAAGCCCCCTTAGGCTGACCGGTGCAGCTGGTTCGCCCTGTCCGCCAGACGGGGTGTCGTAAGAGGGAACCCGGTGGGAATCCGGGACTGCCCCGCAGCGGTGAGTGGGAACGACCGCCGTCATACGCACTGGGCCCGGCCGGGCCTGGGAAGCGACGGCCAGTAGGTGTCTGCCTCCGGCAGACGTGCCCGCGAGTCCGAAGACCTGCCCGCTGCCCGCACGCGACCGTTCGCGTGCGGAGATCCCGGTGACCTCGTGGGCGGGTCGGCGTAACCGTCAGGTGGACGGGCACGGTTCGCCGTGTCCCGGTGTCCGCCCTACGCGTCATCCCTTCGCGTCCGCGTCCCGTACCGGGATCTGCGACAGCAGACACGCTCGCGAAGGAGAGTCACGTGACAGCGAAGCCCGCAGCCGCGGCAGCACGGGCCACCGTGTACGGCTACCCCCGCCAGGGACAGCACCGTGAACTGAAGAAGGCCGTCGAGGGCTACTGGAAGGGCCGTGTCGGCGCGGACGCCCTCCGGCAGACCGCCGCCGAACTGCGCCGGGGAACCTGGCAGCAGCTCGCCGAGGTCGGCGTCCACGACGTGCCGACCGGTGACTTCTCGTACTACGACCATGTCCTGGACACCAGCGTCATGGTCGGCGCCGTTCCCGAGCGGCACCGCGAAGCCGTCCGCGCCGACGCCCTCGACGGCTACTTCGCCATGGCACGCGGCACGCAGGACGTCGCGCCGCTGGAGATGACGAAGTGGTTCGACACCAACTATCACTATCTGGTGCCCGAGTTGGGCCCGGACACGGTGTTCGCCGCCGACTCCGCCAAGCAGGTCGCGGAGTTCGGAGAAGCCCTGGCGCTCGGCCACACTCCGCGCCCGGTCCTCGTCGGCCCAGTCACCTACCTCCTGCTCGCCAAGGCCGCCCCCGGTGTGGCCGCCGACTTCGAGCCGCTGACCCTGCTGGACCGGCTGCTCCCCGTGTACGCCGAGGTCCTCGCCGACCTGCGTGCGGCGGGCGCGGAATGGGTGCAGCTGGACGAGCCCGCCCTCGTCCAGGACCGCACCCCGGCCGAGCTGAACGCCGCCGCCCGCGCCTACCGCGAGCTCGGCGAACTCACCGACCGGCCGAAGTTCCTGGTCGGCTCCTACTTCGGGCGGCTCGGCGAGGCGCTGCCGGTCCTCGCCAAGGCCCCCGTCGACGGGCTGGCGCTCGACTTCACCGAGTCCGGCGCCGGGAACCTCGACGCCCTCGCGGCGGCTGGCGGACTGCCCGGCAAGCGCCTGGTCGCCGGTGTCGTCAACGGCCGCAACGTCTGGATCAACGACTACGAGAAGTCCCTCGCCATCCTCGGCACCCTCCTCGGCCTCGCCGACCGGGTCGACGTTTCCGCCTCCTGCTCCCTGCTGCACGTCCCGCTGGACGCGGACGCCGAGCACGACATCGACCCGCGGATCGCCCGCTGGCTCGCCTTTGCCAAGCAGAAGGCCCAGGAGATCGTCGTCCTGGCGCGTGGTCTGTCCGGTGGCACCGGGGCCATCGCCGCCGAACTCGCTGCCAACCGGGCCGACCTGGCCTCCCGCACCGACGCCGTCATCGCCCGCGACCTGGCCGTCCGGGCCCGTACGGCGGCCATCACCGAAGCCGACGGCCGCCGCTCCGAGCCGTACGCCGAGCGGACCGTCGCCCAGCGTGCCCACCTCGGGCTGCCATTGTTGCCGACGACCACCATCGGCTCGTTCCCGCAGACCACCGAACTGCGCACCGCCCGCGCGGACCTGAGTGCCGGTCGCATCGACGAGGCGGGTTACGAGGAGCGCATCAAGGACGAGATCAGCGAGGTCCTCTCCTTCCAGGAGAAGGCCGGGCTGGACGTTCTCGTGCATGGTGAGCCCGAACGCAACGACATGGTCCAGTACTTCGCCGAGCAGCTCACCGGCTACCTCGCCACCCGGCACGGCTGGGTCCAGTCCTACGGCACCCGCTACGTCCGGCCGCCGGTCCTCGCGGGTGACGTCTCGCGTCCCGAGCCGATGACGGTGCGCTGGACCACGTACGCGCAGTCGTTGACCGAGCGCCCCGTCAAGGGCATGCTCACCGGCCCGGTCACCATGCTCGCCTGGTCCTTCGTCCGTGACGACCAGCCGCTGGGCGAGACAGCCCGCCAGGTGGCCCTCGCCCTGCGCGACGAGGTGAACGATCTGGAGGCGAGCGGCACTTCGGTCATCCAGGTCGACGAGCCGGCCCTGCGCGAGACGCTCCCGCTGCGGGCCGCCGAGCACGCCGCGTACCTGGAGTGGGCGACCGAGTCCTTCCGGCTCGCCACCGCCGGCGTGCGGCCGGACACCCAGATCCACACCCACATGTGCTACGCGGAGTTCGGCGACATCGTCCAGGCCATCGACGACCTCGACGCCGACGTCATCAGCCTGGAGGCCGCCCGCTCCCACATGCGGGTCGCCCGAGAACTGGCCCTCCACGGCTACCCCCGTGAGGCCGGACCCGGCGTCTACGACATCCACTCGCCGCGCATCCCCAGCACGGAAGAGGCAGCGGCTCTGCTGCGCGGGGGACTTGAGGCCATTCCGGCCGAGCGCCTGTGGGTGAACCCCGACTGCGGCCTGAAGACCCGTGGCTGGCCCGAGACCCGGGCCTCCCTGGAGAACCTGGTCGCCGCCGCGCGGGAGATCCGCGCGGAGCTGCCCACCGAAGCGGCGTGAGACCGGCCCGGTGCGGGACGGCCGCCGCCGCCCCGCACCGGGCCGCACCCGTACGGACCGGCGGGTGTCCGAGCCCGCTGATAGCGTGCCGCTTCCGGATCGAAGGTCACGAAAGGACGGGGTACGTGCGGGAAGTGACGTGTCATGAGGTGGACGCCAGGCGCCTGGACGAGGCGTCGGAGGGCATCGTCGGGCGCGTCGCGGGTCGGTGGCATCTGATGCGTTACGACGACCCGGCCCCCAGACGCATGGCCGAAGCGGCCGACGAACTGCTCGACCACGTCGCCGCCCGCGCTGTGCGGGAGGCCGCGCTCGACGATGTGGCGCGCTCCGCGCTGCGCACGGCGGCGGAGTGCCGCATGGGGGAGTTGAGCGTCGGCTGCTTTCCCGACGGCGACCAGGAGATCCCCTTCCCGCTGATCGGTGAGAAGCTCAGCACCGAGGACATATCCTTCAGCGCTGCCTTCGGTCACGCGGGCGCGCAGGCCCCCTCGGTCCGGACCTGGCTCGACGCCTTCGCGACCTCCCTGGTCAGCGGACTCGTATGGGACTGGCAGCGGGTGGTCGGCCTGCTGCTGTGGGACGACTACGCGCCCGAGATCCACGAAGGAGTGCCGTACTCACCGCTCGCCTCTTCATCGGACCCGGCGGATCTCGCCGCGATGGACGCTCTGTGCCTCTACCTGACCTGGGCGGAGGGCCCCCAGCCCCGCCACTGGCCCACCGTGCCGCTGCGCAAGCCCGATGCCGTCGAGCGGGCACAAGCGGCCGCCGTGCTGGACGCCGCGGGCACACCGACCCCTGATCGGCGGCTGCTGCGCGTGCTCCTCGACGACGAACAGCAGGCATTCGAGCAGGCGTTGGCGGTCCGGCTCGACACCTACCGGGAGGGTGTGGGGCCCCACCCGGCCCCCCGCACCCTGCTGCCGCTCGATGCCCTCGCCCTGGCCGCCCTCGCCGTCCAGGTGCACGGATGGGAACTCGGCGTACGATCCGGCTATCTGCCGCCCGATCTGCTGGGCTCCACGGACGCGCTGCGCCGGGCAGCGGAGGCGGGTCCCAACAACTTCGGCCCCTGGTATGCGAAGTAGCTTCCATGACCCGGCGGGCCGCCTGTCGTTCGCACCCTCGGAGTTAGGTTAGCCTAACCGCTGAATGTCCGGTGGTGGATCTTCCGCCCCGGTGTCGCCCTGCGCGTGGACCCCGCTTCCGTACGACCCGCCGCGCACTCCGACCGAAGGGCTTCGCTATGCCGCCTGCTCCGCTCCCACTCCCCGGTGGACCTTCCTTGGAACGTGGGGCGTGAGCGCCGGTACGCCGTCGGCACCCGGCGCGAAGGGCGTGCGGGGAGGCCTCGTCGCGGGCGGTGTGCACGGGCCGGGACGGCTGCGGGACCTCACCGCGATCGTCCTGGACGCGCTGGAGAACGCCGCCCGCGCCCGGGGCGGGCCGCTGCCCGCCGGAGGGCCCGAGGCCGTGGCCCTGAGTACCCGCGCCCTCTGCGCCCCGGTCCTGCCGGAGAAGGGCGTCGGCCCCGAAGCCGCGCTCGGGGACCTGGTCCGCGCGGTCGCGGAAGGGGCCGCCGATCCGGCCGACCCCGCCTGCGTCGCGCATCTGCACTGCCCGCCGCTCGCCGTGGCCGTCGCGGCGGACCTGGCGGGGGCGGCCCTCAACCCCTCCATGGACTCCTGGGACCAGGCGCCCGCCGCCGGAGTGATCGAGGAGCTGACCACCGCCGCACTGGCCCGGCTCGTCCACCCGACGGCCCCGGCCCCTGACGCGCTCATCACCAGTGGTGGCACCGAGTCCAACCTGGTCGCCCTGCTCCTCGCCCGGGAACGAGCGGCACAGGGAGCGACATCCCCTTCCCTGCGGGTGGTGACCGGTGCCAACGCCCACCACAGCGTCCACCGCGCCGCCTGGATACTCGGTCTGCCCGCTCCCACGGTCGTCGCCTGCCGCGACGGCCGGATCGACCCGGCCGCCCTGGACCGCGCCCTGGCCGCCCTCGCCGGAGCGCCGGTCCTGGTCGTCGCCACCGCCGGAACGACCGACGAGGGGCGCGTCGACCCGCTCCCGGAGATCGTTCGCATCGCCGAACGGCACGCGGCGCAGCTCCACGTCGATGCCGCGTACGGTGGTCCGCTGCTGTTCAGCGAGCGCCTGGCGCCTCAGCTCGCGGGGCTGGAGCACGCCGCTTCCGTAACGTTCGACCTGCACAAACTCGGCTGGCAGCCGGTCGCCGCCGGGGTGCTGGCCGTCGCGGACGTCGGGATGCTCGCGCCGCTTTCCCTGCGCGCCGACTACCTCAACGCCGACGACGACACGGAGGCCGGACTTCCAGACCTGCTGGGCCGCTCGATCCGCACGACCCGGCGCCCCGACGCCCTGAAGATGGCGGTGACTTTCCGGGCGCTCGGACGCCGTGGACTCGGCGAACTGGTGGAGCACTGCGTGCGTACGGCCCACGAGTTCGGCGAGGCCGTGGACGCGCGACCCGCACTGCGCCGTCGGCCCGGCGGGATCGGGATCAGCACCGTGCTGTTCCGGCCGACGGTGGCCGACGCGCTGCCCGACGAGGCGGGCGACGCCGTGGTCGCCGCTGTCCGCCGCACTCTGCTCGCCGAGGGACGCGCCGTCCTGGGCCGAGCGGTGGCGGAGGACGGCGACGGCCGGCTCCGCCTGTGGCTGAAGGCCACCCTGCTGCACCCGAGTGCCGCGACGGCCGACCTGCTTCCGCTGCTCGACCTCGTCACGGCGGCGGCGGACCGTGCCGCGACCGAAGCCGCGGCGGACCGTGCTGTGAGCGAAGGCCCGTCGGCCGAAGGTACCGATGCCCCTGCCGCGGAAAGGCTGTCGCCATGACGTTGACGATGCGCTCGACTCGACCGGGACGACCCCCTGCCCCAGCGATCCCCGCCGGAGGAACCCGATGACGCCCGGACCGCGCATGCCGCCCCTCGATCTGCTGGGGGTGGGGGCAGGGCCCTTCAACCTCTCGCTCGCCGCGCTCGCCGACGGCGTCCCCGGGCTGCGCACCGTCTTCCACGAACAGCGCGCCGCCTTCCACTGGCACCCCGGGCTGCTCATCGGGGGCGCGACCCTCCAAGTGCCTTTCCTCGCCGATCTGGTGAGTCTCGTCGAGCCCACCAGCCCCTGGTCCTACCTCAATTACCTCAAGATCCGCCGCAGGCTCTTCCCGTTCTACTTCGCCGAGCGCTTGCACATCCACCGCCTCGAGTTCGACAGCTATCTGCGCTGGGTGAGCACCGAACTCCCCGCCACCCGCTTCGGCCACCGGGTCGACGCAGTGGCGTGGGACCCCGGACAGGACGCGTTCGCCGTGGAGTTCACCCGGGTGGGACCCGACGGGGAGACCCTCACGACCGGGCTCGCTCACGCCCGCAACCTCGCCCTCGGTGTCGGCACGGCGCCCCACGTCCCCGAGCCGCTGCGGGAGCTGGCCCGGGACCCGGCCGCCGTCGTCCTGCACTCCGCGGACTACCTCTCCCAGCGGGACCGGCTGCTGGCCGCCCGCCACATCACCGTCGTCGGATCGGGCCAGTCGGGCGCCGAAGTCCTGCTGGACCTGCTGCGGTCCCGGCCCGAGGGGGCGGAGGGGCTGACCTGGCTGGCCCGTACGCCGGCGTTCGCGCCCATGGAGTACAGCAAGATCGGCCTGGAGCAGTTCACCCCCGACTACACCCGCTACTTCCACGGACTTCCGCAGGCCACCCGGGACCGGCTCCTGCCCCGCCAGTGGCAGCTGTACAAGGGCGTCAGCGGGGACACGCTCGGGGACATCCACGACGAGCTGTACCGGCGCAGCCTCGGCGGCGGCTGGCCCGACGTCACGCTGACCCCCGGCATCGAGGTCACCGGCGCCGCCACCACCGGGGCGGGGCGCGTCGAACTGAGCGTCGAGCACGGTCAGCAGGAGGCGCGTGGCCGGCTCGTCACCGACGCCGTCGTCCTCGCCACCGGCTACCGGGAGCGCCCCGTCGACAAGCTGCTCGCCGCTCTCGACCCGTACATCGTCCGCGACGAGGCCGGACGTCCGCAGGTCGACCCGGCCCAACGGCTCGTCCTCGCACCGGAGATCACCGGTTCCGTCTTCGTGCAGAACGCCGAACGGCACACTCACGGCGTCGGCGCACCGGACCTGGGCCTGGCCGCCTGGCGTTCCGCCGTCATCGTCAACGCGCTGACGGGCAAGGAGTTCTACCCACTGCCCGAGCGCACGGCCTTCACCACGTTCGGGCTCGGCACACAGGACCGTGAGGACCGGGACCCGAATGACCGGGACCGGAACGACCGGGACCGTGACGACCGGGACATGTCGTCACGCCCGGCCGCCGAAGAACGACGGTGAAGACGCGGACGGGCCGCACGGTGGGGTTCACCGTGCGGCCCGGGGCGGGTCTGTTCTCCGGGGATCAGCCCTTGCGGGCGTTGATCTCCTCGGTGAGCTGGGGGACGACGGCGAAGAGGTCGCCGACGACGCCGTAGTCGACGAGTTCGAAGATCGGGGCCTCGGCGTCCTTGTTGATCGCGACGATCGTCTTCGAGGTCTGCATGCCCGCCCGGTGCTGGATCGCACCGGAGATGCCCGAGGCGATGTACAGCTGCGGGGAGACCGACTTGCCCGTCTGCCCGACCTGGGAGGTGTGCGGGTACCAGCCCGCGTCCACCGCCGCACGCGAAGCGCCCACCGCGGCACCCAGACTGTCCGCGAGCGCCTCGATGACGGGGAAGTTCTCCGCACCGTTGACCCCACGGCCACCCGAGACCACGATCGCCGCCTCCGTCAGCTCCGGGCGCCCGGTCGACTCACGCGGCGTCCGCGAGGTGACCCTCGTACCCGTCGCCGCGGCACCGAACGACACCGGCAGCGCCTCGACCGCACCCGCCGCCGGGGCCGGCTCCACGGGAGCCGAGTTCGGCTTCACCGTGATCACCGGAACCCCCCTGGAGACCCGGGACCTCGTCGCGTACGAGGCGGCGAACGCCGCCTGCGTCGCCACGACACCCTCCTCACCGGCCTCCAGATCAGTGGCGTCCGTGATGATCCCGGAGCCGGCCCGCAGCGCGAGCCGCGCCGCGATCTCCTTGCCCTCCGCCGAGGACACCACCAGAACAGCCACCGGCGAGACCGCCTCGAACGCGGCCTGCAGCGCATCGACCTTCGGGACCACCAGGTACTCCGCGAACTCCGGGGCGTCCGAGGTCAGGACCCTCACCGCACCGTGCTCACCCAGCACCGACGCCGTCGCCCCCGCACCCGCACCCAGCGCGACGGCGACCGGGTCACCGATCCGACGCGCCAGCGTCAGCAGCTCCAGCGTGGGCTTACGGACCGCACCGTCCACATGATCGACCAGAACAAGAACTTCAGCCATGACAACGCACTCCAGAAAGAGAAGAGAGAGGGAGAGGGAGAGGGAAGAGGAACGGCACGGGACCTAGATGAACTTCTGGCCCGCGAGGAACCCGGCGAGCTGCCGGCCGCCCTCACCCTCGTCCTTCACGATCGTGCCCGCCGTACGCGCCGGGCGCTCCGTCGCGGAGTCCACCGCCGTCCACGCACCCGCCAGACCCACCTCGTCCGCGTCCAGACCCAGATCGTCCAGGTCCAGCGACTCGACCGGCTTCTTCTTCGCCGCCATGATCCCCTTGAACGACGGGTAGCGCGCCTCACCGGACTGGTCGGTCACCGACACCACCGCCGGAAGCGAAGCCTCCAACTGCTCGGAAGCCGTGTCACCGTCACGCCGCCCCGTCACGACACCCCCGTCCACCGCGACCTCGGACAGCAGCGTCACCTGCGGCACACCCAGACGCTCCGCCAGCAGCGCCGGCAGCACACCCATCACACCGTCCGTCGACGCCATCCCGCAGACCACCAGGTCATACCCGGCCTTCTCCACAGCCTTCGCCAGCACCAGCGACGTCCCCATCACATCGCTGCCGTGCAGACCGTCGTCCTCGACGTGCACCGCCCTGTCCGCACCCATCGACAACGCCTTGCGCAACGCGTCCTTGGCATCCTCCGGACCCACCGTCACCACGGTGATCTCCGCATCGTCCGCCTCGCCGGCGATCTGCAACGCCTGCTCGACCGCGTACTCGTCCAGCTCCGACAACAGACCGTCGACATCCTCACGGTCCAGCGTCAGGTCATCGGCGAAACGCCGGTCACCGGTCGCGTCGGGCACGTACTTCACACAGACAACGATCCTCAAGCTCACGCCGGCTCTCCT
>NZ_NEUE01000279.1 GCF_002910905.1 Streptomyces sp. SM11 | reverse complement strand
CTCCAGCGACCGGATGTGTGCGGCCTGGCAGCGACGGGCGAGCGCCCACTGATCATGACTGGCCTTGGTGATCGCCCCGGCGATCCGCGACGACGACACCTTCGTCAGCCCCCGCTTACGCGCAGCCCAGGAATCAGCACCAGGTTCCAGACCCTGCGCGCAGCGAACCTTCAGGTCACGTGAAGCGAGCACGCCCTGATGTTCACCGACCGCCCGCAGCACCCGCTCATCCTGCGGGGTGAGGTGTTTGAGACGGTCCCGGACCGCCACCCCCGAAGGTCCGGGCACCACGAACGGGCCGCCAACGCGCGCACACCATCCACCACCACACCCCCGCCCCAAAGCCGTGCAACCTGTCACCCGGCACAACGAGCAACCATCATCAAGGTCACCCATTCGACCCCAGAACACCCGTACCCGGTTTCCCGCCCTCACCCGTCACACCACCGGACCCACCCCCTGGCGCCACAACCCACTCACGCACACCAAACCAGCAACAGCTCACAACTGAGGGGCCCCGGTCATCCCGTTCCTCGGCGACCGCCCGGAGCAGTTGCGCGCCACCGTCGCCGCCGTCGCGAAGGCGGGAGCGGCCTCGGTGACCCCGCTGGTGCTGCATCTGCGCCCCGGCGCGCGCGAGTGGTACCTGCACTGGCTGGGGCAGCACCACCCGCGTCTGGTGGAGCGCTACGAGCGGATGTACGTGGACGGGGCGTACGCCCCCACCTGGTACCAGCGCCGGATCACGCGTCAGGTGCACGAGCTGGCGGACGAGTTCGGGATCGGCCCGGCGCACCGGGGCGAGGCCCGGCGGATCGGCCCGGCTCCGGCCGCTGCACCGGAGCCGGGACCCACCCAGCTGACCCTGCTGTGAGGTCCGCGTCGGAGTCCGGGGGACCGCGCGCAGGGCCGATGGCGTGACCGTACGGGTCGACTCCGCGCGGAACGGATCCGTCCGCCGGGGAATTCGGGGAGCATGCGGCGGGGACCGGTGATCCGGCGCCGCGTCCCGCCACCCCGGGAGGCCCCATGACAAAACGTGCAGGAATCCTGGTCGCCGTCGGTGCGACCGTCGCCGGTCTGCTGACCGCCGCGCCCGCGCCGGCCGCCGCCACCGCGGCAAGCGCACCGCCCGCCCCGAAGCTCAAGTGGACCGACTGTCCGACCGAGAGGTACCCGACGCTCCAGTGCGCGAAGGTCCGCGCCCCGCTGGACCACCGCCGGCCGTCGGGCCGTCAGGTCACGCTCGCCCTGTCCCGCATCCCGCACACCGCGAAGACCTTCCAGGGCCCGCTGCTGGTCAACCCGGGCGGTCCGGGCGGCAGCGGCCTGTCGATGGCCGGGTTCGTGGCGTCCTCGCTGCCGAAGAAGGTCGCCGCCCAGTACGACGTGATCGGCTTCGACCCGCGCGGGGTCGGCAGGAGCACCCCGGCCCTGAACTGCCTGCCCGGACACTTCGATCCGGTGCGCCCGGACTCGGTGCCGGACTCCTTCCGCTCGGAGCGGATCAACCGCGACCGGGCGGAGTCCTTCGCCAGGGCCTGCGGGGAGAAGCACGGCGACGTGCTGCCGTACATGGACACGGTCAGCGCCGCCGAGGACCTCGACGTGATCCGCCGGGCGCTGGGCTCCCGGCAGATCAACTACTTCGGCTACTCCTACGGCACCTACCTCGGCGCGGTCTACGCCAAGCTGTACCCGGAGCGTGTGCGCCGCCTGGTCCTGGACTCGGTCGTCGACCCGGACGACGTCTGGTACGAGGGCAACCTCGGCCAGGACCCCGCGTTCGACGACCGCCACAAGGCCTTCGCCGCCTGGGTCGCGAAGAACGACGCCGCGTACGGCCTGGGCACCGATCCGGCAGGTGTCGAGGCCGCCTGGTACCGGATGCGGGCGGACGTGGCACGGGAGCCCGCGGGCGGCACGGTCGGCGCGAGCGAGCTGGAGGACACCTTCCTGCCCGGCGGGTACTACAACGGCTACTGGCCCTACCTCGCCGAGGCGTTCGCCGCGTACGTGAAGAACCGGGACGCCGAGGCGCTGGTCGAGGTGTACGAGAACTTCGGCGCGGTCGACGCGAGCGGCGACAACGGCTACTCGGTCTACACCGCCGTCCAGTGCCGTGACGCCGGCTGGCCCGAGCACTGGAGCACCTGGCGCAACGACAGCCGCCGGATCCACAAGAAGGCGCCGTTCATGACCTGGAACAACACCTGGTACAACGCGCCGTGCGCGAACTGGCCGGTGGCGCCGCTGCGCCCGGTCCGGGTGAACAACCGTCAGCTGCCCCCGGCGCTCATCCTCCAGGCCACGGACGACGCGGCGACCCCGTACGGCGGCGCGGTCAGCATGCACCGCAAGCTCAAGGGCTCCAGCCTCGTCGTGGAGGAGGGCGGCGGCAACCACGGCATCACGCTGAGCGGCAACGACTGCCTGGACAAGCACCTGACGGCCTATCTGACCGACGGAACGGTCCCGCGCGGCCGGGGCGGGGCGGACGCGGTCTGCGCCGCTCTCCCGGACCCGGAGCCGCTGCCCGCCGAGAAGGCGGCGGCCCAGTCGGTGGACAACAGCAAGGGCAGCCGCCTGCACGGCCTGCTCGGCTTCCGCCACTGAGCCTGACGGGCCCGCCCCGGCCGCCCGGCCGGGGCGGGCCCACCGGAAAACAGGGCGCGCGCTTCACGGGTCGCACGCGAGGATGGACCGCCATGAGGCACTCCACCACTCCCCCGCGCCCGGCCGGCACCACCGTCCGCGACATGCGGATCGAGGACTGCGAGGCGGTCGCCACGATCCGGGTGCGCGGCTGGCAGCACGCGTACCGGGGCATGATTCCGGGGCCGTACCTGGACGCGATGGACATCGGCCGCGAGACCGAGCAACGACGCGCGCACTTCGCCGAACGCGGCGATACCGTCCACGTGGTGGCGGAACGGCCGGACGGCGCGGTGACCGGCTGGGCCTGCACCGGCCCGCACCGCGCCGCGGGCCGCCTGCTGCCCGGCTGCGAGCTGTACGCGATCTACGTGCTGCCCGAGCACGTCGGGACCGGGACCGGCCGCGCCCTGCTGACCGAGCTGACGGCCCGCGCCGCCGTCGCCGGTTCTCCCGGCATGGCGCTGTGGGTGCTCCGGGAGAACGCGGCGGCGCGCCGGTTCTACGAGCGGGCCGGGTTCCGGCCGGACGGGGCGGAGGAGGACTTCGCGGCCGGCGGGGTCATGGTGCCGGAGGTGCGCTACGTCCGCCCGCTCACCGCTCCGGCAGCCGGCTGAGCGCCTCCGCCGCGGCCGGGCCGAGGCGGGGATGCGGGAGGGCCGCCGTGAGGACCGGGCGGGCCTGTTCGTCGGCGAGGTGGCCGAGGCCCTCGACACAGGCCAGGGCCACGCGCCAGTGGGGGTCGCCGGGGGCCAGCAGGCGTTGGAGGGTGACGACCAGGGCGGGGACCGACTCGGGAGCCCGCAGGTCGGTCAGCAGGCGCACCGGGTGCAGGGCGTAGGCGGTGCGCAGGGCGTTGGTGGCGAGGGCGGCGGCCGCCCTCGGGGTGCGGGGGTCGTTGAGGCGGGCCAGGGCGTGGGCGGCGGATACGCAGCGCTCGGGGTCGCGGTGGTTGAGCAGCAGCACCAGCGCCTCGAATGCCCGCCGGTCGCCCGCGCAGCCGAGCCGGAAGGCGGCCATCTCGCGGGCCCACAGGGGCCGGTGCGGCTCCACGAGGACCAGGGCCAGTTCCTCGGGGTCCTCGGTGGCGACGAGCCGGGCGTACTGCGGTGACCCTGCCGCCTCGGGTTCCAGCCGGTCCATGAGTGAACGGAACTCCTCATCCATGACGCTCAGCGTATCGACGGACACGTTCCGTGCGGGCCGCATCGGGGAGTCATCGCGGAGTCCATGTGGTCCAGGGCACAAGGATCCAGGGGTGGCGCGCTCGTTACTCGCCAGTTAGTCTCATCTGAGCGGGGCACACTCCCCGCAGGCTCCGGTGGCCTGGTGACGCAGCCATCCGGAGTGCTTGTCGGTTCGGCTTTTCCGTGCGACGCGGCTCCGGGACAGAGTCCGTCACCCCTCACGGCCGGGCGCGCCTCTCGCGCGTCGGCCTCGTGCTCCACGACACGCAACTTCCGCACGCCACGCGCCGCTCCCTCATCGCCGCGCGTTCCGTGCTCCCCCAGTCGTCACTCACTCTGGAGTCCCGTGATGGACACCCCTCTCTCCACCATCGCCGTCGTCGGCCTCGGCACCATGGGCACCGGCATCGCCGAGGTCCTGGCCCTGGCGGGCCGCGAGGTCATCGGCATCGACATCAGCGAGGCGGCCGCCCTGGGGGCCGTCGCCTCCCTCGAAACGTCCACCGCACGGGCCGCGAGCCGTGGACGGATCACCGAACAGGAGCGGAGCGACGCCCTGGCCCGGTTCCGCACGTCCGACGAACTGCGCACCGCCGCCGAGGCCGAGCTGGTCATCGAGGTGGTGCCCGAGACGTACGAGATCAAGCAGCAGGTGTTCCGGGAGCTCGACGCGATCGTCTCCCCCACCGCGATCCTGGCGACCGGCACCAACGCCCTGTCGGTGACCCGGCTGGCCGCCGAGTCCCAGCACCCCGAACGCGTCCTCGGCCTGCACTTCTTCAACCCGGCGCCCGCGATGAAGCTGGTCGAGGTGGTCTCCTCGGTGCTGACCGCGCCGCCCGCCGTCGAGGCCGTCACCAAGCTGGCCCGGGAGCTGGGCAAGGAGCCCGTCGCGGTCGGCGACCGGCCCGGGTTCGTCGCGGACGGGCTGCTCTTCGGCTATCTCAACCAGGCCGCCGCGATGTACGAGTCGCACTACGCCTCCCGCGAGGACATCGACGCCGCGATGAAGCTGGGCTGCGGGCTGCCGATGGGCCCCCTCGCCCTGCTGGACCTGATCGGGATCGACACCGCCCGTACCGTCCTGGAGGCGATGTACGCCGAGTCCCACGACCGGCTGCACGCCCCGGCCCCCGTCCTCGGGCAGCTCAGCGGCGCGGGCCTGACCGGCCGCAAGGCCGGGCGCGGCTTCTACACGTACGACGCCCCGGGCGGCCAGGACGTGGTGCCCGACGCGCTGACCCCGGCGGCGGACGCCGCCTCCGGGGCCGGGCGCGATGTGGCGTCCGTCGGCGTCGCGGGCTCCGGCACCATGGCCTCCGGGATCGCGGAGGTCTTCGCGAAGGCCGGTTACGGCGTGGTGCTGGCGGCCAGGTCCCAGGAGAAGGCCGACGTCGCCAAGGGCCGGATCGCGAAGTCGCTGGAGCGTTCGGTGGCCAAGGGGCGGCTCACCGCCGGGGCCCGGGACGAGACGCTGGCACGGATCACGGCGGCCGGTTCGCTGGACGCGTTCGCCGAGGTCGACCTCGCCGTCGAGGCGGTCGCCGAGGACCTGGAGATCAAGCAGCAGCTGTTCGCCGCGCTGGACAAGGTCTGCCGGCCGGGCGCGGTGCTCGCCACCACCACCTCCTCGCTGCCGGTCGTCGCCATCGCCCGGTCGACCGCGCGCCCCCAGGACGTCATCGGGATGCACTTCTTCAACCCGGCGCCCGCGATGAAGCTGGTCGAGGTCGTCCGTACGGTCCTGACCGCCGACGATGTGCACGCCACGGTCCGCGCGGTGTGCGCGAAGATCCGCAAGCACCCGGTGGACTGCGGGGACCGGGCCGGGTTCATCGTGAACGCGCTGCTGTTCCCGTACCTCAACAACGCGATCAAGATGGTCGAGGAGCACTACGCCTCGCTGGACGACATCGACGCGGCGATGAAGCTGGGCGGCGGCTACCCGATGGGTCCGTTCGAACTGCTCGACGTGGTCGGTCTGGACGTCTCGCTGGCCATCGAGAAGGTGCTGCACGCGGAGTTCCGCGATCCGGGCCTGGCTCCCGCGCCTTTGCTGGAGCACCTGGTCGCCGCGGGCTGCCTCGGCCGCAAGACGGGGCGCGGCTTCCGCGAATATGCCCGTCGCTGACCCGGGAGCCGGGTGGGGCGGGCTGCTGGGACCCTCCGGCGGCCCGCCCCCGCAGGCGCGCTCTCCTGCGCCGATGCGTTACGTTCATGCCATGTCCCAGCCCGCCAAGTCACCCCGTGCCACCGCCGCGACCGACGCCCCGGAGACCACCACCGCGGGGACGCGCGCCGCCGCCCAACGGCTCAAGATGCGCCGCGAACTGGCCGCCGCCGCGATGGAGCTCTTCGCCACGAAGGGCTACGAGGCAACCACCGTCGACGAGATCGCGGGCGCCGCGGGCGTCGCCCGACGGACCTTTTTCCGCCACTTCCGCTCCAAGGAAGAGGCCATCTTCCCGGACCACGACGACACCCTCGTCAGGGCCGAGGCCGTCCTCAACGCCGCCCCCGCGCACGAGCACCCGCTCGACACCGTCTGCCGCGGCATCAAGGAAGTCATGAAGATGTACGCGGCCAAGCCCGCCGTCTCCGTGGCCCGCTACAAACTGACCCGTGAGGTGCCGACCCTCCGGGAGGCCGAGATCGCGTCGGTGGCCCGCTACGAGCGGCTGTTCACCCGCTATCTCCTGGGCCACTTCGACGAGCGCGACCACCATGTGGGCAACGACGACCCGCTGCTCGCGGAGGTCGCCGCGTCCGCCGTGGTCACCGCGCACAACCATGTGCTCCGCCGCTGGCTGCGGGCGGGCGGCCAGGGCGATGTGGAGGCCCAGCTCGACCGCGCCTTCGCCATCGTGCGCGACACCTTCGGCACGGGCATCGGAGCGGGGCGGACCGCGGGGGCCGAGCCCGAGCGGGCCCCTGCCGCGACGGTGGCCGCGGACGGCGAGGTCCTTGTGGCGGTGGCGCGCACCGACGCCCCGCTGGACGAGGTCATGCGGACGATCCAGCAGGCGCTCAAGGAGCGTTGAGGGTCCCTGCGGGCCGGGGCGTGAACCCGTTCGCGGTGGCCCCGGGCCCGTGGTGTGGTTCGCCCATGCGAACCGATGAAGTACGTGACCTGTACGACCGCACGATGCGGGAACACGCCTGCGCCGAGGGCCCCGGGGTCGGGGTGGAGCGCGCCGGGCCCCTGGTGCGCCAGGTCGGCGGCCCCGACGACTGGAACGGGGTCGTCTGGTCGGACCAGGCACTGGACACCGCGGGGGCCGACGCGGCGATCAGGGCCCAGATCGAGCACTACACCGCGCTCGGCCACGAGGAGTTCGAGTGGAAGCTCTACTCCCATGACCGGCCGGCCGACCTGGGCGACCGGCTGCGGGCGGCCGGATTCGTACCGGATCCGCCGGAAACCCTGCTGGTCGCCCCGGTCGAGGCGCTGACCTCCCGGCCCGGGGCCGGGCTGCCCGATGGTGTCGTCCTGCGTCCGGTGACCGACGCGGCCGGGGTGGAGCTGATGGCGCTGGCCCACGAGCGGGCGTTCGGCACGGACGCGGGCCGGCTGCGCCACCAGGTGCTGGCGCGGCTGGAGCGGGCGCCGGACGACTTCGTGGCGCTGGTGGCGACGGCCGGCGGGGAGCCGGTCAGCTCGGCCCGTATGGAGCTGTACCCCGGCACCGGCTTCGCAGGTCTCTGGGGTGGCGGAACGGTCGCCGAGTGGCGCGGCAGGGGCCTGTACCGGGCCCTGGTCGCCCACCGGGCCACCGTGGCCGCCGAGCGCGGCTACCGCTACCTCCAGGTCGACGCGAGCGACATGTCGGCCCCGATTCTGGCCCGGCTCGGCTTCACGGCGCTCGGCACGACGACGCCGTATGTGTACCGACGGGCCGGGTAGCCGCCCGCCAGCAGGACAGAACGTCTCGTAGCGCCCATCGTGTTGCTCATGCGTGCCCACGAGATGACAAGTGAGAGAAATTGTTGGCACTGGGTGCCTTGTCAGGTGTCACAGAGTGCCATACGTTGAAGGTGTCCGGGCGGCCGGCGTGCTGAGACCTCACACGTACGCCGGCTGTCCCCGCAACCACCGTGCTGCGCGCCCGGACGCCTGCGTCACAGGCACCCTTCTGCTCCACCGGGCAAAGCCGAGCTCCACCCGCCGAACCGACGGCAAACACCTCCACACCGCACCCCCCTGCCAGCAGGGCCCCTCAAGCGTTCCCTCGACGCCGCATCACCGGAGGCAACACCGTGAAGGAAATCCTGGACGCGATCCAATCGCAGACTGAATCGAAGGGCGGCTCCGCCGCGGGCAGGGCTGCGGACTTCGCGGCCCTGCCCCTCCCCGAGTCCTACCGCGCGATCACCGTGCACAAGGACGAGGCGGAGATGTTCGCGGGGCTCGAAACCCGTGACAAGGACCCGCGCAAGTCGCTCCACCTGGACGACGTCCCGGTCCCCGAACTCGGCCCCGGCGAGGCACTCGTCGCCGTGATGGCCAGTTCGGTGAACTACAACTCCGTCTGGACCTCGATCTTCGAGCCGGTGTCGACGTTCAGCTTCCTGGAGCGCTACGGCAGGCTCAGCGAGCTGACCAAGCGCCACGACCTGCCGTACCACGTCATCGGCTCCGACCTGGCGGGCGTCGTCCTGCGCACCGGACCCGGCGTGAACGCCTGGAACCCGGGCGACGAGGTCGTCGCCCACTGCCTGTCGGTCGAACTGGAGTCCTCCGACGGCCACAACGACACGATGCTCGACCCCGAGCAGCGGATCTGGGGCTTCGAGACGAACTTCGGCGGGCTCGCCGAGATCGCGCTCGTCAAGTCCAACCAGCTGATGCCCAAGCCCCAGCACCTCAGCTGGGAGGAGGCCGCGGCCCCGGGCCTGGTCAACTCCACCGCGTACCGCCAGCTCGTCTCGCGCAACGGCGCGGGCATGAAGCAGGGCGACAACGTGCTGATCTGGGGCGCCAGCGGCGGACTCGGCTCCTACGCCACCCAGTTCGCGCTGGCCGGCGGCGCCAACCCGATCTGTGTCGTCTCCAGCCCGGAGAAGGCCGAGATCTGCCGTGCCATGGGCGCGGACGCGGTCATCGACCGCAACGCCGAGGGCTACAAGTTCTGGAAGGACGAGCACACCCAGGACCCCAAGGAGTGGAAGCGGCTCGGCAAGCGCATCCGCGAGCTGACCGGCGGCGAGGACGTCGACATCGTCTTCGAGCACCCCGGTCGCGAGACCTTCGGCGCGAGCGTCTACGTCACCCGCAAGGGCGGCACGATCGTCACCTGCGCCTCGACCTCGGGCTACAACCACGAGTACGACAACCGCTACCTGTGGATGTCGCTCAAGAAGATCGTCGGCTCCCACTTCGCCAACTACCGCGAGGCGTGGGAGGCCAACCGGCTCATCGCCAAGGGCAAGATCCACCCGACGCTCTCCAAGGTCTACTCCCTTCAGGACACCGGCCAGGCCGCGTACGACGTCCACCGCAACCTGCACCAGGGCAAGGTCGGCGTCCTGGCGCTGGCGCCGCGCGAGGGCCTGGGCGTGCGCGACCAGGAAATGCGCGAGCAGCACATCGACGCCATCAACCGCTTCCGCAACGTCTGAGGTTCTCCGATGAACGAACGTCAGAAGGACCGGCCCTGGCTCATGCGGACGTACGCCGGTCACTCGACCGCCGAGGCGTCCAACGAGCTGTACCGCCGCAACCTCGCCAAGGGCCAGACGGGTCTCTCGGTCGCCTTCGATCTGCCGACGCAGACCGGATACGACCCGGACCACATTCTCGCCCGCGGCGAGGTGGGCCGTGTCGGTGTTCCCGTCTCGCACCTCGGTGACATGCGGCGGCTGTTCCAGGACATCCCCCTGGAGCAGATGAACACCTCGATGACGATCAACGCGACCGCCATGTGGCTGCTGGCGCTCTACCAGGTGGTCGCGGAGGAGCAGGGGGCCGACCCCGACAAGCTCCAGGGGACCACGCAGAACGACATCGTGAAGGAGTACCTCTCGCGCGGGACGCACGTCTTCCCGCCGGTGCCCTCACTGCGGCTGACCACGGACATGATCACGTACACGGTCAACCGCATCCCCAAGTGGAACCCGATCAACATCTGCAGCTACCACCTCCAGGAGGCGGGGGCCACCCCGGTCCAGGAGATCGCGTACGCCATGTCGACCGCCATCGCGGTGCTCGACGCGGTCCGCGACTCGGGCCAGGTGCCCGAGGAGAAGTTCGGTGACGTGGTCGCCCGGATCTCGTTCTTCGTGAACGCGGGCGTCCGCTTCATCGAGGAGATGTGCAAGATGCGCGCCTTCGGCCGCATCTGGGACCGCGTCACGCGCGAGCGCTACGGCATCGAGAACCCCAAGCAGCGCCGCTTCCGCTACGGCGTCCAGGTCAACTCCCTCGGACTGACCGAGGCCCAGCCGGAGAACAACGTCCAGCGCATCGTCCTGGAGATGCTGGCCGTCACCCTCTCCAAGGACGCCCGCGCCCGCGCCGTACAGCTGCCGGCCTGGAACGAGGCGCTGGGCCTGCCCCGGCCCTGGGACCAGCAGTGGTCGCTGCGGATCCAGCAGGTCCTGGCGCACGAGAGCGATCTCCTGGAGTACGAGGACATCTTCGCCGGTTCGCACGTCATCGAGACAAAGGTGGACTCGCTGGTCGAGGAGTCGCTGGCGGAGATCGACCGGATCCAGCAGATGGGCGGCGCGATGGCGGCCGTCGAGTCCGGCTACCTCAAGTCCGAGCTGGTCTCCTCGCACGCGGCCCGGCGGGCCCGGATCGAGGGCGGCGAGGAGAAGATCGTCGGCGTCAACATCTACGAGAGCACCGAGCCCAACCCGCTCACCGCCGACCTCGACGGCGCGATCATGACGGTCGACCCCGAGAACGAGGCCCGGGTCGTCGCCGCCCTGCACGAGTGGCGGGACAACCGCGACGAAGCGCGCGCCTCCGAGGCACTGGCCGCGCTGAAGAAGGCCGCCGCGGGCACCGAGAACATGATGGAGGCCACCGTCGAGTGCGCCCGCGCGGGCGTCACCACCGGCGAATGGTCCTGGGCGCTGCGGGACGTCTTCGGCGAGTTCCGCGCACCCACCGGGGTCTCCTCGGCCCCGGTGGCCGTCACCGCCGAGCCGGGCAGCACACTCGCCCTGGTCCGCGAGAAGGTCACCCGCACCTCCGCCGACCTGGGCGTGGGTCGGCTGCGCCTGCTGGTCGGCAAGCCGGGCCTGGACGGGCACTCCAACGGCGCCGAGCAGATCGCCGTACGGGCCAGGGACGCCGGGTTCGAGGTGGTCTACCAGGGCATCCGGCTGACCCCCGAGCAGATCACCGACGCGGCGATCGCCGAGGACGTGCACTGCGTCGGCCTGTCGATCCTGTCCGGCTCGCACGCCGAGCTGGTGCCCGACGTCCTGCACCGGCTGCGCGAGGCCGGGGCCCCGGACATCCCCGTGATCGCGGGCGGCATCATCCCGCCGGCCGACGCCGCCGCACTCATCGAAGCCGGTGTGGCCGCCGTCTTCACCCCGAAGGACTTCGGCATCACCGAGATCATCGGCCGTATCGTCGACGAGATCCGGAAAGCGAACGAGCTCGACCCTCTGGAGGTCCCCGCATGACCACGCCCGCCCACCCGTCGCCCGCCACCACCCCGGCACAGAGCGGCCATGCCGCGCCCCCCTCGTGGAACCGGCTGCGCCCCCGGCGCTCGTGTCTGGCCGTGCCGGGCTCGAACCCGCGCTTCCTGGAGAAGGCCCAGGGCCTCCCGGCCGACCAGGTCTTCCTCGACCTGGAGGACGCCTGCGCGCCGCTCGCCAAGGAGGGCGCCCGCCACCACATCGTGGACGCGCTGAACAACGGTGACTGGAGCGGCAAGACCCGGGTCGTCCGGGTCAACGACTGGACGACGCACTGGACGTACCGGGACGTCATCACGGTCGTCGAGGGCGCGGGTCCGAACCTCGACTGCATCATGCTGCCGAAGGTCCAGGACGCCCAGCAGGTCGTGGCGCTCGACCTGCTGCTGACCCAGATCGAGAAGACGATGGGCTTCGAGGTCGGGAAGATCGGCATCGAGGCGCAGATCGAGAACGCCAAGGGCCTGGTGAACATCGACGACATCGCCGCCGCCTCGCCGCGTCTGGAGACGCTGATCTTCGGCCCGGCCGACTTCATGGCCTCGATCAACATGAAGACGCTGGTCGTCGGCCAGCAGCCGCCCGGCTACCCGGCGGACGCCTACCACTACATCCTGATGCGCATCCTGATGGCGGCCCGTACGCACGACCTCCAGGCGATCGACGGCCCGTTCCTCCAGATCCGTGACGTGGACGCCTACCGCGAGGTGGCCGGACGCGCCGCCGCTCTCGGCTTCGACGGCAAGTGGGTACTGCACCCCGGTCAGGTCGACGCGGCCAACGAGGTGTTCTCGCCCTCGCAGGAGGACTACGACCACGCCGAGCTGATCCTCGACGCCTATGACTGGTGCACCTCCGAGGAGGGCGGCAAGAAGGGCTCCGCGATGCTCGGCGACGAGATGATCGACGAGGCCAGCCGCAAGATGGCGCTGGTGATCGCGGGCAAGGGCCGGGCCGCCGGCATGCAGCGCACCTCCAAGTTCGAAGCCCCGGAGGCCTGATCATGCAGTTCGGACGCACCTTTGAGGAGTTCGAGGTCGGTGCCGTCTACAAGCACTGGCCCGGAAAGACGGTCACGGAGTACGACGACCACCTCTTCTGCCTGCTGACCATGAACCACCACCCGCTGCACATGGACAGCAATTACGCGGAGAAGACGACCGACTTCGGGAAGAACGTGGTCGTCGGCAACTACATCTACTCGCTGCTGCTCGGCATGTCGGTGCCGGACGTCTCCGGAAAGGCCATCGCCAACCTGGAGGTCGAATCGCTCAAGCACATCGCGCCGACCTTCCACGGCGACACGATCTACGGCGAGACGACCGTGCTGGACAAGACCCCGTCGAAGTCCAAGAACGACCGCGGCATCGTGTACGTCGAGACCAAGGGGTACAAGCAGGACGGCACCGTGGTCTGCGTGTTCCGCCGCAAGGTGATGGTCCCCACCGAGACGTACATCAAGGAGCGCGGGAGGGGGCACCTCCCTGGCCATTCAGACCTTGGGGGAGAACAGCCGGGCCGCCCGACGCCGTCCAACTAACCGTGTGAAGCCTCAAGGCCACCGCGTGAAGCCACAGGAGAAGCAGCCATGACGCGACTCGCCCAGACCGCCGGTCTGAACGACATCCAGCGGGAAATCCTCGCCACGGTCCGGGATTTCGTCGACAAGGAGATCATTCCGGTCGCGACCCAGCTGGAGCACCGCGACGAGTACCCCACTCACATCGTCGAGGGGCTCAAGGAACTCGGCCTGTTCGGGCTGATGATCCCCGAGGAGTACGGGGGGCTGGGTGAGTCGCTGCTCACCTACGCACTGTGCGTGGAGGAGATCGCGCGCGGCTGGATGAGCGTGTCGGGCATCATCAACACGCATTTCATCGTGGCCTACATGCTCAAGCAGCACGGCACCCAGGAGCAGAAGGACACGTTCCTGCCGCGGATGGCACTCGGCGAGGTGCGGGGCGCGTTCTCGATGTCCGAGCCGGCGCTCGGCTCGGACGTCTCGGCGATTTCGTCGAAGGGCGTCAGGGACGGCGAGGAGTACGTTCTCAACGGCCAGAAGATGTGGCTGACGAACGGCGGAACGTCCAATCTGGTGGCCGTTCTCTGCCGAAGTGACGAAGGCCACCCCGAGGGCACCGCGCCCCACAAGTCGATGACGACCTTCCTCGTCGAGAAGGAGCCCGGCTTCGGAGAGGTCCGGCCCGGCCTGACCATCCCCGGAAAGATCGACAAGATGGGCTACAAGGGCGTCGACACGACCGAGCTCATCATGGACGACCTGCGCATTCCGGCCAATCGCGTCCTCGGGGGCACGACGGGCCGAGGGTTTTACCAAATGATGGACGGCGTCGAAGTCGGGCGGGTGAATGTCGCCGCGCGTGGCTGCGGCGTCGCACAGCGTGCATTCGAACTGGGCGTTTCGTACGCACAGCAGCGCCACACCTTCGGCAAACCGATCGCCCAGCACCAGGCGATCCAGTTCAAACTGGCTGAAATGGCCACCAAGGTCGAAGCCGCTCATGCGATGATGGTCAATGCGGCACGCAAAAAGGACTCCGGGGAACGAAACGACCTGGAGGCAGGGATGGCGAAGTACCTCGCCTCCGAGTACTGCAAGGAAGTCGTCGAGGACGCCTTCCGCATCCACGGCGGTTACGGCTTCTCCAAGGAGTACGAGATCGAGCGCCTCTACCGCGAGGCCCCGATGCTGCTGATCGGTGAAGGTACCGCCGAGATCCAGAAAATGATCATTGGCCGGCGCCTCTTGGAGGAGTACCGATTCCAGGGCTGATTGCCCCTTTCGAGGGGATTTGGTGGCGAAGAACATCACACCGAGTCATCCTCGGCGGGTGCCTTTCCGCCGTCCGACTCGGCTGCTGGCTTGCCCAGTTGCGCCCGGCAACCGATAGCATCGCCGGAAAGCCGCCGTCCCCCGTTGCCAGCGCGGCATCATCCGCTACGAAGGTCATCCATGCCCGACAGCCCTATCTCTGCACCCCGCGGCGGGGTCCGCATCGCCCGCGGAGCATCGCCGTGGCTCCTGCCGACCGTCGCCACCGCAGCCCTCAGCCTGGCCCGCGCCCGCAAGTCGGGCCGCTGGGCGGCCGTGGCCGTGCCCACCACCGCGCTCGCGGCGGGCATGCTGTGGTTCTTCCGTGACCCCGAGCGCGAGATCACTGACGGCCGGGTCATCTCCCCGGCCGACGGTGTGGTGCAGAGCATCATGCCGTGGAAGGACGGGCGCACCCGCGTCGCGATCTTCATGAGCCCGCTCAACGTCCACGTCAACCGCGCGCCGCTGGCGGGCACCGTGACGTCGGTCGAGCACATCCCGGGCGGGTTCGTTCCGGCGTTCAACAAGGAGAGCGAGAACAACGAGCGCGTTGTCTGGCACTTCGACACCGAGCTCGGCGACATCGAGATGGTGCAGATCGCGGGAGCGGTCGCCCGTCGGATCGTGCCGTACCTCCCCGAGGGCACGAAGGTGGAGCAGGGCGAGCGCATCGGCCTGATCCGCTTCGGCTCACGCGTGGACATCTACCTCCCGGAGGGTATCGATGTCGCGGTCGAGGTCGGTCAGGCCACCACCGCGGGGGTGACTCGAATTGACCGTGATTGATCCTGATACCAAGGCCGGCTGGGTACCGGAGGCCGCCGAGGAGAGCGACGCCGACGGCACGGAGGACATGCCACTGTCGATGCGGCTGTCGATAGCGGACACACTCACGCTCGGTAACGCGACGTGCGGGTTCATGGCGGTGTACTTCACCACCACGGGCATTCTGATCCCGCACCTCACGGGCAGCGACGAGACGGGCATGGCCCGGCACTCGGCCGCCACCGCGGTGATCCTCATGCTGATGGCCGCGATCTTCGACCTGTTCGACGGTCTCGTGGCGCGCAAGCTGCGCTCCTCGCCGATGGGCGCCGAGCTGGACAACCTCTCGGACCTGATCAGCTTCGGGCTCGCGCCGGCCTACTTCGTGCTCGTGTACGGCATGGTCGCCGACGACGCCCATCAGCGGGTATCGGCGCTGGCGGCGATCGTCGTGTTGCTGGCGGTGGTCCTCAGACTCGCGAGATTCTCCTGCGTGACGCTGAAGGACGGCATGTTCCAGGGCATGCCGAGCCCCTTCGGAGCGCTGACGGTCGTCTCGATCGTGCTCCTGGAGCTGCCCTTCCCGCCCACCCTCCTGGCGATCGTCGGTGTGGCCTGGCTGATGGTGAGCCGGGTGGAGTACCCGAAGCCGCGGGGCATCCTCGCGGTGGCGATGCTCGGCTGGATCGTGGCCGCGATGGGACTGCTCGCCGCGTGGGCGTTCGACGCGCCGGGCGGTCAGCTGCTGCTCCAGACGGGCTGCGCGCTCCAGGTGGTGCTCGGCGCGGTGATCCCGCTGTTCGCCACGGCGCGACGGGTGAACACGTTCCGTGACAACCGGCGCGAGGCGCGGGCGGCACAGCTGCCGTAGCGGCGGGACGACGGACAGGCGACAACAGGGCGAGGGCCCGGATGCTCCACGGCATCCGGGCCCTCGTGCGTTCCCGTCACGCCCGGGAGGGCGGCTCGATGCCACCTACCACCGCGCGCGCCGCGCCGCCAGAGGCGAAGCCCTCCCGGTGGCTGAGAGGTTTCGGCACCGAGGTGAGTACCGGTTCCCGTCCCTCCGCCGTACCCGGCTTCTAGAATCGCCTCGCAACCGACACCCGGGCCATGTCCGCCAGGGTGCGGTCCGGGGACCAGGGGGGCCGGGATGAAGCTCATACCGGTGGGGACACGCGTGGTGACGGTCGCGGCGGCGGGGGTGCTGCTGGCCGGATGCGGTGGGTCGGCGTCGAAGGACGGGGACGGGCCGGATCCGGGACGGAGCGGGTCGGCGAAGCAGGGCGGCCCGGCGCCCGACGGCGAGGAGACGGGGGCGACGGGGAAGCCGAACGCCAAGGAGTCCAACGCTGCCGGGAGCGCTGCCCAGCGCCTACGAGTTCACGCCGAATCCGGCGCGGGTGCCGAAGAACGCCGCCCAGGCCCGGAAGCTGACGCGCAATGCCGCGCTCGGGGAGGCCGACTGGACGGCGGGGATGGTCCGGCACGCACCGTACGAGAGCGGCGGCACCTGGCCCGTGCTGGCGGACTCCTGCGTCTGGAGCCGCTCCGCGCTGCCCGACGGCGTACTGGACAGTTTCACGCGGCGGCTGGACGTACCGGCGCAGGACGGCAAGGGCCGGGTCCAGGGGGCGGTGACCGTGACCGTGCGCCGGAGCGTGGCGGGCGCCGACACGGAGGCGCCGGCCCCCTGGCTGGCGACCGAGTTCGTGCCGGGGCCCGCCCTCGGCGAGGCGGTCGGCGGCGGGCCACTGCCGGAACGCGGGGTGCGGGCGCTGGGCTCGATGCTCGCGGAAGCACTGGAGGCCGTCCACACGGCGGGGCTCGTGCACCGGGACGTGAAGCCCGGCAATGCGCTGCTGGGCCTTGACGGGCCCCGGCTGATCGACTTCGGGATCGCGCGGGCCCTGGACGACACCGTCCTCACGGCGACGGACGTCATCGTCGGCTCCCCCGGCTTCCTCTCGCCCGAGCAGGCGCAGGGGCGGCGGATCGGCCCGGCGAGCGACGTCTTCTCGCTGGGCTGCGTCCTGGTGTACGCGGCCACCGGCGGGCGGCCGTTCGGCACCGGCCCGGTGGAGGCGTTCTTCGTCTACCGAGTGGAGCGGGGCCGCTTCCGGTACGTCGGGATGGACGGCCGGAAGGTCTGACCAGTCGGCCCCCTCAGCGCGGGAAGGCGTACGGGCACGGCCGCCCGTACGCCTTCCGCCGAGCTGGGAAGGGGCTCAGGAACCGGGAGTGAAGGACTCGGCTGCCGCGGCGACCTCGGCCGGCCGGACCACCTTCAGTCCGCCGGAGGCCTTGGCGTCCGGCTTCATGATGACGCTCTCCCGGGTGGACGGCGCCTTCGGGTCCGAGAAGTCGTGCGACACCCCGAACTCGCTCCCGTACCCCTTGATCGTGAGCAGCGCCTTGTCGATGCCCTCGCGGGTGAGGTCCTTGTCGTCGCACGCCTTCGACAGCGCCTCACCGAACAGGGAGGCCGCCGTGTATCCGGCGACGACGCCGTTGTCGAGGACGTCCTTCGGGTACTGGGCCGCGTACTCCTTGGCGAGCTTGGCGGGGCCGTCGCCCGGGTCCCCGACGGGCAGCGTGGAGGCGGCGACGTAGTAGTCCTTGAGCAGGGCGGGGCCCGCCTGGGTCTTCAACAGCTGCGGTGCGAAAGCCGAGTTGTTGCCGACGACCGGGACGTCGAAGCCGGTGGCCGCCGCGACGCCGACGAGCGATGCCGCCTGGCGCGGGCCCGCGCTGACGACCACGGCCTTGACCCCGGCCTGCTTGAGGGCGGCGACCTGGGCCGTCATGTCGTTGTCGGTCGGCTTGATCTTCTGCTCGACGACGGTGAGACCGGCCTCCTTCGCCGCGTGCTTCGAGCCGACGAGCGCGTTCTCGCCGTAGTCGCCCTCGAAGTACACGTGACCGATCTTGTCGCCCTTCGCGATGCGCTTCTCGGCGAGGAGATAGTCGATCAGGTTGATCGTCTCGACGTCGTAGGTGGCGCCGATGACCCGGATGTACGGGGAACCCAGCAGATTCGCCGACCAGGCCTGCGGCAGGACGAGACCCTTGTCCTGGCCGTCGATGCGCTGCTCGACGGCGGCGACGAACGGGGAGCCGATGAACTGGGCGAAGCCCAGCACCTCCGGCTCCAGCTCGGTGTACGCGGAGATCGCCTTCTGCGGGTCGTATCCGTGGTCGCGGACCGTCAGTTCGATCTTCCGGTCGCAGATGCCTCCCTCCTCGTTCGTCTGCTTGACCCACAACTGCTGCGCCTGGGTGACGCTCTTGCCGAGCGAGGCGTAGACGCCGGTCATGTCGGTCAGCACGCCGAGGGAGATCGTCGAGGAGGAGACCCCGGGGCCGGTCTTGATCCCGCCCTCGCTCTCCTCGTCCGCCTTTCCGTCGGTCGCCTTGCCGCTGCACCCGACGAGGGTGACGGCGAGGGTCGCGACCACGGCCGTGAGCACTCTCAGTTTCATGACTTCTCCCCTGGATTCTTCGGAGCCGCTGATTGCTTCGGAGCCGCTGGTTGCTTCGGAACACCCGGCTTCTTCGGAGCCTTCGGCTTCCTCGTGCGTGCGAGGCCGAGGCGGGCGAGGCCGCCGGGCAGGAACAGGACCACCGCGACCACCGCGGCGCCGTACAGATAGCGGGACGCCTCACCGGGTGCCAGCCCGCCCGTACCGGGGGCGGAGACCAGCGGCAGGGAGTCGCTGTAGTGCGTGAACACCTGCGGGAGCAGGGTGACGAACGCCGCGCCGATCACCGCTCCCGCGACGCTGCCGAGCCCGCCGATGACGATCATGGCGAGGTATTCGAGGGACAGGATCATGCCGAAGTACTCGGGCACGGTCCGCTGGAAGACCAGGGCGAGCAGGACGCCCGCGAGGCCCGCGTACATCGAGGACAGGACGAAGACGCCGGCCCGGTAGCGGGCCACCGGCACGCCCATCACCCCGGCCGCGATCCGGTGGTCGCGGATGGCGTTCATGGCCCGTCCGGGACGGCCGCGCAGCACGCCACGGGCGAACAGCGCGCTCAGCAGGAGCGCGGCCAGGCCCGCGTACCAGAGCTTCTCCGAGGAGCCGAACGGCACGGCGGCGACCACGACTTCGGTGTCGTCGAAGGTGAAGCCGAACAGCGACAGCGGCGGTACGGCCCGGCCGTTGTAACCGCCGGTCAGCGAGCCCGCGTTGAACAGGACGTGCTGCCCGATGAAGATCAGCGCGAGCGTCGCGATACCGAGGTACGCGCCGCGCAGCCGGCCGGCGATGGGGCTGAACAGTCCGCCCGCCGCTCCGGCGAGCAGCACGGCGAGGATCGCGGCCAGCCAGGTGGGCAGCCCGAGTCCGGTCAGCGTGTGCCCGTTCTCGGTACTGCTCTCCCCCGCCAGGACGCAGTAGCCGTACGCGCCGACGGCGAGGAAGAAGGCGTGGCCCATGGAGAGCTGCCCGGTGGCGCCGGTGAGCATGTTGAGCCCGATGGCGCCGATCGCCGCCGCCATCGCGAACAGTCCGGCCTGGAGCCAGAAGCGGTCCAGGTAGAAGGGGAGGACGAGGAGCAGGAGGGAGCCGGCGAGGACCGCGTACGTACGGGGCCGGCGCAGCCGTTCGGTGACGCCCCGGGCACGGGTGGGTGCGGTGGTGGGCGCGGCGGGGGCCGCGGGGGCGGCTTCGGCGGTGTCAGACACGGGCCAGCTCCTTCGTGCCGAAGAGTCCCGCGGGCCGGATGAGCAGGACCGCCACCATCACCAGGTAGGGCGCCAGGTCGCCGATGCCCCGGCCGAGGAAGGAGAGGTCGCTCTGGTAGCCGGTGGCGAGCGACTCGGTGACACCGACGATGAGTCCCCCGGCCAGCGCCCCGGTGGTGGAGTCGAGCCCGCCGAGGATCGCGGCGGGGAAGGCCTTGAGCGCGGCGAGCGAGGTGGCGCGTTCGAGGCCCGGGGTCGGGAACACGGTGAGGAAGAGCGCGGCGACGGCGGCGAGGGCTCCGGCGACGGCCCAGGCGGCGAGCGACACCCGTCCCAGCTTGATGCCCATGAGCGCCGCCGTCTGCGGGTTCTCGGCGGCGGCCCGCATCGACACGCCCCACGAGGTGTAGCGGAAGGCGAGCAGGAACACCGTGATCAGCAGCCCGGCGGCGAGGAACGCGGCGATCCGGGTCTGGGCGAGGGTGATGCCGCCGATGGAGACGACCTCGTTGCCCCAGGGGTCTCCGAGGGCGAGCACGTCCGTGCCCATCCGGCGGGTGAGTTCGGTGATCAGGAGGATGTCGACGCCGATGGTGACGATGGCCAGGACGCTGTGGTCGCTGCCCCGGTAGCGGCGCATCACGAAGAACTCGATGGCCGCCCCGACGGATGCCGCCCCCGCGATCCCGACGAGCAGCGCGGGCCAGAACCCGATGTCGTCGTGGAGCACGGCGGTGACGTATCCGCCCGCCAGCAGCAGGGACGCGTGGGCGAAGTTGACGACCTCGGTGGCCTTGAAGATGACGACGAACCCGAGCGCGATGAGTGCGTACACCGAGCCGATCGACAGGCCGCCGAGGAGGAGTTCGACGAACGTGGTCATTGAGGTGCTCCCAAGTAGGCCTGGACGACAGCCGGGTCGTTCTGGACCTCGGCGGGAGTGCCCCCGGCGATCCGTCGTCCGAAGTCGAGTACGGTCACCGCGTCCGCGAGCCGCATCACCACTCCCATGTCGTGCTCGACCAGCACGATGGAGATGCCGAGGCTGTCGCGTACGTCGGCCACGACGGCGGCGGTACGGCGGCGCTCGTCCGCGGTCATCCCGGCGATCGGCTCGTCCAGCAGCAGGACCTTCGGCTCCATGCACAGGGCGCGGCCGAGCTCGACGAGCTTCTGCTGCCCGTACGGCAGTGATCCCGCCGGGCGCTCCAACTCCTTGTCCAGGCCGATGAACGCGGCGATCTCCCGGACCCGGTCGCGGTGGCGCCGTTCCTCGCGGGCGGCGGAGGGCAGCCGCAGGCCGGTGGCGACGAACCCGGAGCGGGTCAGCCGGTGGCGGCCGAGCAGGAGACTGTCGGCTACGGTCGCGTGCGGGGGCAGCGCCAGGTTCTGGAAGGTGCGTGCGACCCCGAGGTCCGCGATGGCGTGCGGAGGGAGTCCGGTGAGTTCGGTGTCGCCGAGACGGACGTGTCCGGAGGTGGCGCGGTAGACGCCGGACAGCACGTTGAAGCAGGTGGACTTGCCCGCGCCGTTGGGCCCGATGACGGCGTGCACGCTGCCGGGTTCGACGGTGAAGGAGACGCCGTCCAGGGCGGTGAGCCCCGAGAAGCGGACGGTGACGTCCCGCACGGCGAGGGCGGCCGTGGTGCTGTGCGCGGAGGCCGTTGCGGTGGTGGTCACGCGGACCACCTGCTCAGGGTGCGGCGGGTCCGGGCGGCGGGGTCGGCGTCCGACGCCGCGTCCTCGTCGACGACGCCGAGGTAGCGGCGGCGCACCTCGTCGGACGCGGCGAGTTCGTCGGCGGGCCCGGACAGGGCGACCTCGCCGACGTCGAGGACGTACGCCGTGGAGGCGAGCCGCAGCGCGATGGCCGCGTTCTGCTCGACGAGCATGACGGAGGTGCCGCTCGCGTTGATCTCCTGCACGGTCTCGGCGATCCTCGCCGCCATCAGCGGGGCGAGGCCGAGCGAGGGCTCGTCCAGCAGGAGCAGCCGGGGTCCCGCCATCAGGGCGCGGCCCATCGCCAGCATCTGCTGCTCGCCGCCGGACAGCAGCCCGGCCCGCTGGTGCGCGCGGTCGGCGAGCACCGGGAACAGCTCGTGCACCCGGGCCAGTGCGGCGCTCGTCTCCTTGCGCCCGCCGCGTGCCCCGAGAGCGCCCGCCCGCAGATTGTCGGCCACCGTCATCCGGGCGAAGACCTGTCGGCCCTCCGGTACCTGGACCACACCGGCGGCCACCACCTGGGCGGGCCGCAGCCCCTCCAGGGGGCGGCCGTCGAACCGGATGGTGCCCGTACCCGTCCCGCGGTGGAAGCCGAGGGTCCGCGACACGGCCCGCAGCAGCGTGGTCTTGCCCGCGCCGTTGCCGCCGAGTACGGCGGTGATCCCGCCGTCCGGCACATCGACGGAGATGTCGCGCAGCGCCCGGACCGGGCCGTAGCCGACGGACAGCGCGCGGATCTCTAGCGTTGCCATGCGTCCTCCTCCTTCCGCCTTGTCGTGTCGTGTTCGTCTGTCGTGCTGGTTGGTGGGGTGGTGCCACAGACCAGCACCGGGCGGGACGCGCGTCCACGGCGCGGGACCGACTCGATGCGGACGACCAGCGAACGGAGGGCCTCGTTGTGCACGTGCACAGAGGCGGTGACGGGCGGGCGCCCGGTCGCACGGCCGGTGGCATCCTCATCGGTCATCAGGTGCGCCCGGACCCGGGGACGGAGCGGCGGATGCGGCGTGGGACGCGGTACGGGGCGCTGCTCGGCCCGCTGCTGGCGGGCGGGGCCGTGGCGGACCTGGCGGAGTGCGCGGCGCGCGGCCTCGGGCTGCCGGAACGAGGGTGTTACGCGGTGGTGGTGCTGGGCGCGCCCGTGCCGGAGGCCGCGGTGGCGGATGTCCCGGACCCGGACGGGACACGCTGGTGCTGGTGCGGCTCCGGGGACGAGGACCGGGACGGGGGCGGGGACGTCGCGGTGGTGCTGCTGGGTACGGCGGGCCCGGCCGGGGCGGTGGCACGGCTCGGGGAGCACGGTGCGGGGCCGGGGGGCATGAGTCCGGTGGTGGGCTCGTTGGCGGAGCTGGGTACGGCACGGCGGCTCGCGGGCACGGCGCTGCTGACGTGTGCGCCCGGCACCCGGGAGGTCGTACGGCTCGATGAGCGGCTGCCGACGGCCCTGCTGGTGAGCCGGCCGGAGCTGTCCGCCCGGCTCCTCGCGGAGGTGTTCGGTCCGCTGCTGGCGCTGGTTCCCGCGGAGCGCGCGGTGCTGGTGGGGACGCTGGAGGCGTGGCTGGAGTGCGGGGGCTCGGTGGGGCGGGCCGCGGTACGGCTGCGATGTCACCGCAACACGGTGTTCAACCGGCTGCGGCGGCTGGAGCGGCTGACCGGGCGCTCGCTGTCACGGCCGCGCGAGCTGGTCGACCTGGTGCTGGCGCTGGACGTGCTGAGGCTGTCGTCCGCGCCGCGGTGAGCGGCCGTGTGCGCGGGGGCAGGAGATGGGGGCGGGGAGGCATGGGGTGCGGGAGAGCGCCCGGGTCCGGCGTACGGCACGGGGCCCGTCGTACCGGAGAGGCCCGGCGTGCGGCGCGGGGCCCGGTACGCGGCACGGGACCGACCCGGCGTACCGGAGGGACCCGGCCCGGTCCCCGGGCCCCTCCCGTCTCCGTGCCTCCGCGCGTGCGTCAGCTCAGCAGGAAGTCCCGGGCGATCGACTCCGCCGCCCGCTCCAGCAGCGGCCCGGCCTGGGCCATGGACACCGCCGGGTCCGGTTCCAGCTCGGCCAGGGCGTAGGCGCGGCGGATGCCCGCCTGCTCCAGGGCCTGAGGGGGCAGGGCCAGCCGGCCGCAGACCGCGACGACCTCGATCCCGGCCGCGCGGGCGGCGGCTGCGACCCCGGCCGGTGCCTTGCCGTGCAGCGTCTGCTCGTCCAGCGAGCCCTCGCCGGTGATGACCAGGGTGGCCCGGGAGAGCGCGGGGGCGAAGCCGAGCACGTCGAGCATGACCTCGATGCCGGGGCGGAAGCGGGCGCCGAGGGCGACGAGCGCCCCGTAGCCGATGCCTCCGGCCGCGCCCGCGCCGGGCAGGGCCGCCGTCTCCGGCCCCAGAATCGAGGCGAAACGCGTCAGGGCCGCGTCGAGGACCGCGATGTCCTCCTCGCTCGCGCCCTTCTGCCGCCCGTACACCTCGGGGGCGCCCTTGGGCCCGGTCAGCGGGTTGTCCACGTCGCTGGCCAGCACCAGGTCGACATCCGCCAGGCGCGGGTCGAGCCCCGAGAGGTCGGCCTCGGCCAGCTCCGCGAGCGGGCCGCCACCGGGGCCGACGGGCTTGCCGTCCGCGCCCAGGAAGCGGGCTCCTAGGGCGGCGAGCATGCCCGCGCCGCCGTCTGTCGTAGCACTGCCGCCGACCCCGAACACGATCGTCGTCGCCCCCGCCTCCAGGGCGGCCCGCAGGAGTTCGCCCGAGCCGTACGTGGTGGCCGTGAGCGGGGCGAACACCCCGTCGGGCAGGAGCTGGAGGCCCGAGGCCTCGGCCATCTCCACCACGGCGGTGGACCCTTGCAGCGCGTACGCCGCCGTCACCGGGTCCCCGAGGGGGCCGGTCACCCGCGCCTCGCGGCGCTCGAATCCGGCGGCCACCGCCGCCGCGACCGTGCCGTCGCCGCCGTCCGCGACCGGCAGGGTCTCCACCCGTACCCCGGGGACGACGCGCCGCAGCCCGGCCGTCACCCGCTCCGCGACCTGTACGGCCGTGAGCGAGCCCTTGAACTTGTCCGCCGCGACGAGCACGCGGGCGGTCTCCACATCTGCTCCGTCCGTCACCTTGCATCCCTTGCTTTCGAACAGGCAGTCGCGCCGCCCCGACCCTATCCGCACGACCCCTGATCTGCCCATGGCCGTCCACAACCGTGCGACAGGCCCCAGGGCAGGGCGGGCCCCACTACGCTGTCGGCCGTGACGGCTCCCGATGCCGACTACGCCGCGTACATCGCCGGGCTCCCCCGGATCCTGGCCGGTGCCGCCTCGCTCTTCCGTGACGCGGACGGGCGGATCCTGCTCGTCGAGCCGAACTACCGCAAGGGCTGGGCGCTGCCCGGCTGGACGGTCGAGTCGGAGACGGGTGAGGCCCCCCGGCAGGGCGCCCGGCGCGAGACGGCGGAGGAGATCGGCCTCGACATGGCTCCGGGACGGCTGCTCGCCGTGGACTGGGTGCGGGGCGTCGGACGTCCGCCGATCGTGGCGTACCTGTACGACGGCGGGGTGCTCACCGCCGCCCAGCTGGCGGCGATCCGGCTGCAGGAGGAGGAACTGCTCTCCTGGAGGCTGGTGGCGCCGGCCGATCTGGACGGCTATCTGCTGGGCACGCTCGGCCCCCGGGTGCGGGCGGCGCTGGCGGTCCTGGCGTCCGGTGGCGGAGCGGTGGAGCTGGAGGACGGCGAGCCGGTCGCATGACGGGGGGCGGTCAGCCCTGCTGCGCCTCGGGCTTGATCTCCACGTCGCGCTCCGCCCCTTCGCGCTCGGCGACCAGGGCCTCGGTTCGGTGGCCGCGCGCGATGTAGTCGCGCATCACGAGTTCGACGGCGTCCTGGGGGTTTCCGACTCCCGCGAGCACCATGACTTCGACGACGAGTTCGGCGTCCAGACTGACGCTCACCTTGGCCATGCGCGCACCTTACACGGGCGAATTGCGCTCGCACGCGAGGTTTTCGCTTCTCTAGGGTCGCCCCCATGACTCTCGTCGCGATCCTCAGCGGTGCCGGCATCTCCACCGACTCCGGCATCCCGGACTACCGGGGGCCCAACGGGGTATGGCGCACGGATCCGGAGGCCGAGAAGCTCGTCACGTACGACTTCTACCTGGCCGACCCCGCGATCCGCCGCCGCTCGTGGCTGATGCGCCGCGATGCCGCCCTCCGGAAGCCCGAGCCGAACGCGGCCCACCGGGCGGTCGCGGAGCTGGAGCGGTCCGGCGTACCGGTCCGGGTGATCACGCAGAACATCGACGGGCTGCACCAGCGGGCCGGCCTGCCCGACCGCAAGGTCCTCGAACTCCACGGCACCGCGCACCGGGTGGTCTGCACGCGCTGCCACGCCCGGTCCTCGATGGCCGTGGCCCTGGAACGGGTCGAGGCCGGCGAGTCCGATCCGGCGTGCACGGCCTGCGGCGGGATCCTGAAGTCGGCGACGGTGATGTTCGGCGAACGGCTCGACCCGCGAGTGCTGGCCGATGCGATGGCTATCGCCAAGGCGTGCGAGGTGTTCGTGGCGGTCGGTACGACGCTGCGAGTGCAGCCCGCCGCTTCGCTCGCCGGGATCGCGGCCGAGCACGGGGCCCGGCTGGTCGTGGTGAACGCGGAGCCGACCCCGTACGACGAACTCGCCGACGAGATCGTCCGGGAGCCGATCGGCGTCTCGCTGCCGAAACTCCTGGCGGGGCTGACCGGGCCGGACGGCTGACCGGGCCTACGGGGCCGCGGCCGGCCCGGGGCGCTCCGTACGCTGTCGGCGTCCTGCGCCGCTCCGTCCCGGTCGTCGGCTTCGGTCTCCTCCTGATCCGTCGATCCCGGCCGATGCGCTCCGTGCGCGCCGGCGGGCGGGCGGCTGCGCCCGGCACGGGACCGCGGCCGACCGGGGCGGCGTGCTCAGCCCTCCAGGCCCGCCCGGACCCGGCGCGACGGCTGGAAGACGTACAGGTCGAGGATGTCCGGGGCGTCCGCGAGGCCCGGGCCGCCCGCCGCCGCCCAGGTCGCGATGTCCTGCTCGGCATGCTCGTCGTTGACCAGGCCCAGCCAGACCGGCCGGCCCCCGGCGCGGCGGCCCTCGGCGGAGGGCTGCACGACGATCACGTTGCCCTGCTCGCAGGCGTCCAGGCACTCGACCGCCCGTACGGTGGCGGCGCCCTCAAGACCGGAGCGCAGCCGAGCCAGCTGGGCCGCGTGATCGACGCCCGGGATCTTCTCGGTGCCGCAGCAGCAGCCCCGGCAGACGCTGACGGTGGGCCGGGGGACGCCCTGGGCGGGTACGTCCTTGCGGGGGCGGCGGCTCATGGGGGACCTTCCCGTCGCGGTGGGTGGGATGGAGTGGGACCACCGGCGGCACGGGTGATCATCACGACTCTACCGAGGCGCTCACGGCTCGAACACCAGCACCCACGACCGACCGGGTGGGGTACTGTTGATGGCTGCGAAGGGGAGTAGCCCCGCAAACCGGTCGTCGACACACTGGAGCCCCCGGGTTCCCGGTGGCCGGGCTCGTGAATCCCGCAAAGGGGTTCCCACGGGCGGGCGAGACCTTCGGTCCTGTATGACACGTCCACGTCCTGTGGGCGCTGCCGTCATGCCGGGCCGAGTGGTCCTCCGAGAAGCCCGAGCGGCGCTTCGCGAAGATCCGGGGCCCGGCTCGAAAAGAAAGCCACCCGGAATGGACCTCGATCCTCTGGCGGTCATCACCGCCTTCGGGCTGATCTTCCTCGCGGAGCTCCCCGACAAGACGATGTTCGCGTCGCTGGCCATGGGCACGCGGATGCGTCCGCTGTACGTCTGGTTCGGCACCTCGTCCGCGTTCGTCGTGCACGTCGCCATCGCCGTGGGCGCGGGCGGCCTCATCGGCCTGCTGCCCGACTGGATCGTCAAGCTCGTCTCGGCCTCGCTCTTCGCGCTCGGCGCGTTCCTCCTGCTGCGCGGCAGCGGCGGGGACGACGATGACGAGACCGAGGTGAAGACCGTGACCGGATTCTGGCCGGTCTACTCGACCGCGTTCATGGCGGTCTTCATCAGCGAGTGGGGCGACCTGACACAGATCACCACCGCCAACCTCGCGGCGAGCAACGGCACCTGGTCCACGGCGATCGGTTCGGCCGCCGCCCTGATGTCCGTCTCGGCCCTGGCGCTGCTCACGGGGAAGTTCATCGCGAAGCGCGTACCGCTGAAGACCGTGCAGTGCATCGGCGGGATCTGCATGCTGGGCCTCGCCGTCTGGACGGCTGTGGAGATCTTCACCGGCTGAGGACGGTGTGCGGAGAGGCGGGGGGCGTACCGGCTTCGGTACGCCCCCCCGCCCGTTGTTCCCTCAGAACAGCGCTGCTCCCTCAGAACAGCGCTGCTCCCTCAGAACAGCGCCTGCACTCCGTCCTCCTCCCCGCCGCGCTCGAACGCGAGCAGCCGCTGCTTGCGGTCCAGCCCGCCGCCGTATCCGGTGAGGCTCCCGGAGGCGCCGATCACCCGGTGACACGGCACGATGATCCCGACGGGGTTCTTGCCGTTGGCCAGGCCGACCGCCCGCGAGGCACCCGGCTTGCCGAGCTCCTCGGCCAGTTCGCCGTACGAACGGGTCTCGCCGTACGGGATCTTCAGCAGCTCCGCCCACACGCTCCGCTGGAACGGGGTGCCGTGCAGGTCGAGCGGGAGGTCGAAGGTGGTGCGGTCGCCGGCGAAGTACTCGGTGAGCTCCTGGACCACCTCGCCGAAGGGCTCCGGGTCCGGGACGCCGAAGGTCTCCTGGGGTGGGCGGTGGCGCTGGTCGGTCATGTAGAGGGCGGAGAGGACGCCGTCGGTGGCGACGAGCGTCAGCGGGCCGTAGGGGCTGTCGACGACCGTGTGCCGCTTGGTCACCGGAGAGGCGGGGGTGGTGTGGGTCGTGGTCATGGGAGCGTTGTCCTTGTCTGCGTCAGGCGGGCAGGCGGTTGATGGGGTGGTCGTCCACCGTCCAGAGGTACTGCACGGCGTACGCCCGCCAGGGGCGCCAGTCGGCGGCCCGTGCGGTGAGGGCGGCGGGGGTGGCCGGCAGGCCGAGCCGCTCGGCCGCCCGGCGGATGCCGAGGTCGGTGGGGAGGAAGGCGTCGGGGTCGCCGAGGGCCCGCATCGCGATGGACTCGACCGTCCAGGGGCCGAATCCGGGCAGGGCGGCCAGCTCGGCGCGGGCCTGCTCCCAGTCGGTGTCGGTGTCGAGCCGCAGCCGGTCCTCCGCGAGGGCGGCGACGAGCGTGGTGAGCGTGGTGCGGCGGGTGCGCGGCAGGGCCAGGGCCTCCGGGTCGAGGTCCGCCAGCGCGTCCGGGGACGGGAAGAGGTGTGTCAGGCCGCCCTCGGGGTCCTCGACCGGGACGCCGTGGGCGGTGACCAGCCGGGCCGCGTGGGTTCGGGCGGCGGCGGTGGAGACCTGCTGGCCGAGCACCGCGCGTACCGCGAACTCCGCCCCGTCCACCGTGCGGGGCACCCGGCGGCCGGGGCCCGCGTCGACCAGCGGGGCGAGCAGTGGGTCGGTCCGCAACTGCGCGTCGACGGCGACCGGGTCCGCGTCCAGGTCGAGGAGCCAGCGGCAGCGGCTGATGGCCCGGGTGAGGTCACGGGGGTCGGTGAGGGAGAGCCGGCAGGCGATGTGGTCGGGCTGCGGGCTCAGGGCGACGACGCCGTGCCCGTACGGAAGGGTGAGGGTGCGCCGGTACGCGCCGTCCCGCCACTCCTCGACGCCGGGGACGGCGGTCGCGGCGAGATGGCCGAAGAGGTTGCTGGGGTTGAGCGGGGCCCGGTACGGGAGGCGGAGTGCGATGACGCCCGGTACGGCGGCGGCCCGGGGGCCCCGGTCCGCCCGGGTGCGCAGTTCGCCGGGGGCCAGGCCGAAGACCTCGCGGACCGTCTCGTTGAACGTGCGGATCGAGGAGAAGCCGGCGGCGAACGCCACCTGCGCCATGGGCAGTGCGGTCGTCTCGATGAGCAGGCGGGCGGTCTGCGCCCGCTGGGCGCGGGCCAGGGCCAGCGGGCCCGCGCCCAGCTCGGCCAGCAGCTGGCGTTCGATCTGCCGCGCGGAGTAGCCGAGCCGGGAGGCGAGCCCCGGCACGCCCTCGCGGTCGACGACCCCGTCCCGGATCAGACGCATGGCGCGGGCGACCGAGTCGGCGCGGGCGTTCCACTCGGGGGAACCGGGGCTGGTGTCGGGGCGGCACCGCTTGCAGGCCCGGAACCCGGCCTGCTGGCAGGCGGCGGCGCTGGGGTAGAAGGTCATGTTGCGGACCTTGGGCGGCACGACGGGGCAGCTGGGTCGGCAGTAGATCCGGGTGGTCAGGACCGCGGTGAAGAACCAGCCGTCGAAGCGGGCGTCCTTGGACTGGACGGCCCGCACGCAGCGCTCGGTGTCGGTGTGCATGGTTCCAGGATCGGTCACCGGTCAGGGGCTTGGCTGGCGGAAATCCGACAGGGCGCTCGCGCGGAATTCCGACAGGCGTCCGGATCCTCGCGGTGGCCGCCGAAGACCTTGAGCATCTGCTCGTGGCGGCCGCCGGACTCCTCGTACACGCCCCGTGGCGGGTCGCCGGGCACCTTGGGCGCTCGTGGCGGGTCGCCGGGCACCTTGGGCGCTCGTGGCGGGTCGCCGGTACGGAACTCGCGGACTCAGCCGCGCATCGCGAGGACTTCCTCGAACTCCACGTACGCGTGCGCGTCGAAGAGCACGAAGCGCACTTCTTCGACCGGCTCCACGGTCTCCGCCAGGACCGTGCGTACGGCGATCCGGGCCCCGTCGTCCATCGGCCAGCCGTAGATGCCGGTGGAGATCGCCGGGAAAGCGATGGTCCTCGCCCCCAACTCGGCTGCCAGGCGCAGGGATTCGCGGTAGCAGGAGGCGAGCAGGGCGGAGCGGTCCTGGGCGCTGGAGAAGACCGGGCCGACCGTGTGCACGATCCACCGGGCGTCGAGGCGTCCGGCGGTGGTGGCGACGGCCTGTCCGGTGGGCAGGCCCTTTCCGTGGTGCGAGGCGCGCAGCTCACGGCAGGCGGCGAGGATCTCGGGTCCGCCGCGCCGGTGGATGGCGCCGTCGACTCCGCCGCCGCCGAGCAGCGAGGAGTTCGCCGCGTTGACGATGACGTCGACGGACTGGTCGGTGATGTCGCCGCGGACCAGACGTACGGCGGGGGAGACAGAGGTGCTCATGCGGACATCATGCCGCGCGCCGGGGGCCTGCGCCGCCCGGTCGGTTCAGGAGGCCCGCAGTCGTCGCCATACGGCCTTGGCGGCGTGGTGGCCGGACATGCCGTGCACGCCGGGGCCGGGCGGGGTGGCCGAGGAGCAGAGGAAGACCGCCGGGTGCGCGGTGGCGTACGGGACGCGGGCGAGCTTGGGGCGGATGAGGGTCTGCAGGCCCGAGAAGGCTCCGCACGCGATGTCGCCACCGACGTAATTGGCGTTCCGCTCGGCCAGTTGGGGCGGGCCCGAGACCGCGCGGGCGAGCACCAGATCGCGGAAGCCGGGGGCGAAGCGCTCCAGTTGGCTTTCGATGACGTCGGTGGCGTCGCCCTCCCAGCCGGCCGGGACGTGCCCGTACACCCAGAAGGCATGGCGCCCTTCGGGGGCCCGGGAGGGGTCGGTGAGGCTCGGCTGGGCGGTGATGAGGAAGGGGACGCCGGGGTCGCGGCCCTCGACGGCGGCGCGCAGCGCGGTGTCGATGGTCCCGGCGTCGGGGCCGATGTGGACGGTGCCCGCGCGGCGGGCCTCGGACGCGGTCCAGGGGACGGGGCCCGACAGCGCGTAGTCGATCTTGAAGGCGGAGGCGCCGTAGCGGTAGCGGTGGTACGCGGAGCCGAGGCCCGCGATCCGGGCGACCGCGGAGGGCGAGGTGTCGAAGATGTAGGCGCGGGCGGGCGGGAGTTCGTCCAGCCGCTTGACCTCGCTGCCGGTGCGGATGGTGCCGCCCTGTTCGCGGAGGTAGGAGGCGAGGGCGTCCGAGATGGCCTGGGAGCCGCCGCGCGGCACCGGCCAGCCGTTCTCGTGGGCGGCGAGCGCGAAGACGAGCGCGATGCCCGAGGTGGCGAAGCCGCTGGTGGGAGCTATGGCGTGGGCGGCGAGCCCGGCGAAGAGGCCGCGGGCCTTCTCGCCGTCGAAGCGGCGGGAGACCCAGGTGGCGGGCTGGAGGCCGAGCAGGCCGAAGCGGGCCAGCCGGTACGGGTCGCGGGGCAGGCCGTCCCAGGGGGTACGCAGGAAGTCGGCGGCCAGGGTGTCCCAACGGCCGACGAAGGGGGCCATGAGACGGCGGTAGGCCCCGGCGTCGACGGGCCCCAGCGACATCGCGCTCTCGCCGACGGAGCGGGTGAGCGCGGCGGCGGTGCCGTCCGGAAAGGGGTGGGCGAGGTCGACCTCGGGGTGCAGCCATTCCAGGCCGTGCCGGGCCAGGGGCATCGCCCGGAACGCGGGCGAGCCGATCCCGAGGGGGTGCACGGCGGAGCAGGGGTCGTGCCGGAACCCCGGCAGCGTCAGTTCCTCGGTGCGGGCGCCACCGCCGACGGAGTCGTGCGCCTCGTGGACCTCCACTGCGAAGCCCCTGCGGGCCAGTTCGGCCGCGGCGGTCAGCCCGTTGGGCCCGGCCCCCACGACGACCGCGTCAAGCATCGAGGGCACCTTGGGACTCCTTCGTCGGCCGGCAGGCTGAGGCTCCAGGATATTCCGGCGCACCGACCGTGCGGACGCGGGTACCCCGTGGCCGGCCGGGCGGGTCAGCCGCCCGACCGCAGAGCGGCCAGGACGCGCTGGACGGTGGCCTCGTCGCGGGCCGCAGTGAACGGCAGGTCGTTGCCGCCCGCGATACGGAACGGAACACCGGACAGGGTCGACTGGGCGCCGCCCGCCTCGGTGACCAGGAGCAGGCCGGCGGCGTGGTCCCAGGCGTACTCCCAGTTGAAGGCGGTGGCGTCCTGGGCGCCGCGGGCGACGGCGAGGTACTCCAGCCCGGCCGAGCCGCAGGGGCGGGCCGCGATGCCTTCGGTGCGCAGGCCGAGCAGGGCCCGCTTCTGGGCCTCGGTGGTGTAGTCGGGGTGCGACATCGCCACGTCGAGCACGGCGCCGGGGGCGGGCGACCCGGAGTGTATCGGCGTCCCGTTCAGCGTGGCGCCCCGGCCGCGTACGGCGACGGCCATCTCGCCCAGGACCGGGGCGTACGTCCAGGAGGCGTGGACCTCGCCGTGCTGGGCGAGGGCGACCAGGGTGCAGAAGCCGGCCTCGCCCCGGACGAACTGGCGGGTGCCGTCGACCGGATCGATGATCCAGACCGGGGCATCGCCGCCGAGGGCGTCGTAGACCGACGGGTCGGCGTGCACGGACTCCTCGCCGACGACGACCGAGCCGGGCAGCAGCTTGGTGAGGGCCGCGGTGAGGTACTCCTCGGCGAGCCGGTCGGCGGCGGTGACCAGGTCGTGCGGGCCGCTCTTCTCGATGATCTCGTGGGCGGCGAGCTTCCGGTGGCGGGGCATGATCTCGGCCGCGGCGGCGGCGCGCACGGCCTCCTCGACCTCGGCCAGCTGTCCGGTGTGCCCGGCGGTCCCGTGCAGGAAGTCATCGATCATGGCTCCAGCTAAGCACGGTCGCCCGGCGACGCTGCCGCCGGGCGTTCGAAGGTGCTGGTCAGCGGCCGACGGCGTACCCCTGCATGCCACGCGGATTGGCGGCGGCGGACAGGACGCCGGTCCCGGGGTCCCGGGCCACGGCGCACAGGCGTCCCTCCGACCATGGCTCCCCGACCGTGACGTCGTGGCCCCGGCGGCGCAGTTCCGCGATCACGTCGGGATCCATGCGGCTCTCGACGGTGACGCTGCCGGGGCGCATGGCGCGCGGGTGGAACGAGCCCGGGAAGCTGTCGTTGTGCCAGTTCGGCTCGTCGATCGCGCCCTGGAGATCGAGCCCGCCGCGCACCCGGGCGCGCCGGGCCACGGCGAGGAAGAAGTGCACCTGCCACTGGTCCTGCTGGTCCCCGCCGGGCGTGCCGAACGCCATCACGGGGACGCCGCCGCGCAGGGCGAGGGAGGGCGTGAGGGTGGTGCGGGGGCGGCGGCCGGGTGTCAGGGAGTTGGGGAGTCCCTCGTCCAGCCAGGCCATCTGGAGCCGGGTGCCCAGCGGGAAGCCCAGCTCGGGCACGACCGGGTTCGCCTGGAGCCAGCCGCCGCTGGGCGTGGCGGAGACCATGTTTCCCCAGCGGTCGACGACGTCGAGGTGACAGGTGTCGCCCCGGGTGGCCCCGTCGGGCGCGACGAGTTCCCCGCCGCCGGGGCGCGCGCGTCGAGCCATGGTGGGCTCGCCCGCACCGGGCGCCGGGACGAGGCCGGGTGCGGCCTCGCCGGGCTTTCCGGCGCCGACCGCGCGGGCGTGCGCGGAGAGGACCGGGGTGCGGCCGCCGGGGCTGCCGGGACGCAGTTCGGTGGCCGCGGTGTCCGTGATCAGCTTCCGGCGGTCGGTGTTGTACGACTCGGAGAGCAGGTCGTCCAGGGGCACGTCACCGGCGTCCCCGTACCAGGCCTCGCGGTCGGCCATGGCAAGCTTGCAGCCCTCGACGAGCAGGTGGACGTATTCGGCGGAGCCGTGGCTCGGGAGCTCGGGCGGGAGGAGCGCGAGCTGCTGGAGGAAGGCGGGTCCCTGGCTCCACCCGCCCGCCTTGGCCAGCGTCCAGCCGTTCCAGTCGTACGTGACGGGGGCTTCGTACGACGCGGACCAGCCGGCCAGGTCGGCGGCCGTCAGGGTGCCGGTGTGCCGGTCACCGCTGGTGTCCAGGGTAGGAAGCGCCGCCTGCCGTACGAGGGCCTCGGCGACGAACCCCTCGCGCCAGATCGCGCGGGCGGCCTCGATCCGGGCGGTGCGGTCCGCTCCCCCGGTCTCCTCCGCCTCGGCGATCAATCGTCGCCAGGTCTCGGCCAGCGCGGGGTTGCGGAACAGCTCGCCGGGGCGCGGGGAGCGGCCGCCGGGGAGGTAGACCGCGGCGGAGGAGGTCCACTCGGTCTCGAAGAGTTCGCGCACGGTCTCCACGGTCTCGCCGACCCGCTCGACGGGGGCGTGGCCGTCCTCGGCGTATCCGATCGCGTAGCGCAGCACCTCGGCCAGGTCCTTGGTGCCGTGGTCGCGCAGGAGCAGCATCCAGGCGTCGAAGGCCCCGGGGACGGCGGCGGCGAGCGGCCCGGTGCCGGGGACCAGTCCGAGGCCGAGGGAGCGGTAGTGCGCGACGGTCGCCCCGGCGGGCGCGGGTCCCTGGCCGCAGAGGACGCTCACCTCGCCGTGTGCGGTCGCCAGGATCATCGGGACCTCGCCGGCCGGGCCGTTGAGGTGCGGCTCGACGACGTGGAGGACGAATCCGGCGGCGACGGCCGCGTCGTAGGCGTTGCCGCCGTCCTCCAGGACCGCCATCGCGGACTGGGAGGCCAGCCAGTGGGTGGAGGACACCATGCCGAAGGTGCCCTGGAGGGTGGGTCTGGTGGTGAACACGGCTGTTCCTTCCGGTCGTTGCGGGTGGTGGGCGAGCCGGTCGCGCGGGTGGCCGGCGGACTGGGCCCTCAGCTTCCGGGGCCGTGGTCCGAGCCGGAGACCAGGAGGACGCGGGTGCCGGGGCCGTTGGCGCGCCGGCGGTGACGTACGCCGCCGGTGGGATCGAGCGTGTCGCCGGGTTCGAGCCGACAGACTCGGCCGTTCGTCCCGGCTTCGGCCGTGCCGTCGGCCACGTACATCAACTCGTCGTTCCCGTGCAGGAATGCACGGTCGGTGTGCTGGTCGCCGGGCCGACCGGGGAGACGGCGCGCGGGTCGGTCCCCCTGGCGGGCATCACGGTGGCGGTCACGCTGACGGCGTACCTCTTCCTGTGCGGTGTGGGGCGGCGGAGCGCGGTGCTCATCGGCATGGCGGCAGCCACCGCATCGCGGTGTTCAGCGGGCTCGGCACCTTCGGCCCGCCCCGGCAGCGGCTTCTCGCTCCCGGCGCTCCTCTCCCGCGGGACACCGCGGTTCGATGTCCTCGCCGCGCCGCTTCTGCTCGTCCTGAGCCTCAGTATGCTCGCCGGGAGCACCGGCCGGACCGTCCTCAACAGCGCGGCCTCGGGGCGCGCGGCCCCTCACCACGCGCGGGCGGCCCCGATCAGCAGCTCGCGCACCCGCGCCACCTGGGGGTTGACGGCGGAGCCGGGGCGCTGCACCAGGTACGCGGTGTTGATCGGCGGGTCCTCGGGGGCGTACAGCTCGACGAGGGCGCCCGAGGCCAGTTCGTCCTCGCAGAGGTAGCGCGGCAGCACCGTGAAGCCGGCCCCCGCCACCACGGCAGCGAGCACCCCGCGCAGGTCGGGCACGGTGACGGCGGCCCGGCAGTCGAGACGGCGGCCGAAGACGTGGCGCCAGTAGCGGCGGGCGATGGGCAGGTCCTCGGCGTACGTGATCAGGGGCAGGCCGTGCAGCACGCCGGGCCCCCGGGCCGCGATGCGCTCGGGTCCCCCGGTCCGGGCTGCCCAGTGCGGGGCGGCCGTCAGCACGAACTCCTCGTCCATCAGCGGCACCGCGGACAGCGCCCGGCCGCGCGGCCGGGCGGTCGCGATGACCAGGTCGTGGCGGCCCGCCCGCAGCTCGTCCAGGAGCGGATCGGTGAGCCCGGTAGCGGCGCGCAGCAGCAGCCCGTCCGCGATCCGCGCGGCCAGCGCGGGCAGCACCCGCAGGCACATCACCTCGGCGGGGCCCGCCAGGTGGACGGGGGCGGCCGGGCGCTCACCGGCCACGAGCGTCTCGCCCGTGACCTCGGCCAGGGCGTCCAGCGGGGCGTCGATCCGGGCCGCCAGCTCGTCCGCGTACGGCGACGGGGCGACCCCGCGCGGCAACCGCTCGAACAGTTCCCGGCCCACCTGCCGCTCCAGGGCACGCATCTGGGCGGTGACCGTGGGCTGGGACAGGCCGAGCAGCCGGGCAGCGGCGGTGAAAGAGCCTGACCGGTGCACGGCGAGGAAGGTCCGCAGCAGATTCAGATCGGCCGGACCCGGCTGCGCGTCCGCCGTCCGGCCCGGCACCAGAGACCCATCAGGATCCTTATCCCTCATAGCCGCCAGCCTATTGGATACCTATGGGTGATCCGTCCTACGGTCGTCCCGGGTCAGCTCTTACCGAGACCCCCCGCACACCCACTCGATCTACGGAGACACACGACATGGCAAAGATCCTTTTCGTGGTGACCGGCGCGGACCACTGGACCCTGGCGGACGGCACGAAGCACCCCACGGGCTTCTGGGCCGAGGAGGCCGTGGCTCCGCACCGGGCCTTCACCGGCGCCGGGCACGAGGTGGTCGTCGCCACCCCGGGCGGCGTCGTCCCGACCGTGGACCGCGGCAGCCTGGCGCCCGACGTCAACGGCGGCCGGGAGGGCGCCGACGAGGTGACGGCCGGTCTTGAGGCGTTCGAGGAGCTGCGGCGGCCGGTCGCGCTGGAGGACGTGGACCCGGACGCGTACGACGCGGTCTTCTACCCCGGGGGCCACGGCCCGATGGAGGACCTCGCGGTGGACCCCGCCTCCGGTCGGCTGCTCACCCGGGCACTGGCTTCGGGCAAGCCGCTCGGCGTCGTCTGCCACGGCCCGGCGGCGCTGCTGGCCGCGACCGGCCCCGACGGGGGAAACGCGTTCGCCGGGTACCGGCTGACCGGCTTCACCAATACCGAGGAGACCCAGGCTGGCTTCGCGGACAAGGCCAAGTGGCTCCTCCAGGACCGGCTGGTGGCGCTGGGCGCGGACTTCCAGGAGGGCGAGCCCTGGGCCCCGTTCATCATCACCGACCGGAACTTGATCACTGGTCAGAACCCGGCCTCGTCCGCGCCGTTGGCCGCCGAGATGCTCAGCCGGCTCGACTGAGCGGAGACCGACGGCTCGCCGGGCGGACGGCGTTCAGACCCAGTCCCGCTGTGCGGGCGGCTCGCAGAGCTCCAGCACCACCGCGCCCGTCTCCGGCTCGTCCCCGGAGACGGGCCGGACGCGCGCGCCGACCGTCACCAGGTGCGGAGCCGCCCCCACGATCTGACAGCGGAAGACGAACCCTTCGGAGAACCGCACCAGGGACTCGTTGCGCGCCGCCTCGGTGTAACGGTGGACCACGGCGGTCCGGACGACCACGCCGTGGGCGGTGGTGCGTTCAGGCTCCAGTTCGCTCGACGCGCATACCGGGCACAGCAGCCGCCGGAACGAGGCGGTGCCGCACCAGCGGCAGCGGTGATAGGAGAGGCCGCACTCCTCGTGCGCCTTCTGGACGGTGCCCATTCCTGTCTGGGACACGGCTCGACCCCCTGCGCTCGACTCGGACGCGCCGCACCTGCACTGCCGGCGCGTCCGCACCATATGGCACTCAGTGCCGGACAGTAAAGGCACTGAGTGCCCATTGATACTCAACTCTCGCCGACGGCGGCCTCGATCTGCTGCACGACGCGCCACATCGGGGTGCCTTTCCGCGCGACCATCACGATCACCTCATCGTCGCCGGAGACGGGAAAGGGGGAGACGGGAAGGGAGTCGGCGGACCGCCCCCACACCTCACGCACCAGGGCGAGCGCATGATCGACGGCCGCCTCGGGGTCGCCCGCCCCGCCCGAACGCAGCCACAGCCGCAGCCCGTTGTTGTGCGCGGCGACCACGGAAGCCGCGATCACCTCGGCCCGCAACTCCCCGTCACCGCCCTCGCCGAACCGGCCCCGCAGATAACCGGCGAGGGTCTGTTCGTAGCGGCGCACCACGGAGAGTTCGTACGTCCGCAGTCCCGGTACCTCCCGGGTGAGGCGGTAGCGCTGCACGGAGAACTCGGGGTCGGCCGCGTACATCCGCAGCACGATGCGCGCGGCATCGCACACCGCGCCGACCGGATCACTGTCGTCGACGGCGGCCAGGAACTCGGTCATCTCGGCGAGGCACCGCTCGTGGTCCGGGAAGACCGCGTCCTCCTTGGACGGGAAGTAGCGGAAGAACGAACGCCGGCCCACCCCGGCCCGCGCCACGATGTCGTCCACGGTCGTCCGCTCGAAGCCCCGCTCCAGGAAGAGCTGGAAGGCCGCCTGTGCGAGCACCTCCCGCATGGGTGCCTTCTTCTCGGGTCCTCGTGCCTCGCTCATGCGGCGAAACGTAGCACCGGCGGGGCACTTTTGGCACTGCGTACCTTTACAGAGGGTACTGAGTGCCATATTGTCTTCACCACTACGAACGACACCCAGGTGGGACCACACCCAGGTAGGCAGGAGAGCCGGCGTGAGCTTGAGGATCGTTGTCTGTGTGAAGTACGTGCCCGACGCGACCGGTGACCGGCGTTTCGCCGATGACCTGACGCTGGACCGTGAGGATGTCGACGGTCTGTTGTCGGAGCTGGACGAGTACGCGGTCGAGCAGGCGTTGCAGATCGCCGGCGAGGCGGACGATGCGGAGATCACCGTGGTGACGGTGGGTCCGGAGGATGCCAAGGACGCGTTGCGCAAGGCGTTGTCGATGGGTGCGGACAGGGCGGTGCACGTCGAGGACGACGGTCTGCACGGCAGCGATGTGATGGGGACGTCGCTGGTGCTGGCGAAGGCTGTGGAGAAGGCCGGGTATGACCTGGTGGTCTGCGGGATGGCGTCGACGGACGGTGTGATGGGTGTGCTGCCGGCGCTGCTGGCGGAGCGTCTGGGTGTGCCGCAGGTGACGCTGCTGTCCGAGGTCGCGGTGGACGGGGGTGTCGTGACGGGGCGGCGTGACGGTGACACGGCTTCCGAGCAGTTGGAGGCTTCGCTTCCGGCGGTGGTGTCGGTGACCGACCAGTCCGGTGAGGCGCGCTACCCGTCGTTCAAGGGGATCATGGCGGCGAAGAAGAAGCCGGTCGAGTCGCTGGACCTGGACGATCTGGGTCTGGACGCGGACGAGGTGGGTCTGGCGGGTGCGTGGACGGCGGTGGACTCCGCGACGGAGCGCCCGGCGCGTACGGCGGGCACGATCGTGAAGGACGAGGGTGAGGGCGGCCGGCAGCTCGCCGGGTTCCTCGCGGGCCAGAAGTTCATCTAGGTCCCGTGCCGTTCCTCTTCCCTCTCCCTCTCCCTCTCTCTTCTCTTTCTGGAGTGCGTTGTCATGGCTGAAGTTCTTGTTCTGGTCGATCATGTGGACGGTGCGGTCCGTAAGCCCACGCTGGAGCTGCTGACGCTGGCGCGTCGGATCGGTGACCCGGTCGCCGTCGCGCTGGGTGCGGGTGCGGGGGCGACGGCGTCGGTGCTGGGTGAGCACGGTGCGGTGAGGGTCCTGACCTCGGACGCCCCGGAGTTCGCGGAGTACCTGGTGGTCCCGAAGGTCGATGCGCTGCAGGCCGCGTTCGAGGCGGTCTCGCCGGTGGCTGTTCTGGTGGTGTCCTCGGCGGAGGGCAAGGAGATCGCGGCGCGGCTCGCGCTGCGGGCCGGCTCCGGGATCATCACGGACGCCACTGATCTGGAGGCCGGTGAGGAGGGTGTCGTGGCGACGCAGGCGGCGTTCGCCGCCTCGTACGCGACGAGGTCCCGGGTCTCCAGGGGGGTTCCGGTGATCACGGTGAAGCCGAACTCGGCTCCCGTGGAGCCGGCCCCGGCGGCGGGTGCGGTCGAGGCGCTGCCGGTGTCGTTCGGTGCCGCGGCGACGGGTACGAGGGTCACCTCGCGGACGCCGCGTGAGTCGACCGGGCGCCCGGAGCTGACGGAGGCGGCGATCGTGGTCTCGGGTGGCCGTGGGGTCAACGGTGCGGAGAACTTCCCCGTCATCGAGGCGCTCGCGGACAGTCTGGGTGCCGCGGTGGGCGCTTCGCGTGCGGCGGTGGACGCGGGCTGGTACCCGCACACCTCCCAGGTCGGGCAGACGGGCAAGTCGGTCTCCCCGCAGCTGTACATCGCCTCGGGCATCTCCGGTGCGATCCAGCACCGGGCGGGCATGCAGACCTCGAAGACGATCGTCGCGATCAACAAGGACGCCGAGGCCCCGATCTTCGAACTCGTCGACTACGGCGTCGTCGGCGACCTCTTCGCCGTCGTCCCCCAGCTCACCGAGGAGATCAACGCCCGCAAGGGCTGATCCCCGGAGAACAGACCCGCCCCGGGCCGCACGGTGAACCCCACCGTGCGGCCCG
>NZ_NEUE01000278.1 GCF_002910905.1 Streptomyces sp. SM11 | reverse complement strand
GCGGTGATCTTCTCCAGCAGGGCCGTTTCCTTCGGGCGCAGGTTTTCGGGGTCGGTAAGGAGGAGGCGGCCGGCGTGACGCGGCGTGGTGACGGGTCGGTCGCCTTCGGCGCGGCCTTGGCTGAGGTAGCGGACCAACAGATTGGCGCTGCCGGTGTAGCCCAGGTCTCGGATCTCGCGCAGCAGGTGGGTGACGGGGACGGCAGGGTCGGCCCGGCGTCGTTCGCGAAGGTGGTCGCGGTAGGGGTCGACGAGGGTCGGCCGGTAGGCGGGGGTGAGGCGCAGGGCCTGGGGTTCGGGCATGCGGGCGTAGCGTTTGACGGTGTTCAGGGCCAGGCTGAGGCGGCGGGCGCATTCGAGCAGGCCAACGCCCTGGCCGAGGAGATCGTGGATCTTGGTCCAGCGCTCGCGGGTGGTCTGCTCGCGTATGCCGCCGGGGCGGGACGGATTGATGGTGGCCCAGCAGCCGGCATGTGCGCGGATTTCGAGCTGGACTTTGTCGCAGAAGTTTCGCCAGAGGTGCCAGCGGTCGCTGACCTGTACCGCGTCGGGCAGAGCACGGCGGACGGCCTCAGCGTAGGTGGCCGATCCGTCCCGGCATACGACCTCGGCACCAGGATGTTCGCGCAGCCACGTCTCCAGGGTGTCCGCGGTGCGGTCGGACAGCACGTCGATCCGCTCGCCAGTCTCGGCGTTGGTCACGATGGTGGCATAGCGGTGACGTCGCTTGAGCGCGAAGTCATCCACTCCGATCACCCGCGGGACCTCCCGCCGGGGCAGCGGCAGGCGACGCAGATTGCGCAGCGCGGTACTGCGGGAAACGGGCACGGCCAGCAGGCCGGCCAGGCGGGTCGCCGCCCGACCGCATAACTCCCGTGCCACCTGCGATATCTGGCCCGCCAGCCGAACCGTGCGGCGCTGATGGCGCTCCAGCAGTCCGGGAATCTGCTCGCGGAAGGTCTGTCGCCGGCAGCCCAGGATCGGGCAGGCCAGCCGCCGTACGCGCAGGTGAACGACGACCTGGCGGCCGTCGACCGGTACGTCCGCCACCGTCCGGCGGTGATATCCATGGGCCTTCGCCGTCGGCGATCCGCACACCGGACACGGCACCGCCACATCCCGAGTGCGGGCCGTGACCACTATCGCGTCACCGCCATCCGCCACATCCTCGACGACCAGCGCCGAAAGCCCGGAAAACACCGTCCCGACAAGGGAGTTGACATCCATCACAAGATCATGATCATGGACGGCTACTCGACGTCACCACCGACTACGGGACAGAGCCGCTCTTTTGACAGACCCTGCGGGCGATATCCGCAGGGTCCGGACACCAGTCGGAGGCTTCGTCGCACGGGTAGTGCACCGGTCGGCCGCCTGCCATGACGATGGAGGCGGTCCACATAGGATAGTCCGGTGCCGGGATGAGGACCTGGTCATGGGGGTCCAGGAGCGCGTGCAGGGACAGAGGTGCGAGTTCCGAGACTCCGTTGCCGAGGTATATGTCGCACGACCGGACGGTGTCGAGTCCCTTACTGCGGTAGTGTCGGGCCACCGCGTCACGGGCGTCCCGGAGCCCGGTGGCGCCGCTGTACCCGCAGGAGTGGTCGAGCTGGTCGCGCACTGCTTGTACAACCTCGGGGGCGGGCGACAGACCGTACGCGGCAGGGTCCCCTAGGTTCAGCGCTAGGGCGTGTATTGGGTTGTGATGATGTGGTTCGGGTGAGGTCCTTGATCCAGATCATGGAGGCGCGGAGGTGGAGTGCGGACTGGTAGCTCTCGGGGGTCTTGTCGAAGCGGGTGGCGATGCCCCGCCATGCCTTGAGCTGGTTGATCAGGCGCTCGACGGTGTTGCGTTCCTTGTACAGCCCGGCGTCGTGGGTGACGGGGCGACCGCCCCGGCGGCCTTCTTCTTCCGGTTGGAGGCTTGGTCCTTCTTCTCCGGGATGACCGCCTTGATCTGGCGTTTGCGCAGGTAGGCGCGGTTACCGCGAGAGGAGTACGCCTTGTCGCCCGCGACCGCGTCGGGGCGGGTGCGTGGCCGGCCGACCGGGCCGCGGACGCGGACCTTGTCCAGTACGGGGATGAACCGGGGGCTGTCGGCGGCCTGTCCGGCGGTCAGGATGATCGCGAGGGGGCGGCAGCGGCGGTCGGCCGCGAGGTGGACCTTGCTGGTCCGGCCGCCTCGCGAGCGCCCCATCAGGGCAGCCTTCAATCGGACCCGGTGTCGGCGCCGGATACGTCTTCGCTCCTCGCGGGCGGGGTCGGCACTCTGTCCGGCTTGTCCTTCCGGGCTGCCCCCTTTAACCGGGCCTTCTCCTGTTCGGCGGCGGCCTTCTCCAGGGCGGTCAGGGTCTGGTCGTCCAGCTGCATCCCGGCCGCGTCGTGGTGGGCTCGGACCGTGGTGGAATCCACGCTGACCAGCGACAAGTCCACTCGGCCCCGCTTGGCGGCCTCGGCGAACAGGCCCTCCAGCAGAGCCTCGAAGACCCCGGCATCGCGCCACTGCCTGAAGCGGTTGTGCACGGTGGACCAGGCGCCGAACTCGGCGGGCATCTCCCGCCACTGCGCCCCGGAACGGAACTTCCAGATCACGCCCTCGAACTGCTGCCGCAGAGTAGCGGGATACGGCCCGTACTCGCCGATCGGCAGGTACGGCCCGACGTACTCCCACTCCTCATCACTCAGTTGCGCACGCGTCATACGCCCCTGACTACCGGATTCGTCCTCGCCGTGAGGGCGAATCCCACACATTGATCATGACCCGATACACGCCCTAG
>NZ_NEUE01000277.1 GCF_002910905.1 Streptomyces sp. SM11 | reverse complement strand
CTGGACGCACTGGAGATGGCACTGTGGCAGCGCGACCGCGATGAACACCCGTACATTCCAGGCGAGTTGATACATCACAGCGATGCGGGCAGCCAGTACACCAGCTTCAAGCTGGCCGAGCACCTGGACGCAGCCGGCATCGCGGCCTCGATCGGCTCCATCGGCGACGCATACGACAACGCCCTCATGGAATCGACGATCGGCCTGTTCAAGACCGAGCTGATCAAGCCACAGCGGCCCTGGAAGACCCTCTCCCAGGTCGAACTGGCCACGGCCGAGTGGGTCGACTGGTACTGCCACCGGCGCCTGCACGGTGAGATAGGCCACGTCCCACCCACCGAATACGAGACCAACTACTACCTGACAACCACGAAACCCCAGGTCACAACCCCAAACTGAGATCTCTACCGAACCCGGGGCGGTTCAGTGCGGTGCCCTGCGGACGGTGATCGACCGTCTTAGCCCACCAGCCCGGAAGGATGGGCCTCGGCCTGTCCTTGCTCGGTCTGATGGCGGGACAGGAGGTGACCGAGAGCCGGCCGCGCAACCTCTTCGGTGAGCGGGGTCGGCGCAAGGGCGAGTCCTCGAAGAAGAAGCGTGGAAGGCCGGTGCCCTCGGGTGGCGGGTGACGGTCACCGGTGTCGACTTCGTCTTCCGGCCGCAGCCGACGATCTCCCTGCTGCGGGCGTTGCGGGATGAGGAGACCCGCCGGGGTGATCGAGGCCGCGCACGAGCACGCGATCGAGCGGGTGCTGGAGTGGATCGGGGGTGACCCCGGCCCGTCGAACTCCATCGGATGACCGGCAGGGTCAGCGAGTTCCCGGTCGGCGGCCCGGCCGCGCGGTGCCAAGGACGCCCAGCTGCGGAGCCCGCCGAGCAAACCGGGAGTCGGGACGCTGTTCACTGGCTGGGGCGGCGAGCGGGCCCTCGCCGCAAGTTCACCTGATGGTCCGGATGTCCCAAGTCGGCCCACGGTCAGCGAGATGTGCGGGCTCGACCTGAACGACATCGAGTGGGGCCTGGGCGGCTTCGGCGAACTCACGGCAAGGCTGTCCTTGGATCAGGGCCATGTGAGTGGATGGTGCCACTGGTCGACGGCGCTGACCGGACGCCGCGGTGTTGGATCGGGGACGTCTGGGGCCAGCTCGACGACGATCATGCCCGGCCGGAGGGCTACGCGGCGTGCCCGCCGTCCACGGCGAACTCGGCGCCTGTGACGTACGCTGCCTCCGGTCCTGCAAGGAAGGCCACCATGGACGCCACCTCCTGAGGTGCGCCGAACCGCCCGAGGGCCGTCATCGCGGCCTGCGGCCCGGCGTACGGCCCGTCGGCGGGGTTCATGTCGGTGTCCACGGGACCCGGGTGGACAATGTTCGCGGTGATTCTCCGCCCGCCCAGCTCCCGGGCCAACGCCTTGTTCAGCCCGATCAGCGCCGACTTGCTCATTGCGTAGAGCGTCCCGCCCGGGGTCGACGCCCGCTGGGTCACGCAACTGCCGATGGTGATGATTCGCCCGCCGGGGCCCAGGTGCGGGGCCGCTGCCTGTGTCGCGAGGAACACTCCGCGCGCGTTGACCGCGAGTACGTGCTCCACATCGGCTGCGGTCAGTGCCTCCAGCGACCCCAGTACCCCCACACCGGCGTTGTTGACCAGTACGTCGAGCCGCCCGAGCTCCCGCACGGTCCGTTCCACCGCCTCGCCGGCGGCCGCCGGATCCGCGGAATCAGCCTGTATGGCCAGGGCTCGCCGTCCGAGCGCCTCGGCCTTTCCGGCCACATCGGCCGCTGCTTCCTCGCCGCGCACATACGTGAACGCGATATCGAAACCGTCCTCGGCGAGCCGCAGCGCGACCGCCGCCCCGATCCCCCGACTCCCCCCGGTTACCAGCGCCACTGCGTTACCGTCCATGCCGTTCCTCCCGCATCAATTGGTTGCGAGTTCAATGAAACCCTTCCGGGCCTCACCCTGCTGGCGGGAATCCGACCTCGCGTTCCCGCCCGCACGGGAGAACGCGGAGGGCCCGCCGGGAGGTCGCGGAAGGGCATACACGCCCTGGGTGAACGGTCTTCAGCAGCTGTTGCGCACGCCGCGATGACGGAGCCGGAACGCCCTCCACGGCTGAGGAGCGGAAACCCTCCTTCCGTCGATTCCTCGCGTAGCTGTCCTCCCGGTGCCGGACCGCGGGGGTGTCCCGCCACCGGGAGGACGGTCTCGGCGACGGGGAGTCGTACCCTCTGACGGTGGATCAAATCTGACCCACTCTGCGGTCCCCTGTACGAACCAACTCCGGCGTGAACGAAGGTCGCATCACCGACGTGAAGTTGCAGGAACGTGTTTTTGATCCGAAACGCTTTGCGTTCAGGGGCTCGCACGCGGATCTCCGGTCTGGCCAGCCTGCGGGCAGCACAGGGTCGCCCGCTCGAAGGCTGACGAGCGACCCAGTCGCTGGGTTGTATGCAGCAGGCGTACAGGTGCAGGTGCGCCCTCGTGCATCGCGGGCCTCCGCTTCTGCTGTGGAGACCCGGGCCTTGAGGAGGCTGCTGTGGCAAGGATCGTGGAGGGGAACACCGGCCGCCGGTCGGGGACGACGGGTACCAGCCGAATCGGCCCGTACCGCCGCCCCCTCCTCCCCCTGTGCTTCCACCCCTCCGCCTGCCTGGTCATCGACGGGAAGGTGGTTGCCTTTGCCGAGGAGAAGCGCTTCTCCCGCCGCAAGCACCACAAGGACTCCCGCTCCTGCGCGGCGGCCGCGGCCTACTGCCTGTCCGAGGCCGGCATCATCCTGGCCGACGTTGACGAGATCGCCATCGCCTTTCAACCCGGCCTGGCCTACGCCGAGCGACATCTGCACGGACGCCGAGCTGATCACCGAACTCCTCGACCCCGCCCTGTTCGGCCACCACCGGCCCCGGCAGGTCACCGTGGTCGAGCACCACCTCGCGCACGCCGCCTCCGCCTTCCACCCCAGCGGCTTCGACGAGGCCGCCGTCCTGGTGGTCGACGGCTCCGGCGACGGCGTCTCCGCCACCCTCGCCCACGGCACCGCCGACGGACTGACGGTCCTGCGCCCGTTCAGCCAGTCGCTGGGGTGGTTCTACGAGACCGTCGCCGAACACCTCGGACTCGGCAACTGGACCAGCTCCGGCAAGCTCATGGGCCTGGCCGGCTACGGCAACCCCGACGGCTACACCCTCGACTTCCTCACCGCCCGCGCTGGCGGCTCGTCGAGAAGGAGCTGAGCGACGTCATCGTGACGGCCGCAGTGGCACTTACCACCATCAGCCCGGACCCGGAGAAGGCGTCGCCAGCCGTGTCCAGGGCCTGCTGGCGCGCCTCAGCCTCGACTGACAGTGGCCGGCCGCCACGCAGAAAGGCCCGCACGGCTGCTGCTGTGCGGACCCTTCCGTGTCATCCCTTGCTTTGCGGACGCACACGCCCGAACAAGAGGGCGTATCCCGCCTCTCCGGTGGGAGATGAGTGGGAGACAGGTGGGAGGTGATCATGGCGTGGTGCTGCAATCAGGCGCTAGGAAATGCTCGATAGCGCCACCTTTACCGCCCTGGTTCAGCCGCCGGACTCACCCGCGTGCGGGCTCAGCACACCGGCTCCCACCAGCACGAACAGCAGGATGCCGAGCAGGATCCGGTAGATGACGAACGGCATGAAGCTCTTGGTGGTGATGAACTTCATGAACCACGCGATGACGGCGTATCCGACGAAGAACGCCACCAGGGTCGCGAAGATCGTGGGGCCCCAGGAGATATGGCCCTCGCCCACGTCCTTGAGTTCGTAGGCACCGGAGGCGAGCACCGCGGGGATCGCCAGCAGGAACGAGTAGCGGGCGGCCGATTCGCGGGTGTAGCCCATCAGCAGTCCACCGCTGATCGTCGCGCCCGAACGGGAGACCCCGGGGACCAGCGCCATCGCCTGGCAGAACCCGAAGATCAGACCGTCCCTGACCCCCAGCTCCTTGAGCGTCTTGCGCTCCTTCACCGCGCGGTGCTTGCCGCCCACCTGGTCGCGCGCGGCCAGCCGGTCCGCGATGCCCAGCACGATGCCCATGCCGATCAGCGTCGTCGCGATCAGCCGCAGATCACGGAACGGGCCCTCGATCTGGTCCTTGAGCGTGAGGCCCAGCACGCCGATGGGGATCGAACCGACGATGACCAGCCAGCCCATCTGCGCGTCGTGGTCACCGCGCATCGAACGGTCCGTCAGCGAGCGGAACCAGGCGGACAGGATCCGCGCGATGTCCTTGCGGAAGTAGATGAGCACCGCCGCCTCCGTGCCGATCTGGCTGATGGCGGTGAAGGCGGCCCCCGGGTCCTGCCAGCCGGCGAACGCGGCGGTCAGCCGCAGATGGGCGCTGGAGGAGATCGGCAGGAACTCGGTCAGTCCCTGAACGAGTCCCAGGACGAATGATTCGAACCAGCTCATGGGGCTTTGGCCATCCCGGAGGTGATCGTGCATCGGCCACGGACGACTGGGCCCGTCGGCTGTGTGCGGAGTGCGGTCAAGGACATCGAGGTCGCGGGCAGCGTATCGCCTGAAAGTGAACGCCAGGCCGACCCCACAGGTCATCCACGTGCCGCCGTACGCTCAGCCCCTCGGCGTGTCCCGGCCGAGCCGGTGGCGCTTGCGCCAGGCCACCAGCGCGCCGCCGAGACCGGACAGCACGATGAAGCCCATGGCGGCCAGGAACACGGGCGATGTCGGCGACGCGGCCTCGCTGCCGGCTATCACGTACGCCGCCGTGTTCGGGATCGACCCGAGCCCGGTGGCCAGGAGGAACGGCGGAACGCTCATCCGGGAGGTCGCCGCGCAGTAGTTGGCGGCGGCGAACGGGATCCCGGGGAAGAGCCGCAGCGCCAGGACGGACCGGAAGCCGTGCCGGCTCAGCACCCCGTCCGCGGCGGTGAGCAGCCTCCCGCGCAGCAGGGTCCGCAGCGCGTCCTGGCCCAGTACCCGGCCCAGCATGAACGACACGCCCGCGCCCAGCACCGTGCCCGCCAGCGCCGCCGCCAGACCCGTCTGCGTGCCGAACAGCGCGCCCGCGGCGATGTTGAGCAGCGGGCGCGGCACGAACGCCACCGTCAGCGCCCCGTACGCGAGCCCGAAGAGCATCGCGGCCGCGCCCCCGGTCAGCTGGGGCGGCCAGCCCGACGCCAGCAGCCGCTGTGGTTCGAACAGCAGCATCGTCGACGCGGCCCCGAGCAGGACCACCAGGAGCAGCGAGAACCGGGACCACGGCGACAGCAGCGCCCGGGAGAGACGCAGAGCCGGACCGGTGGCGGGCCGGGTGGTGGGGACGGGGTCGAACATTCGGGGAGAGTAACCGAAAACGCCATGTGATCGCCGTAACGTGCGTCGCGTGAACCCCGCCGCCGACGCCCCCGCCCCGCCGGACAGCACTCTCGCCGACACCGTCCTGGAGCGGCTCGTCGGCGCCTACGCCCTGGCCGCCGACCCCGTACGGGCACAGGCGGCCGCCGCGTACATTAAGCACGTCGCCCCCTTCCTCGGGGTCCCCACGCCGGAGCGCGAGTACCAGTACTTCGCCGTCGACTACCTGCGCCGGCACGTGGGCCGCTGCACCTCGGGCTTCCTGCCCGTCCTGCACCACCTCGTGACCACCGTCGCCTGGTGGGACACGGTCGACCTGCTCGCCGCGCATGTCGCGGGCCCCCCTGGTCGCCGCCGACCCGGCGCTCGCACGGGACATGGACCGGTGGATCGACGACCCGAGCCTCTGGGCGGCCAGGACCGCCCTGCTGCACCAGCTGCGCTACCGGGAAGCCACCGACACCGACCGGCTCTTCGGCTACTGCCTGCGCCGCGCGGACCACCCCGACTTCTTCATCCGCAAGGCGATCGGCTGGGCCCTGCGCGAGTACGCCAGGACCGATCCCGCCGCCGTACGCGGCTTCGTCGAGGGAGCCGGGACCCGCCTGTCGCCGCTCTCCGTTCGTGAGGCGCTCAAGAACCTCTGAGGTGTGGGGAAATCCATTCGACGAGGCCGCCTCGCCCGGCCATGATCAGGGGCATGTTCCGGTACGCCTTCCCCGCAGCACGGTCCGCAGTCGCGGACGCGCCGAAGGCTGCCGTGAACGGCGCGGCCCTCGCGGCCGCCTTCTCCGCGGAAGCCGCGGAAGCAGCGGCGTTCACCGCTGCCGCGGCGCCTATCGGCGGCACCCGAAGCTGACCCTCCCCCGACAGTCCGGCGGACCCCGTGAGGGGAGGGTCGGCGGGGCCCTGGGGTCTTCTCTTCTCAGCTTCGAGTCCTCAAAGGAACGAGCCATGTCCAAGACGGCTTACGTGCGCACCAAGCCGCACCTCAACATCGGCACCATGGGCCACGTCGACCACGGCAAGACCACCCTCACCGCCGCCATCACCAAGGTCCTCAGCGAGCGCGGCGGCAGCAGCACCTCCTACGTGTCCTTCGACCTGATCGACCGGGCTCCCGAGGAGGCCCGGCGCGGCATCACCATCAACATCGCGCACGTCGAGTACGAGACCGACACCCGCCACTACGCGCACGTCGACATGCCCGGACACGCCGACTACATCAAGAACATGGTCACCGGAGCGGCGCAGCTCGACGGGGCGATCCTCGTCGTCTCCGCTCTCGACGGGATCATGCCGCAGACCGCGGAGCACGTCCTGCTGGCCCGTCAAGTGGGTGTCGACCACATCGTCGTAGCCCTCAACAAGGCGGACGCGGGCGACCCCGAGCTGACCGACCTGGTCGAGCTGGAGGTCCGCGAGCTGCTCTCCGCGCACGGGTACGGCGGCGACGCCGTCCCCGTGGTCCGGGTCTCCGGGCTCAAGGCGCTGGAGGGCGACCCGCGCTGGACGGCGGCGATCGAAGGGCTGCTGGACGCCGTCGACACCTACGTACCGATGCCGGTGCGCTACACCGACGCGCCTTTCCTGCTGTCCGTCGAGAACGTCCTGACCATCACCGGCCGGGGCACCGTCGTCACCGGTGCCGTGGAGCGCGGCACCGTCCGCGTCGGTGACCGGGTCGCGGTGCTGGGCGCGGACGTCGAGACGGTCGTCACCGGCCTGGAGACCTTCGGCAAGCCGATGGAGTCCGCCGAGGCCGGGGACAACGTGGCGTTGCTGCTGCGCGGGGTGGAGCGCGACCGGGTGCGCCGCGGCCATGTCGTGGCCGCGCCCGGCAGCGTGGTGCCGAGCCGCCGGTTCACCGCGCGGGTGTACGTGCTGTCGACGAAGGAGGGCGGCCGGTCGACCCCGGTCGCCACCGGCTACCGGCCGCAGTTCTACATCCGTACGGCGGACGTCGTCGGCGATGTCGACCTCGGCGGGGCGGCGGTCGCGCGCCCCGGTGACACGGTCACGATGACCGTGGAGCTGGGCCGTGACGTGCCGCTGGAGTCCGGTCTCGGCTTCGCGATCCGCGAGGGCGGCCGCACGGTCGGCGCGGGCACGGTCACCGCGCTGCTCTGACGGCCCGCCCGCCACCCCTGAGTTCCGGGGTGGCGGGCAGCGCCGCGGAAGGAGCGGTCCGCACCGGTGACAATGGAGACGTGAACGAGCCGATACCCGTCATCCGTGAGGTCGACTGCGGCACCGCCCGGCTGCTGCCCGACGTGGACCGCGACCGGGCCTGGCTGCTCACGGTCGACGACGCGCCCCAGTCCTACGTCGACCTCGACGACCCGTCCCACCTGGAGTTCGAGTACGTGACGCGGCTCGCCCACATCGTGGACGGCGCGGCGGAGCCGGGCGCGCCCCTGGACGTCCTGCACCTGGGCGGCGGGGCGCTGACCCTGCCCCGCTATGTGGCGGCGACCCGCCCCGGCTCACGGCAGGACGTCGTGGAGGCGGACCGCGAGCTGCTGCGGCTGGTCCGGGAGCAGCTGCCGCTGCCCGCCGGGAGCGGGATCCTCGTGCACGCGGCCGACGCCCGGGAGCGGCTGGAAGCGGCGGCCCCCGCGTCCGTCGACCTCCTGATCGCGGACGTCTTCGGCGGCTCCCGGGTTCCGGCGCACCTCACCTCCGTGGAGTACGCGCGGGCCGCGGGCCGGGCGCTGCGCGGGGACGGGATCTACGCGGCGAACCTGGCCGACAGCGCACCGTTCGCCTTCCTCCGCTCCCAGTTGGCGAACTTCGCCGCGGTCTTCCCGGATCTCGCGCTGATCGGTGAACCGGCGGTGCTGCGCGGGCGGCGCTTCGGCAACCTCGTGCTCCTCGCCTCGCACGCACCGATCGACTTGGCCCCGCTCGTCCGCAGCTGCGCCGCCGACGCGTTCGCGGCCCGGGTCACGCACGGCGGCGCGCTGACCCGGTTCATCGGCGGGGCCCGCCCGGTGGCCGACCTGGACGCGGTCGCCTCGCCCGAACCGCCCGACGGGGCCTTCAGAGTCGGCTGAGGCTCCCGGTGGCCGGGCGGTGCGGGGCAGGGCGGGAACGCGATGCGGAGCGGGTGTCAGCCGGTGGGCTGATCGGCGAGGCGGACCGTGCTCAGGATCTTTTGGATGGTCGTGTCCGGAAGCTCGTCCTCGACGCCCGTGGCGGCGTAGAGGACCCAGGTCGAGAATTCGCCCTTGCCGTTCTTGAAGGAGAAGGCGATCGACTTTCCGTCGCTGTCGCACTTCTCCTTGTTGGCCAGCTCCAGGGCGGTGGCCTGCACGACGCTGCCGGAGAGACCCGACATGGTGGTGAAGGGCTTGGCCTTGCCGATCTTGACCTTGGACTTCGGGTCCAGCTGGGCGTACCCGGCCCACACCCAGTTGGCGGCCTCGTTCCTCGCGGCCTCGTCGGTGTTCTTGGCGCCCTGGGCGCCCTTCGTCCCGACACCGGCGAGCCCGGTGTCCTCCTCGCTGCCGTTCCCGTCGGAGTCGTCGACGCACCACTTGCTCTTGTAGTAGGCAGGTGAGGAGAAGCCGGAGGCGGGCGGACCGGTGGGGTCCTTGGCGTCCGCGAAGCCGGAGAACGTTCCCGAGCTCTTGACCTCCCAGTCACCGGGAACGTCGAACTGGGTGCCCCACTTGGGGTTGGTGACGACCTTCCAGCCCGGAACGACCGGCTTGGGGTCGCTGTCGGAGCCTCGCGGGTTCTCCGCCGGCGGCGCGGAGCCGGTGGCCGATTCGCTGGGCTCGGCGCTCGGCGACGCGGACTTCTTGCCGTCGGCGACGTTCTTGCCGCCCTCGTCGTCCTTGCCGAGCACGAGGAAACCGGTGACGCCCGCCGTGATCACGACCGCGGTCGCCGCGACGATCGCCACGATCGTCGTCTTCTTCTTGTCGTCGCCGGGCTTCGGCCCGCCGGGCGGACCCTGGACGGCGTACTGCGGCACCGTCGGCTGCTGGTAGGGATTGGGCTGCTGATAGCCCGGCTGCCCGCCGGGCGGCGGGCCCTGCGGGTATCCGTAGCCCGGCTCAGCGGGCTGCCCTGGCTGACCCTGTGGCGGATACCCCGGTTGCTGATAGGGATTCGGCTGCTGGTACCCCGGCTGCTGGTACGGGTTCTGGTCCTGCGGGTTCTGCTCGCCCCCGGGCGGCTGCGTTCCTGGCCACATGGCCAGTAACCATAGATGGGCCGTGCGCCCCCTTCTACGGCCGCCCTGTCCCAGAGCCGTCACAAGGGGATGGCCAAACGGTCCTACTGGTGAGTAACCTTCGGGTATGAGCGCTGAACAGATGACCGTCGGCGAGATGCTCGCCGCGACGGTTCCGATGGCCCGGACCCTCAACCTCGAATTCCTGGAGACCACCCCGGAGCGCGCCGTCGTCCGGCTGCCCGACCAGGCGGACTACCACAATCACGTCGGCGGACCCCACGCCGGAGCGATGTTCACGCTCGCCGAGTCCGCCAGCGGCGCGATCGTCATCGCCGCCTTCGGCGACCAGATGTCGCGCGCCGTGCCGCTCGCCGTGAAGGCCGAGATCGGCTACAAGAAGCTCGCCATGGGTGAGGTCACGGCGACCGCGACCCTCGGCCGCCCCATGGCCGACGTCGTCGCCGAGCTGGACGCCGGACAGCGGCCGGAGTTCCCCGTCGCCATCGAGATCCAGCGCGCCGACGGCGCGGTCACCGGCGAGATGACCGTCGTGTGGACCCTGCGCCCCAACGGCTGACCACCGCCGTACGCGCCAGGGCCGCCGCCCCCGGGACGGGAGGAGCGGCCCTGGCGTGCTCCGGGTACGCCCGTCAGTCCCGGTGCGCCTCGCGGTGGGCCTTCGCCAGATCCACGTAGCCGGCCGCGTTGAAGCGGATGCCCTCCAGCTCCTCGGCGGTCAGCGGCCGCTTCACCTTCGCGGGCACGCCGGCGACGAGTGAGCCCGGCGGCACCTGCATCCCCTGAGGTACGAGGGCCTGCGCCGCGACCAGCGAACCCGCCCCGATGTGCGCGCCGTTGAGCACCGTGGCGCCCATCCCGACCAGCACGTCGTCCCCAATCACACAGCCGTGCAGCACCGCGTTGTGTCCGACCGAGACCCGCGCCCCCACGGTGAGCGGGAACCCGGGATCGGTGTGCGCACTGCAGTTGTCCTGGATGTTGCTGTCGGGGCCGATCGTGATGGGACCGCAGTCGGCGCGCAGCACGGCCTGGTACCAGACGCTGGAGCCCGGGGCGAGCGTCACCTCGCCGATCACCACGGAGGTCGGGGCCACGAACGCGTCCACGTCGATGTCCGGCTCCTTGCCGCCCATGCCCGTGATCAACGCCTGCTCCGCCATCGCCTGCTCCTTCGCGCCGGTGTGGTGCTCCTGGGCCCTGTCCGTCGAACCGGTCTGATCCGTCGGACCGGGCCGACTCACACGGTAGGTGACGGCTCCCGGAGCACACCGCGCAGTGGGGCGAACATCACAGGTCACCGCACGGATCGCCCACCGTGCCGCCGACTACCGTGAGCGCGTGCCGAAGAACCGAAACGCGTTCTCCTCCCTCGCCCGCTGGCCGCGCCGCGCCGCCTCCGGAGCGGTCCACCGCGGCTGGGCCTGGGCGCAGAAGGCGGGCGCGGTCACCGCCGAGCACCCCGGGCGGCTGCGGTTCGGCGCGATCGGCACGGGCACCCGGCTCGCCTTCCCGCAGGGGACCGTGTTCGGGGAGCCGTGGATCGAGCTCGGCGCGCACTGCGTCATCGGCGAGCAGGTCACACTCACCGCCGGAATGATGCCGGACCTGGACCTGGGGCCCGACACCGTCCTCACCCTGGGCGACGGCGTGGTGCTGGGGCGCGGCAGCCATGTGATCGCGGACACGACGGTGACGATCGGCCCGGACACGTACTGCGGCCCGTACGTCTACATCACCTCCACGAACCACAGCTACGACGACCCGCACGAGCCCGTGGGCAAGCAGTGGCCCCGGATGGAACCGGTGGCGATCGGCCCCGGCTGCTGGATAGGCACCGGTGCGGTGATCCTGCCCGGGGCCCGGCTCGGCCGGAACGTGGTGGTCGCGGCGGGCGCGGTCGTCCGGGGCGAGGTCCCCGACCGCGCGGTGGTCGCGGGGGCCCCTGCCCGCGTCGTCCGCAGCTGGGACCCGGAGCAGGGCTGGCAGCCGCCCCTGCGCACGCCCGCACCCGTGCCGATCCCCGAGGGCGTCACGCCCGAGCAGCTGCTGGCCCTCGGAGACCTGGGCGAGGCGCGGGAGGCGCCGTAACGGGACACGCCGTGACGCGGGTCGTGGTGGCGGTGTCGGAGGCGGTACAGCACCCTGCACGGGGGAGTGCGCCGTACGGCAGTGCAATATTGTTGACCCCGGCGTGCGCCGTACCCGACTCGGCCACTCCTCCGTGCACAGCCACCCGCACTCCGCCATCCACCGCAGGGACGGTACGTGTCCGACCTCGACCAGCTCACCCAGTCGCTGGCCCGTAACCTCAAGCGCTGGCGGGGGGAGCGTGGCTTCACCCTCGACGCCCTCGCGGCCCGCGCCGGAGTCAGCCGGGGGATGATCATCCAGATCGAACAGGCGCGGACGAACCCGAGCGTCGGCACCACCGTCAAACTGGCCGACGCGCTCGGCGTCAGCATCACCACCCTCCTCGACCACGAGCAGGGCACCCAGGTCCGGCTGGTACCGGAGAGCAGGGCCGTCCGCATGTGGTCCACCGAGGCGGGCAGCTCCACCACCCTGCTCGTCGGCGCCGAGGCCCGCGGCCCGCTCGAACTGTGGACCTGTCGGCTGATGCCCGGGGAGGGCACCACCTCCGACCCGCACCCCGAGGGCACGGTCGAACTCCTCCACGTCACCGAGGGCGAACTGACCCTCCTCGTCGACGGTCGCACCCATCCCGTCCCCGCCACGACCTCCGCCACCTTCGAGGCGCACGTGCCGCACGGCTACCGCAACGAGGGCGGCGAACCGGCCGTGTTCACCATGGCCGTCGCCATCCCGCCCGTCCGCTGAGACGCCCGGACGTACCCGCACCGGCCGCTGTTGGCGTGACCGCCATGCGCGCACCCATCGGCACCTTCGAGGACGCCGCTCCCGCCCCGGAACGGCTCGGCCGGCTCCCCGCCCCCGTCGTCGCGGCCCTGACCACCGGCTGGGGCGAGTTCACCGCGGGGCAGGTCATCCATGTCGACAGCGACCCGGCCGTCGCCGACACCGCGGGCTTCGCCGAGTACTACGGCGCCGACCTGCTGGACACCTCGGCCAACTGCGTCGTCGTGGCGGGCAAGCGCGGCCAGGACGTCACCCTCGCCGCCTGCGTGGTGCTCTCCCGCACCCGGGTCGACGTCAACGGCGCGGTCCGCAAGCACCTCGGCGCCCGCAAGGCCTCCTTCGCGTCGATGGACACGGCGGTCGGGGAGAGCGGCATGGAGTACGGCGGCATCACTCCGATCGGCCTGCCCGCCGCCTGGCCCCTCCTCCTGGACCCCGCCGTGGTGGACGAGGAGTGGGTCCTGATCGGCAGCGGCAGCCGACGTGGCAAACTCATCGTCCCGGGCAAGGCGCTCGCCGCCCTCCCCGGCGCCGTTCTCGTCGAGGGTCTCGGCGTCTGACGTCTGCCGGCACGTCCGTCAGAACAGCGGAGGGTCGGCGCGTCGTGGTAGCCGGTCGGTGCCCTTCAGCACGTCGATGACGCGCTCATGGGTGTCGCCGACCCGGTCCGTGACTCGTAGCCGCACATGGACGTCACGGACCTCCGCCATCGCCGCCTCGGTGAACCAGCCGATCAGCATCATCCCCTGGGCGGGCCCAGGCGAGCCGGTCGCCGGGAGCCGACCGCCGCCGTGGTGGCGCTCTGGACATCCAGCCGCCGGAGCTTCCAGGGCCAGGACTCCGTGAGCGTGTCGGGAGCGTTCTCGCGCCACACGCTGTAGGCGAGCAGCACCAGCGACACATGGACGAGCCGGGTCAGCAGGCCGGAGAGGACACGATTCTCCGCACCACTCGCTGCGATGTGTTCACGCCGCCCCCCCGCCGCTGCTCGCACAGCATCACTCCAGGGACTATGAAGTGCGCACGACAGAGTGCGTGTTCGGGCGCCGCTCCCTCTCTCAGTCGCAGTCGCCCGGTCGCCGGTGGTCCGTGAGCCAGCCGGTGGCGAAGTCGACGGCCGCCCGCAGCCGGATGAGCCTGCACGGTGCGGATCCGAGCAGGGCCGTACGTACGTCACCTGGGGCGGCGGTCTCCTCGAACGCGACGCCCAGAGCCGCGAAGTCGCTGTCGTCCAGTGCGACATCCTCGTACTCCCACCACTGCCGCACGCCCCGCTCCGCCACCACACAGCGGTAGAGGCGGAGCGGCGGGCCGGATCTGCGGTACTCGCCCAGGTGGAAGGCGGTGCAGGTGTCGTAGCCGGTGCCGAGCAGGAGGATCCTGGCATCGGACTCGTACAGCCGGGCGAGCGGGGAGTCCTCGCCGAGGTGACAGTCCGGCCGGTGCCCGGCGAGCAGCTTTCCGGCCTGGGGGCCGATCGCGGCGAAGGAGGTCTGCGGGTGGCCGCTGCGCACGGCCCCCACCGCCGCCCGTACGGTCTCGGCCAGAGCACCCATCGACGGTGCGGGGGTGCGCGCCGGGTCGAACGGTTCCATCGACGCGCGGACAGCCTCGCGCGCCCCCGCGTCCAGGCCCCGCACACGGGCGCGGTAGTGCGGAGAGGTGTCCGAGTTCTCCGGCGTGAACGAGGGGACCATGACGGTCCCGTCCCGGCCCACCGCCCGGCGCAGGGCCGCCAGCACGGCATGGGGCCCACCGACGGCGGGCCCCATCGAACGCAGGGAGGCATGCACCAGCAGCACAGCGCCGGGCCGCACGCCCAGCGCGGACAGCACGGTGGCCACCCCCTCGCTGTCGGCCCGCACGGCCCTCGGCGCCGATGTCCCGGCCGTTCCCGCGTCGTCGAGAGGATCGTTCACGGCGGGGATCCTTCCCAACCGGGGTGGGGTTCCACACCCGCGGCCTCAGCCCACAGGCGGCAGCCTCGGGATCTCGATTGCGGGGCACCGGTCCATGACCATGTCCAGCCCCGCCGCGCGCGTCCGCTCGCAGGCGTCCGGGTCCACGACTCCGAGCTGGAACCACACCGCCTTCGCGCCCACCGCCACCGCCTCGTCCGCGACCCCGCCCGCCAGCTCGCTGTTGACGAACACGTCCACCACGTCGACCGGGAAGGGGATGTCCGCGAGCGAGGCGTACCCCTGCTCCCCGTGCACCGTCTCGGCCTTCGGGTGCACCGGCACCACCCGCTTGCCGAACCGCTGGAGGACCTCCGCCACACCGAAGGCCACCCGGGAACGGTTGGCGGACAGGCCCACCACCGCCCAGGTGTCGCCCGTGTCCCGCAGGATCCGCCCGACCGTCGCGGCGTCCGCGTACGCGTCGCCCGTGGGTGTGTCGCCCGTGTACGTGCCGTCCGTGTTCATGCCGGGACAACCGCCGGGACCCGCCCGCCCATTCCCGCCGGGACCCGTCCTCGTGGCGGCGCATAGGGTGGACGGATGCAGGAGCAGTACCGGACCGTCGCCCGCGCGGGTGTGCACGAGAGCGAGATCAACCGATCCCGCTTCCTGTGCTCCCTCGCCCCCGCCGCCACCGAACAGGAGGCGCAGGGCTTCGTCGCCCGCGTCCGCAAGGAGCACCCGACCGCCTCCCACAACTGTTTCGCGTACGTGATCGGCGCCGACGCCTCGGTGCAGAAGGCGAGCGACGACGGCGAACCCGGCGGCACCGCGGGTGCCCCGATGCTCCAGATGCTCATGCGGCGGGAGGTGCGGTACACCGTGGCGGTCGTCACCCGCTACTTCGGCGGGGTCAAGCTCGGGGCGGGCGGACTGATCCGGGCGTACGGGGGAGTGGTCGGCGAAGCCCTCGACGCGCTCGGCACCCTCACCCGGCAGCGCTTCCGGCTCGCCACGGTCCACGTCGACCACCAGCGGGCCGGGAAGCTGGAGAACGACCTGCGGGCCACCGGCCGGGACGTCCGCGAGGTGCGGTACGCCGAGGCCGTCACCATCGACATCGGCCTGCCGGACGCCGACGTCGAGGCGTTCACCGCCTGGCTGGCCGACGCGACCGCCGGGACCGCGACGCTGGAGCTGGGCGGCGAGGCGTACGGCGACCTGTGACCGGACACCGGGGTGGCGTGAGGGAGGTCCCACGGACCCCGAGATCATGATCGATGCGGGTTCGGCGGCCCGGCGGCGTTAGCGTGGTCGGTGCCGAGCGGGATCACGGGCCGCCGGTGCGCGGCCCACGGGGTGGAGGACGACGACGATGCAGGCCGAAACCGGCGGAGTGATGGCGTGAGGATCCTGCACACTTCGGACTGGCACCTGGGCCGGTCCTTCCACCGCGTCTCCCTCCTCGACGCCCAGGCCGCCTACCTCGACCATCTCGTGGCGACCGTCCGGGACCGCGAGGTGGACGTGCTCCTCGTCGCGGGCGACGTCTACGACCGGGCCGTCCCGCCGCTCACCGCGGTGGAGCTGTTCGACCGCGCGCTGCACCGGCTCGCCGACGCCGGCGTCCCCACCGTCATGATCTCCGGCAACCACGACTCGGCCCGTCGGCTCGGCGTCGGTGCCGGGCTCCTCGACCGTGCCGGGATCCATCTGCGTACCGACCCCGAGGGCTGCGCCACCCCCGTCGTGCTCGCCGACGCCCACGGCGACGTGGCGTTCTACGGGCTGCCCTACCTGGAGCCGGCCCTGGTCAAGGACACCCTCCGGGCCGCCGGGTCCGGACACGAGGCGGTGCTCACCGCAGCCATGGGCCGGGTCCGCGCCGACCTCGCCACCCGCGCCGGGGGCACCCGCTCCGTCGTCCTCGCGCACGCCTTCGTGGCGGGCGGGGAGCCCAGCGACAGCGAACGCGACATCACCGTCGGCGGGGTCGCCGCCGTCCCCGCCGGGGTGTTCGACGGCGTCGACTACGTGGCCCTCGGCCATCTCCACGGCTCCCAGCGGGTCACGGGCCGCGTCCGCTACTCCGGATCGCCGCTCGCCTACTCCTTCTCCGAGGCCGACCACCGCAAGACCATGTGGCTGATCGACCTCGACGGCAGCGGGGACATCGCATCCGAGGAACGTGTCGACTGCCCCGTCGAACGGCCCCTCGCCCGGCTGCGCGGCCGCCTCGAGACCCTCCTGGAGGACCCCGCCCTGGACCGCCACGAGCACGCCTGGGTCGAGGCCACCCTCACCGACCTGGTGCGCCCCGCCGAACCCATGGCCCGCCTCGCCCGGCGCTTCCCGCACACCCTCAGCCTCGTCTTCGACCCCGAGCGGCCCCCTGACGACCCGGGGGCGTCCTACGCCCAGCGCCTCAAGGGGCGCGACGACCACCAGATCGCCGAGGACTTCGTCGCCCACGTCCGTGGCGGCAGCGGCCCCAGCGACCTCGAACGCACTGTGCTGCGCGCCGCGTTCGACGACGTACGGGTGGACGACACCGTGCGCGAGGTGTCCCGGTGAGACTGCACCGCCTCGGCATCACCGCCTTCGGCCCGTTCGGCGCCACCCAGGAAGTCGACTTCGACGCCCTCTCCTCCGCCGGGCTCTTCCTGCTCCACGGACCCACCGGCGCGGGCAAGACCTCCGTCCTGGACGCCGTCTGCTTCGCTCTCTACGGAGCCGTCCCCGGTGCCCGGCAGAGCCCCGGGGCCTCCCTGCGCAGCGACCACGCCCCGGCGGACCTGCCCACCGAGGTCCAGCTGGAGCTGACCGTCGGCGGCCGGCGCCTCGAAGTCACCCGCAGCCCCGCCCAGCCCCGTCCGAAGAAGCGCGGTGACGGCTTCACGATGGAGAAGGCCCAGAGCCGGCTGCGCGGTTACGACCCCGAGCGCGGCTGGCAGGCCCTCAGCACGTCGCACCAGGAGATCGGCGAGGAGCTCACCCAGCTCATCGGGATGAGCCGGGACCAGTTCTGCCAGGTGGTTCTGTTGCCGCAGGGCGACTTCGCCCGCTTCCTGCGCTCGGACGCCGAAGCCCGTGGCAAGCTCCTCGGCCGGCTCTTCGACACCCGCCGCTTCGCCGCCGTCGAGGAACGCCTCGCCGAACTGCGCCGGGGCGCCGAGGCCAAGGTCACCGCCGCCGACGAACGGATCCTCGCCCTCGCCCAGCGCATTGCCCAGGCGGCCGGGCCCGCCGGGGCCGAGGCCACACCGGTCGCCGCCCGGCCCGGCGAACCGGGCCTCGCCGAAGCCGTTCTGGAGTGGGCCGCGACCGCCCGGTCCACGGCCCGCGAACGGCTCGACATCGCCCACTGCGTCGTCACCGAGTCGGAGGGCCGACAGCGCACGGCGCGCCACGCCCTGGACGCCGAACGTGAACGGGCCCGCCTCCAGCAGCGGTACGAGGAGACCCGGCGGCGTTCTGCCGCGCTGGCGGAGCGGCGCCCCGAACACGACCGCTGCCAGGACCAGTTGGAACGCGCCCGTAGGGCGGACCGGGTCGCCCCCGCACTGGATTTGCGCGAGGAGGCGGAGCGCGCCCACCGCCGGGCGGCCGACGCCCTCGACCGGGCCAGGGCGCAACTGCCGCCCGACCTCGCCGACGCGGGACCCGGCCAACTCGCCGAGCTGGAGCGCCGGTTCCGGCAGGAGCTGGGCGGCCTGGAGTCGGCCCGCCGGGCCGAGACGCGCAGCGCGGAGATCGACGGGGAACGGGACCGGCTGGAGCGCGAGTCCCGCGCCGACGACGCGACCGTCCGGGACGCGGACGCCTGGCTGGCGGGCTGGGACACCGTCCACGCCGGACTCCGGGAACGCATCGCGACGGCGCAGGAGGCCGCGACCCGCGCCGAACAGCTCGCCGGACTCCTCGCCCCGGCCCGCCGCAGGCTGGAGGCCGCCCGCCGCCGCGAGGCGCTGGCCACCGAGGCCGAAACCGCCCGGGAGACGCTCGCCGAGGCCCGCGAACGCGCCCTCGGCGCCCATGAGACCTGGCTCGGGCTGCGGGAGCGGCGGCTGCGCGACATCGCGGCGGAGCTGGCCGCCGGACTCGTCGACGGCGTGCCCTGCACCGTCTGCGGCTCCGCCGAGCACCCGGCCCCCGCCACCGAGGGCGACGGCCACGTCGACCGGGCCACCGAGGAGGCCGCCCTCACCGCCCACCGCCGCGCCGAGGAGATCCGCACCCGCGCGGAGCAGGCACTCGGACTCGTCCGCGAACGCCACGCCGCCGCCCACGCGGAGGCCCGCGACGCCAGTCCCCCGGCGGCCGTCGCTGATCCTTCGAGGGCCGGGGCCGTGGAGACCAACGGTCTCGTGGCCGACACCGAGGCGAAGCCGGACCCCGGCCCGTCCGTCGGTGAACTCCTCGACACCGTCGAGCGGTTGACCGCCGAGCACGCCGAGGCGCACCGCCTCGCCGCCGGGACGCACGCCGCCCGTGAGGCCCTCGACGCCGCCGAGCGCGAACACCTCGGCCGCCTCGAACTCCGGCAGGAGGCCGAGCGCCGGGCCGCCGCCCGCACCTCCCGCCGGGAGGCGCTCGACCGTGAGCAGACCGTGCTGCGGGACGAACTCGCCGCCGTCCGGGGCGAGTCCGGGTCCGTCGCCGCGTACGCCGAACGCCTCACCCGCCGGGTGGCGCTGCTCGCGGAGGGTGCCGAGGCCGTACGCGCCGAACAGGACGCGGCCCATCGGCGCAAGGAGGCCGACGACCGGCTCTCCGACGCGGCGTTCCGGGCCGGCTTCGACACCCCGGGGGCCGCCGCGGCCACCCTCCTCGCAGCCGCCGCCCAACGCGGTCTCCAGCACCGCGTCGACGCCTGGCAGGCCGAGGCCGCCGCGGTCGCCGACCGCCGTGCCGAACGCGACGCCCGCGAGGCCGCCGAACAGCCCGCTGCCCGGCCGGCCGCCGCCCAGGGCGAGTTCGACACGGCTGAACGGCTGCTGCGCGAGGCGTCCTCCGCACGCGCCGCCGCCGATGAGCGGTGCGGGGAGCTGGCCCGGCTCTCCCGGCAGGCCGCCGACGAAGTGCGACGGCTGGGCCCCGTGCGCCGGGAGTACGAGCGGATCGCCCGGCTCGCGGGTCTGGCGGCCGGCACCTCCGCCGACAACGAACGCAAGATGCGCCTGGAGGCCTACGTCCTGGCCGCCCGCCTCGAACAGGTCGCCTCCGCCGCCACCGCACGGCTGCGGCGGATGTCCTCCGGCCGCTACACGCTGGTCCATTCCGACGCCCGCACCGGCGGCCGCAGGGCCGGGCTCGGTCTGCATGTGGTCGACGCCTGGACCGGCAGCGAACGGGACACCGCGACGCTGTCCGGTGGGGAGACGTTCTTCGCCTCACTGGCCCTGGCGCTGGGCCTCGCCGACGTCGTGACCGAGGAGGCCGGCGGCGTACGCCTGGACACCCTCTTCATCGACGAGGGCTTCGGCAGCCTGGACGACCAGACCCTGGACGAGGTGCTCGACGTGCTGGACTCCCTGCGGGAGCGGGACCGCAGCGTGGGCATCGTCAGCCATGTCGCCGACCTGCGCCGCCGGATCCCGGTCAGCCTCGAAGTCGTCAAGGAACGTCAGGGATCATCGGTCCACCATCGCCCGTGACCGGCCCGGCCGCCCCGCCGGTTCAGCGGCCGATCGCGCGGCGGGGGAGCGGTGAGGAGTACACGATGCTGGTGGTGACGGAGCCCAGTGCGCCGATCCGGCCGGTGGTCTCCTCCAGATGCTTCATGGAACGGGCCGTGACCTTGAGGACGAAGCAGTCGTCGCCGGTGACGTGGTGGGCCTCGACGATCTCCGGCGTCGTCTCCAGAAGATCGTGGAAGGGCTTGTAGTTCCCGTTCGGGTAGCGCAGGCGCACCAGGGCGAGGAGGGGCAGCCCGAGCCGCTCGGCGTCCACCACCGCCGTGTACCCACTGATCACCCCCAGCTCCTCCAGCCGTCGCACCCGCTCCGTCACGGCGCTCGGCGACATGGCGACGGCGCGCGCGAGCTCGGCGAAGGTGGCGCGGCCGTCGCGCTGGAGGACGTCGAGGATGCGCCAGTCGGTGGCGTCCGGGGAATAGTCGGTCACCTCACCCATGCAACAGGGGAATTCCCGGCGAATCAAGGGGAGCGCGGGGGAACTCAGCTTCCCGGTTCCGTTCCGCAGCCGTAGATTCATGGTCATGACCTCGCATCTCACGGCCACGGCCGACCACCCCGTCCTGCGCGTCGCGCCCGCCTCTCCCGCTGCCGCGGCGGCCTACTTCGGCGCTTCGCTCGCCTTCCACGCGGACGTCTCCGACGTCGCCGCTGCGCTCGCCGCCGACGGCGACCCCGGGTTCGTCGTCCTGGACAGCCGCTCCACCGCCTCCTGGGACCAGGGACATGTCCCCGGGGCGGTGCACCTGCCCACCGCGCTGATACTCGAGCAGGCGGCGGCGCTGCTGGACCCTGCCGTCCCCGTGGTCACGTACTGCTGGGGGCCGGGCTGCAACGGCGCGACCCGTGCGGCCCTGGCCCTCGCTCAACTGGGCTACCGGGTCAAGGAGATGCTCGGCGGATTCGAGTACTGGGCACGCGAGGGATTCGCCTTCGAGACCTCGGAGGGCCCCGACCGGCGCGGAGCCGACCCGCTCACCGCACCGGTCGACGCCGCCGACTGCGGCTGCTGAGGCCGCGGGCCGGAGGGGTCAGCGTTCCCCGGCGGCGGCCAGCGCGGCGAACAGATCCCGGGCCTCCGCCCCGGCGGGCAGCCCGCTGACCTGGCCGTCGCCGACCTCCACCACCCGCCACACCCCGTCCTCGCGCAACGCCAGGTCGGTGGTGACCCAGCGCAGCCCGAGACGGCCCACCGCCGCCCGCAGGGAGGGGAGTTCGGGTACGGGCACCTGGCCGGGAGTGTCCGGGTGGGCGGTGACGAGCACCGCGTCCCCGTCCACCCACCATACCCGCGCCTCGCCACCCGCGACGAACGGCTCAAAGGCCCGCAGCACCAGGCCACCCGCGAGGAACGGGCCCTGCAGCTCCATGAACCGGCCTACCACGGGCGCCAGTTGCTTCCGGTCCGCGAGCTCCGGGACGTAACAGGCCTCGTGCCACTCGTGCTTGCGGGACTTCACGAAATCCTTCACTATGCCGGGCCCCGGCCCCAGGGGTGCCGCGAGCCCTGCGAGCTCGTCGGCGCTGGGCGGCGGAACCCCCGGAGCCAGGGCACACCAGACGGAGCGCGGGGTGAGCCCGCCGAACTCTTCGTACCAGCCGGGAAGTTCATGCGCCCGCCGGTAGCCGGTGGCACCGCTGAGCAGGGTGCAGCCCCGGGCGCCGAGCGCCGCCTCCAGCTCCGCGTACCGGCCGGAGGGGATCATCCAGCCGCGGTACCAGTACGGTCCGGAGTCCCGTGCGACCCGGGCCACCGCCCCGGCCGCGTCACCCGCGAGCAGCGCGTCATGGTCGAGCAGCGCGATCCGCCCGCCGGCCGCACGCGCTGCCGCCACCTCGCCGGCGAACTGCGGATCGGTCCGGGAGGTCCGCAACGGGTCGGCGCACAGGAGGAATCCGTTCCGCTCGCTCATGACAGGCCGCCTCACTTCCACACTTCCACGGACGGGCACTTCGGACCGTACGCACCGCTGTCCGGATCAGAGCCGGGACAGTTCGTCCACCAGATCGTCCAGACCCAGCGGCCCCTGGGAGAGTGCCGCCATGTGCCAGGTCTTCAGGTCGAACGCGTCGCCGTGCGCGGCGCGCGCGTTCTCCCGGCCCAGCAGCCAGGCGCGCTCCCCGAGCTTGTAGCCGATGGCCTGCCCCGGCGTCGACAGGTAGCGGGTCAGCTCGCTCTCCACGAAGTCGGCGGGACGGCCGCTGTGGTTGCCGAAGAACTCCTGAGCCAGATCGGGTGTCCAGCGCTCGCCCGGGTGGAACGGGGAGTCCGCCGGAATCTCCAGCTCCAGATGCATGCCGATGTCGACGATCACCCGGCAGGCGCGCATCATCTGCGCGTCCAGGTAGCCGAGGCGCCGTTCCGCGTCCGGCAGGAAGCCCAGTTCGTCCATCAGCCGCTCCGCGTACAGCGCCCAGCCCTCGGCGTTCGCGCTGACCATGCCGACCGACGCCTGGTAGCGGGAGAGGCTGTCGGCGACGTGCGTCCACTGGGCGATCTGCAGGTGGTGGCCGGGAACACCCTCGTGGTACCAGGTGGAGACCAGGTCGTACACCGGGAAGCGGGTCGCGCCCATCGTCGGCAGCCAGGTGCGCCCGGGGCGGGAGAAGTCCTCGGAGGGACCGGTGTAGTACGGCGCGGCGGCCCCGCCGGGCGGCGCGATGCGGGACTCCACCTTCCGTACCCGCTCGGCGAGGTCGAAGTGCGTGCCGTCCAGCGCCTCGACCGCCTCGTCCATCAGGCCCTGCAGCCACTCGCGGACCTCGTCGACGCCCTCGATGCGCTTGCCGTGTGCATCGAGGTGCGCGAGCGCCTCCCAGGGGCCCGCGCCGGGCAGGATCTTCTCGGCCTCGGTCTTCATCTCGGCGAACAGCCGGTGGTACTCCGACCAGCCGTACGCGTACGCCTCGTCGAGATCCAGGTCGGTGCCGTTGTACAGCCGCGACCAGCGGGCGTAGCGCTCCCGGCCGACCGGGTCGGGGGCGCCCTCGATCCCCGGCGCGTACACGTCGCGTACCCAGTCCCGCAGCGCGAGCACCGAGGCCGTCGCCAGGCCGGCGGCCTCGTCCAGCTCCGCCCGCAGGGACGCGGGGCCGGGTGCGGCGAACTCCGTGAAGAACGCCTCGCCCCCGCCCTCCCCGCCCCACTCGGTGAGCTGCCCGATGAACGTGGCGGTCGCGCGGGGACCGCCGTACAGCTTGCGCTCCAGACCGAGCGCAAGCGAGGCGCGGTACCCCTCGTGCGCGGCGGGCACGGCGCGCAGCCGTTCCACGACCGCCGCCCAGTCCTCGTCCGTGGCGGTCGGCGTGATGGTGAAGACCTCGGTGATGCTGTGGGCGGGCGACTGCATGTTGGAGACGGTCCGCAGGCCCTCCTCGGCCTCGTGCACGGCGAGTTCGGCAGTCAGGCGCTCCCGCAGGAGCCGTCCGCAGCGCCGCTCGGCGTCGCTGTCCGCACCGGGTCGCTCCTCCGCCGCGTCCAGCTCCCGCAGCGTCGCGCGGATGAGGTCGGCGGTCGCGGCCTGACCGGCCGGTGAGAAGTCGGGCAGCCGGCGCGAGCTTTCGGGCACACCCAGGTAGGTGCCCGTGATGGGGTCGAGTTCGATGATTGCGTCGACGTAGGCGTTGGCGACCTGACGGGGCAGCGCGCTGCTCGAGGTGTCTGACATGTGGACATCCTCGTACGGCGGCACGTGTCCCGTCACCATCATTGCCCTGCGGGCGTCCGAAAGTCGGTCGCACCCGGTACGTCAGCGGTACGTGTCCGGTACATGCCTGGTGCGTCAGCCTCCGGAGGGAGGCAGCAGCGGCCCGCAGTCCCACTGCTGGAAGATCAGCCGGGTGTCGACCCGGGCCACCTCCCGGCGCGAGGTGAACTCGTCCAGGACCAGCCGCTGCAGATCCGCCGCGTCGGCCACCGCGACCTGCACGAGATAGTCGTCGGGACCGGTGAGGTGGAACAGCGCACGCGATTCCGGCAGGGACCTGACGCGGTCGACGAACGGCCCGATGAGCTCCCGGCGGTGCGGCCGGACCTGCACCAGGAGCAGCGCCTGGAGTCCCCGGCCGAGCTTCGCCGGATCGAGGCGCAGCTGATCCCCGAGGATCACCCCGGAACGGCGCAGCCGGGCCACCCGGTCCAGACACGTCGAAGCGGCCACGCCGACCTCGGCCGCGAGCTCGCGGTACGTGGTCCGCGCATCGTTCTGCAGCAGCCGCAGAATCTGCAGGTCCACCGGATCCAGAGCGACAGAATCAGCCATATGGCGAACGTAGCACGGGGTTTTAGCGCTACGAACCGGTAGCTGTTCAGAGTGGCGGCATGGACAACGAAGTCTCGCTGACGCCCCCCGCCCCCACCCCGTCCAGGGCTCTCGCCACCGAAGCCGTGCACGCCGGACGCGACGACCTCGCCTCCCTCGGCGTGCACGCCCCGCCGATCGACCTGTCCACCACCTACCCCTCCTACGACTCGCGCGGCGAGGCGATGCGGATCGACGCCTTCGCCACCACCGGGGCCCGGCCCGACGGGCCGCCCGTCTACGCCCGGCTGGACAACCCGACCACGGGCCGTTTCGAGACGGCGCTCGCCCGGCTGGAGGGCGCCGAGAGCGCGGTCGCCTTCGCCAGCGGGATGGCGGCGCTCACTGCGGTGCTGCTCGCCCGCGCGAGCCAGGGGCTGCGCCATGTCGTCGCGGTCCGCCCGCTCTACGGCTGCAGTGACCATCTGCTCGGCGCCGGGCTGCTCGGCACCGAGGTGACCTGGACCGATCCCGCGGGCATCACCGACGCGATCCGCCCGGACACCGGGCTCGTGATGGTCGAGACGCCGGCCAACCCGACGCTGGCCGAGATCGACATCCGGGCCGTCGCCCACGCCTGCGGATCCGTGCCGCTACTGGTCGACAACACCTTCGCCACCCCCGTTCTGCAGCGCCCCGTCGAACACGGCGCGCGGATCGTCCTGCACAGCGCCACCAAGTACCTCGGCGGCCACGGGGACGTCATGGGCGGCGTCGTCGCCTGCGACGAGGAGTTCGCCGCCACACTGCGCCAGGTGCGGTTCGCCACCGGCGGAGTGCTGCACCCGCTGGCCGGCTACCTGCTGCTGCGCGGCTTGTCCACGCTTCCGGTACGCGTACGGGCGGCCTCGTCGAGCGCCGTCGAACTCGTCCGCAGGCTCACCGCCGACCCGCGGGTCGCCCAGGTGCACTACCCGCGGATCGGCGGCGCGATGATCTCCTTCGAGGTGTACGGGGACCCGCACCGGGTGATCGCCGGGGTGCGGCTCATCACGCCCGCCGTCAGCCTCGGCAGCGTGGACTCGCTGATCCAGCACCCGGCCTCCATCAGCCACCGTATTGTGGAGGAGGGAGACCGGCAGGCGTCCGGTGTCGGCGACCGGCTGCTGCGGATGTCGGTCGGCCTGGAGGACGTCGAGGACCTGTGGGCGGATCTGTGCCAGGCGCTCAGCGACGGGCCTGTTCCGCCGACACGGAAGGCCGAGCGGCCCCTTCAGTCGTCAGCCCGGTCGTCAGCCGGGCGGTGATGACGAGCGTGCCCTCCTCGATCTGGTAGTCGAGGGGCAGCCCCAGCGCGCGCATCGCCGCCACCATCCCGGTGTTGTGGGACTGCGTCACCGCGTACACGCTGTCGCAGCCCGCTTCCACGGCGAGGGCCACCAGGCGGCCGAGCAGCCCGGAGCCGATGCCCCGGCGCTGCCAGTCGTCCTCGACGAGGAGGGCGACCTCGGTCTCGTCGCCGTCCCAGAGGAGATGGCCCAGCGCCACCAGCTTGCCGGAGGCCGTCTGCACCGCCAGGGTGCGGCCGAAGCGGGGGCTCAGCAGATGGTCGAGGTAGCGGTCCGCGTCCCGGACGGGGCCGTGGTAGCGCAGGCGCAGGGTGCGCTGCGAGCAGCGGTCGTGCATGGCGCGGGCGGCGGCGAGATCACCGCGGTCCGCGCGGCGCACGGTGATCTCGTTGCCCTCGGGCAGGGTGAGGACGTCCTCGCTGCGCGGCACCCGCGGGCCGAGCCGGGCGTCGAGCTCGACCAGGGCACGGGCCCGCGCGAACTCCGTCGGCGTGAACGGCAGATAGGGCCGCTCGACGGAGAGCACACCGCCGGACGGGTCCCGCAGCCGCATCACCGTCTCCTCCAGCACGCCCTCGACCGGGGCGCTCTCCCCGGTCGCGCGGCCGGTGACGGTGACGGTGGGCAGCGAGCGGATGGTGCACCGGCCGAGCAACTGGCGCAGGGCGAGCGGTAGCTCGGCCGCGTCGAGCGCCGTCCGGGTGGCCAGCGACAGCACCCGGGTCGGAATGTCGACCAGGTCGTGGGCGTCCGCCCGCTCGATCCAGGTGGACGTGCCGCCGGCGGCCGCGATCTCCCGGGACAGCTCCTGCGCCTGGAGCGAGACCGGGGCCCGCAGCAGGAACTCGTCGACGGTCCCCCGCGCGAGCGGGTGGGTCCCCAGCGTGAGGATGTCCACCCGCAGCCCGGAAAGGGCCAGGCACAGTGCGGCCAGACTGCCCGGTGCGTCGCACACCGTCGTCCGCATCCGCCACAGCACGGTCTCCTCGGCCTCGGCGATCCCGCCCGCACCGCTGCTTCCGGCCGCGCCGCCGTTCCCGGCCTCGCCCGTCTCACCCGCCTCACCGGACGGGGGAGCGTGACTGTGCCGTCGCGCCCACCAGGTGTGGAACGCCGCGGTGGCCACCAGCGCCACCGCCGACGCGACGAGCAGATAGGGCCCGTCCGGCTGGTGTCCGATCAGGTTGGCGATGGCGTCGGCCACGGCTACGGCGGTGAACAGGGCGGCCAGTTCGATAAGGTCCCGCCGCCAGTGGTGCGGACGGCGGGCGCTCTTCGCGGAGGTCACATCAGTCATATCCGCACTGTGAACGAACGGTGTTGCCTGATCACGAACGCCTTGTGACTGATGGGTTACGTGTTGATCTGGTCGCCTATTGTCGTTTTCGGTCAGATTCCATGATCGGCCGCTCCTTGATCCTTCCGGCCGGGGCGAGGGGCCCCGAGTGCGGTTTCCTCCGCCTCGGCGGGGAAGGCGGCGAGCAGCCGGGCGGCCTGGCGGACCGTCTGGGATGCGCCCTCGCGCTCCGCTGCCGTCGCCGGCCCTGCTAGCGGCGGGAGCTCGCCCGTATCGCAGGGCGTCCACCGCCACCGCACGGTCCTCGGCGTGCCGCGTGCCGCGTGCCGGGCGCCGAGCCCGTAGGCCGGCGCGAGATGCATCGCCCCGCCCACCTCGCCCGCGCTCTCCCGGCCAGCGCCGGTGGCAACGGCCCTCGCGGCAGTCTTCGGCTGTCCAGGAACCGCCGTTCACTGCCCGGTGAGACCAGGCCTCAGCACCTTGGTGAACAGCACCGATCCACCCTCGGCCCGCAGACGTACCGTCAGCTCCGCACTGTCGCCGTCGATCTCCACCTCGCCGAAATACTGCGGTGATTCCATCGGTGAGACATTGGCCCGGTCGGGGGCCCGTACGAAGACCCGGTCGGGGCCGAAGGTGCCGTCAAGCGCGTTGGCCGGGAAGCCGCCCGCCGCCAGCGGGCCCGACACGAACTCCCAGAACGGGGCGAAGTCCTTGAACGCCGCCCGCTCCGGCGCGTAGTGCTGGGCCGAGGTGTAGTGCACATCCGCTGTCAGCCACACGGTGCCGGTGATTCCGCGGTGCTTGATGAACCGGAGCAGTTCGGCGATCTGGAGCTCCCGCCCGAGCGGCGCCCCGGGGTCACCCTGCGCCACCGCCTCGAAGTCCGTCGCGCCGTCGGGAACCACCAGGCCGAGCGGCATGTCGGCGGCGATCACCTTCCATTCCGCCCGGGAGGCTGCGAGCGAGCGTTTGAGCCACCGCAGCTGCTCCGCGCCCAGGATGCCCGTCGTGTCGTCGGGCTCCCGGCCCGGGGAGTTGGCGTTGCGGTACGAACGCATGTCGAGCACGAACACGTCCAGCAGCGGCCCGTGGTGGGCGACCCGGTACATACGCGAACGGCGCCCGGGACCGTACGAGGGCGCGAGCGGCACGTACTCGCGGAAGGCGCGGACGGAGCGTGCCGCGAGGATGTCCACGTTCTTCTCGGTGTAACGCGCGTCGTCGAGGATCTGGCCGGGATACCAGTTGTTGCGTACCTCGTGGTCGTCCCACTGCACGACGGATGGCACCTGTGCGTTGAAGCGCCGGACGTTCCGGTCGAGCAGGTTGTAGCGGAAGTTGCCCCGGTACTCGTCCAGCGTCTCGGCGACCTTCGCCTTCTCCTCGGTCATGACATTGCGCCAGACCCGGCCGTCCGGCAGCGTCACGCTCGGCTCCAGCGGGCCGTCCGCGTAGATGCTGTCGCCGCTGCACAGGAAGAAGTCCGGGTCCAGGCGGCGCATCTCCTCGTACACGCGGTAGCCGCCGATGCCCGGATTGATACCCCATCCCTGCCCCGCGATGTCGCCCGACCACAGGAACCGCACCCCGGACCGGCGCCGGGCCGGAGCGGTACGGAACGTCCCGGACACCGGCCTGCCGGTACGGCGCGGATCGCCCGGATCGGCGAGCGTCACCCGATAGTGCACCTGCTCGCCCGCCGTTAGGCCGTACAGCGGTGTGGTGCCGGTGAAGTCCGTTCCGGGGCCGAGCAACGGCCCGTGCCACCTGCGGACCCGCCGGAACGACCCGGTCGCCGAGGTCTCCACCAGCATCCGGGCCGGCCGGTCCGAGCGCACCCACAGGAGCGCCGACGAGCCGGTGACGCTGCCCACCTGCACACCCCAGGACGCTTCGGGCCGCCCCTGCAGGTGCAGCGAGGGCGCCGCCGAAGCGGTGGCGGGCGAGAGGGCGACCGCCGCCGGGGCGATCAGCGAGCCGCGCAGGACGGCGCGGCGGCCGGGCGAGGGAACACGCGGACGGTGCGGACGGTAGGGCATCGAAGCGCCTCCGGGGAGGTGTGCTGGCGGTGCGCCGTTCGCGAGAAGATCGTGGTCCGGCGCCGGTCTCCGCCCATGCCTAGTGCCCTGCGGCGGCCGGAGCCCCAACCCCGGGTGAACGGTGCCCGTCAGTCGGGCCCGGCCCGCCGGAACGCCACGCGTCCGCCGGCGCGGCGCCTCCCTGGGCGATGTCGCCGGGGGTGATATGGGCGTGGCCCAGGACGAGGGGCACGGTGCCGTCGACGGAGCCGGCCGCTCCGCAGCCGCGCAGCGGCCGGCTCAGCGGCTGGTGTCCAGGATGACGCGGGCCACGAGCGCCGGGGCGTCGTTCATCGGGACGTGCCCACAGCCGGGCAGCCGCACGAGCCGGGCGTCGGGGATCACTCGTTTGGCGCGGACCCCCTGCCTGCGCAGCAGGATCCGGTCGCGGGTGCCCCAGGCGATGGTGACGGGGATGCCTTTCACGTCCTCGCTGAAGAACGCGCCCCGGCCGACCTCCAGCGTCTGGTGAAAGCCGGTCGCTCCGCGCAGGGCGAGCGTCTCGGCGACGGCGGCCTCCGGTGAACGCCTCCCGGGCCGGGCGTAGATGGTGCTGGTGAGAGCCGTCCGTCCGGCCGTGCTGTGCGACAGGCGCTCGATCAGCGGCACCGGCAGGGCCAGTGCGCTCCGCCGCATCGTCCGCAGGGTGCCGAAGGCGTAGCGCCGTTCCGCCTCGGTCCAGAAGCCCGCTGGGGACAGTGCGGTCACCGATCGCGCCAGCCCGGTGCGGCCCAGCTCCAGTGCGAGCAGGCCGCCCAGCGAGTTTCCGGCCACATGAGGGCGGTCCAGGCCGAGTTCGGCACAGAAGGCTCCGAGCGCCGGGCCGACGGTCGCGAGATCGTACGGAACTCCGTCCGGCAGCGCGGGCGAGGTGCCGAAGCCGGGCAGGTCCACGGCTATCACCTCACGCTCGGCGGCCAGGATCCGGGTCACCGGGTCCCAGGCCCTCAGGTGGTGCCCGATGCCGTGCAGGAGCAGCAACGGTTCGCCCGAGCCGGTCCGTTCGTACGCGACCGAGACCGTACGGGGACCGTCGGCCGTTGCGACGGTGAAGGGGACCGTGGTGGTCATGCTGCCGCTCCCTGGATTTTGGTAGACATCTCGTCAACAACAATTACCGCCGAGTAGCTTGGAGTTCAAGAGGCCGGGCGATTCCCGCTGGACGGCAGGTGACCCGTGGGCTGGGATGGGCTGATGGCCGCCTGTACCGCGACCGAGCTCTTCGAAGAACACCGGCCCGTTCTCACCGGTGTCGCCTATCGCATGCTCGGCCGCATCGCCGGCGCCGAGGACGTGGTCCAGGAAACGTGGCTGAGGTGGTCGTCGGCGGCGCGCGAGGACATCCGGGAGCCACGGGCCTTCCTGGTGCGGATCACCACCCGGCTGGCCATCGACCGGCTCCGGCACCTGCAGTCGCGCCGGGAGTCGTTCGCGGGGCCTGGCTGCCGGAGCCGGTGGTCACGGACTTCGGCCCGGTCGTGCCCGACACCGCGGAACGCGCCGTTCTCGCCGATTCCGTCTCGCTCGCCGTGCTGGTCGTCCTCGAATCGCTCTCGCCGCTGGAGCGCGCGGTGTTCGTGCTCCGGGAGGCCTTCCTCTTCGCGGTGGCCCGGGACCTCGGCCCGGACGGGGAGGTCCGCATCGTGGAGCTCAACGGCGGCCCCGCCGCCGTCTACTTCGTCGAGGGCAGGCCCGACACCGTTTTTCAGATCGAAGTCAGCCAAGGTGTCATTCAATGCGCCTATATCATTCGCAATCCGGACAAACTCTCCGGGTTGCCCGTCGCATAGCCAAAAGCACCACCGGCCCACCCCGACCCGGTGGTCCCGCGAGTTCGCCGCGGGCCTGGTCAGAGCCCCGTCATCCGTCGCGATGGCGGGGCTCTGCGCTGCGCGCGCCTCACGGCGCCACGAACGCCGTGTGAACACTCTGCGCCAGAGTCCCGTTTCGCTCCGTTACGGAATAAGTATTGGTCTTGACCAAGGGGGTATGCCGTCCTAGGGTCTCCACTTAAGACAGGAACCTTTAATAAATAACGTCGCGGAAAAAGACGCTTGGGTGATTGCGGAGGACAGGGTGGGGACCACGCAGCTGGAATCGGTTCAGGAGCCGAAGTACTGGCACCTCAAGACCGTGCTCAGTGAGGCACTCGACTCGGACTTTGCGGTGGGGGAGATCCTGCCCAACGAGCGGGACCTCGCGGCGCGGTTCGGTGTCGCGCGAGCCACGCTCCGGCAGGCTCTGGAGCAGCTCGAACTCGAAGGCAGGCTGCAGCGCCGTCGTGGAGTCGGGACGACCGTCGCCCCGCCGCGCGTGGGCATCGCCGTCTCCACCGCCCAGCACGAATGGACGGGCGGTGTCAGCGGCGAGGCCTGGCAGCCGGTCGAGAGCACCATGGACAAGGCCCCGGCGGCGGTGGCCGCCATGCTCGGAACGAACCCCGCCGAACCGGTGCACGTGGTGCGCCGTATCCGTGACACCCAGGGGCAGGCGGTAGCGGCGGAACTCCTCTACATCCCCGCCACCTCGGTGCCCGACCTCTCCGCCATCGAGGCCCCGTCCGGTGCCGTCCGCGCCCGCAGTGTGCTGCGCGAGCTGCACCGGCTCGGACTGCAGGGTCAGGACCGCTCGGTGGAGCTCGGCTCCGCGCGGGCGGACGACGCCAAGGAACTGGACCGGCTCCCCGGCGCCCCCGTCCTCGTCGTCACCACCCGCTACTTCACCGTGGACGGCACGGCGGCCGTGTCCGTCGCCACCTACCGCGCGGACACCTGCCGACTCACCTTCGGGGACTCCGGCGCGCTGGAGATCAGCCACGACGATCAGCCGGAGCGCCAGGCCTCCTGACGCCCCCGGCCCGCTCGGCCCACGCCCGCCGTTTCTCCCGAGGACTCCGGCCCTCGGGAGAAACGGCGGGCACGTGTTGTACAGCATCCGCGACCCGGCCCTCTCCGGGCGGGCGGCGGCGGATCGTCAGCGGCGGGCGGTAACGGCCCCGTCGACGGCGAACAGTTGCTCCTCGACGTGGTCCAGGGCGAGCCGCAGCGCCCCTGTCGCGACGGCGGCCTCTCCGAGCAGCGACAAGGTCACCCGGGGCGGGCGCAGGCAGTAGCGGGCCAGCTCCTGGCGGAGAGGTTCCAGCACCCCGTCCAGTCCGGCGGCCCAGCCCCCGACCACAACCAGCTCCGGGTCGAGAGCCAGCACCAGCGCCGCCACATCGTGCACCAGCCGCTGGAGGAACCGCTCGACCGCTGCCTGGGCCCTCGCGTCGCCCTCCCGGGCCTTGGCGAACACCGCGGCCACCGCATGCTCGTCCAGCGGGTCCAGCGGCGTGTCCGTCGTCGACAGCAGATGCTCCGGCGTCACGTCCCTGCCCAGCAGGTGTAGAGCGCCGATCTCCCCGGCGGCCCCGCCGAACCCCCGGTGCAGACGCCCGCCGATCAAGGACCCCGCTCCGGGGCTCAGCCCCGCCAGCACGAAGACCACGTCATCGGAATCGGTGGCCGCGCCCTTCCAGTGCTCGGCCACCGCTGCGGCGTTGGCGTCGTTCTCGACCAGCACGGGGCAGCGGAACGAACGGCGGAGCCGCTCCCCGAGCGCGAGGCCGGTCCAGTCCGGCAAGGCCGTACCCAGCCGCACGGTGCCGTCGGCCTCCACGATCCCGGGACTGCCCACACCGACGGCACGCAGACTGCTCCGGGCCACCCCGGTGCGCCGCAGCACGTCCGCGATGACGGCCCGTACCTGGTCGAGCCGGTCGTCCGCGCCGGCGCTCTCCGACACCGCGCGGGAGCCCGCCCCGACGATCCGGCCGTCGAGCCCCGAGATGAGCGCCGACACCCGGTGCGGGCCGATCTCCACCCCGAGGAGGTGCCCCGCCTCGGCCCGGAAACGGAACCTGCGGGCAGGACGCCCCTGGCGCCGGGCCTCACTCTCGTCGGGCACGGCCTCGACCACGAGTCCTGCTTCGAACAGCCCCTCGACGACCCCTTCGACCGTCGGCCGGGACAGCCCCGTGATCCGTGTCAGGTCCGTCAGCGTCGGCGCGTCGGCCCCCCTCAGGGCGTGCAGCACTACCGCGGAATTGATCCGCCGCAACAGCGACGGGTCCCCACCGGTCAGCCGGCCCACGGTATGTCCTCCCAGCTCGTGCGCATGTCTGCCGGATCGTACTCGTTGGCCGGGAGCCCTGCGACCAGCGAGGGAAGCCGGTATAGAGCCGCAACCTGGGTCACCCCGGAGCGACGAATCCGGACTCGTAGGCGGCGATGACCGCCTGTGTACGGTCCCGCGCCCCCAACTTCGCCAGGACCGAGCTGACATGGGATTTCACCGTCTGGATCCCGACGACGAGGTCGGCCGCGATCTCCGCGTTCGACAGCCCCCGGGCCATCAACCGGAGCACTGCCGCCTCCCGGTCGGTGAGCGCCGCCCGGTCGAGGGCTGCCCGTGCCTTGTCCGTCCCGTACCCGGCGGCGAGCTGCCGGACCGCCGCCGGGAACAGCAGCGATTCCCCCTCGGCCACCAGACGCACGGCGTGCACGATCTCCGCGGGCCTGGCTCGCTTGAGCAGAAAGCCGTCGGCCCCCGCTCTCAACGCCTCATACACGTACTCGTCGTTCTCGAACGTCGTCACCACCAGGATCTTCGGGGGATCCGGCACCGTACGCAGCACCAGCCGGGCTCGCCTCGATGCCGTCCATCAGCGGCATCCGGACATCCATCGCCACCACATCGGGCCGCAATCGGTTCACCAGGGGGATGACCGCGGCGCCGTCCGCAGCCTCGCCCACCACCTCGATATCGGGCTGGGCCTCCAGCACGGCACGCAGACCGGCGCGCACCAGGGGCTCGTCATCGACCAGAAGAACGGTGAAGGGCATCCGACCAGCGTATGCCGTCCAGAGGAAGGCCCACGCACACCCGCCAACGACCCTCCCTCGACTCCATCCGCGCCTTCCCGCCCAGCAGCGGGGAGGGGGGATCCATCTCGCGCTGATGGCGCTGCTCGCGGCGGGTCTCACAGCGCTCCTGCGCAGCGCGGTCGCGGTGCTCAGCCTGCTCATACCGCTTCTTCTGATCGTCCCCTTCGTGTTCGCGGACGTCGCCACCGCAGTGGTGCGGTATCTGCCCGACCGCGCGGGACAGGCGGTGCTGCACCAGAATCCGGAGGACGGCCTGGGGCCGTGGACCGGCCTGGCGGTGGCAGCCGTGTGGGCGGCAGCAGCGCTCCTGGCGGGATGGTGGGCGGTCCGCAACCGGGACGCGTGAGGCCGGGGGAGGGGCAGTTCAGCCGGCCGGGGTGGGGTCGGCGGCAGGCCGGTCGGCCGGGTGCCGGGTGAGCACGGCGTTTCGGAGGCGGGCGTATTCCTCGGTCATGCTCTGGACCGTCCAGTGGGCGTTGAGGCCGCTGGGGTTGGGGAGAGCCCACACGCGGGCGCTGCCGACCGTGCGGTCCTGGGGGCCGATGCGGGCCCGGGGCTCCCCGAAGGCCGTGCGGTAGGCGGTGATGCCGACCACCGCGAGCCACTGTGGCGCGAGCCGCTGGACCTTCGCCGTCAGAGCAGCCCCACCCTCCCGGAACTCCTCAGCGTCGAGTTCGTCGGCCCGTGCGGTGGCCCGCGCCACCACGTTCGTGATGCCGAGCCCGTGGCCGAGAAGGTCGGCCTGTTCCGACGGGTGCAGCTGCCGGGGCGTGAAACCCGAGCGGTGCAGCACCGGCCAGAACCGGTTACCGGGGTGGGCGAAATGGTGGCCCGTCGCCGCGGTCATCAGGCTCGGGTTGATGCCGCAGAAGAGCACACGCAGACCGCCCGCGGTCACATCGGGGACGATGCGGCCACGGGCGGCGCTCAGCTCTTCGGGCGTCATGCGGTGAGGGCGGTGCCGGTCAGAGGATCGAGCCGGGGGCGTAGTTCGCGGCCTCGGGGTACTGCTTGGTGATCTCCTCGATCCGGGCGACCAGCGCCGAGACCTGGTCGCCGGCGGCACCCGTGAACGAGAGCTTGTCGGCCATCAACTCGTCCAACTGCGCGCGGTCCAGCGGGATCCGCTCGTCCGCGGCGAGCTTGTCGAGCAGCTCGTTGCGCTCGGCACCCCGCTCCCGCATCGCGAGGGCGGAGGCGACCGCGTTCTCCTTGATCGCCTCGTGGGCCACCTCGCGGCCCACCCCGGCCCGTACGGCGCCCATCAGGACCTTGGTGGTGGCCAGGAACGGAAGATAGCGGTCCAGCTCGCGTCCCACGACCGCGGGGAACGCGCCGAACTCGTCCAGCACCGTCAGGAAGGTCTCCAGGAGGCCGTCGAACGCGAAGAACGCGTCCGGAAGCGCCACCCGGCGGACGACGGAGCAGGACACGTCGCCTTCGTTCCACTGGTCGCCCGCCAGCTCACCCGTCATCGAGGCGTAGCCACGCAGGATCACCATCAGACCGTTCACCCGCTCGCAGGAGCGCGTGTTCATCTTGTGCGGCATCGCCGACGAGCCGACCTGGCCGGGCTTGAAGCCCTCGGTCACCAGCTCGTGGCCGGCCATCAGCCGGATGGTCTTCGCCACCGAGGAGGGCGCCGCGGCGAGCTGGACCAGAGCGGTGACCACGTCGTAGTCGAGCGATCGGGGGTAGACCTGACCGACAGAGGTGAACGCCTCGGCGAAGCCGAGGTGTCCGGCGATGCGCTGCTCCAGGTCGGCGAGCTTGCCCGCGTCGCCGCCGAGCAGGTCCAGCATGTCCTGCGCCGTGCCGACCGGGCCCTTGATCCCCCGCAGCGGATAGCGGGAGAGGAGGTCCTCCAGGCGGCCGTGGGCGACCAGCAGCTCGTCGGCCGCAGTCGCGAAGCGCTTGCCCAGCGTCGTCGCCTGCGCGGCGACATTGTGCGAGCGTCCGGCGATGACGAGCTCGCGGTATTCGGCCGCGAGCTTGCCGAGCCGGGCCAGTACGGCCACGGTGCGGTTGCGCATCAGCTCCAGCGAAAGGCGGATCTGGAGCTGCTCGACGTTTTCCGTCAGGTCCCGGGAGGTCATGCCCTTGTGGACCTGCTCATGACCGGCGAGGGCGTTGAACTCCTCGATCCGGGCCTTCACGTCATGCCGGGTGATCTTCTCGCGCTCGGCGATCGAGACCAGGTCGACCTGGTCCAGCACACGCTCGTAGTCGGCCAGCGCGGCGTCGGGCACCTCGATCCCGAGGTCCTTCTGAGCGCGCAGCACCGCCAGCCACAGCTGACGCTCCAGCTTCACCTTCTGCTCGGGGGACCAGAGGACGGCCAGCTCCGCAGAGGCGTAGCGGCCGGCCAGGACATTGGGGATGCGAGACTTCGCAGACACAGCAGTCACGTAAAGGGATTCTACTGGCGGTTTGTGCAGGCCGGCGACGTGCCCTGGTTTGTGGCTTGCTACGAAGGAACGGACGAAGGCTCAGCCCTCGGCGGCATCTGGTCAGGTCGCTCAGTCAGCTCAGTCAGCTCAGTCGGCTTCGGGTGTGCTCACCGTGGCGTCGGGAGAGACGGCGCGGCTCCATGCCGTCACCGGGCCGGGGGCTTCGGCGTCCGCGGGAGTGATCCAGAAGGCCCTGCCCGTCGCGGTGTCGAACTGTGCGCCCGAGCGGCCGTCGCCGGAGGAGCGGCCGGTGAGCCGTCGCCCGATCCAAGGGGCCAGGTGACGGCGGGCGAAGCGGATGTCCTCGGACCGCCGGGCCGCCCAGCGCGGCGGCGCGGTCGCGGGGAACGGCGTCCGCCAGTCGAGCTCGGCCGGAAGCCCCAGCGTCTGCCAGACGGCCTCGGCGACGCGCCGGTGTCCATCGGCGGTGAGGTGCAAGCGGTCGACGTCCCACATCCGGGGGTCCGCGAGCGAGGGGGCCCCGTAGAGATCGACCACCGAGGCCCCGTGCCGGCCGGCCAGGTCGTCGATCAGGGAGAACAGCTCCTCCATGCGGGGGCGGAACCGCTCCATCACCGGTCCGTCGCGCCCGGGGCTGCGCATCAGGACGAGACGCCCGCAGGACGGGGCCAGGCGTTCCACGGCTTCTTCCAGTCGCCCCTTGACCAGGCCCATGTCGCACTTCGGGCGCAGCGTGTCGTTGAGTCCGCCGACGAGCGTGACCACATCGGCTCGGAGCTCGGCCGCCGCCCCCACCTGGTCGTCGACGATCTGGCCGATGAGCTTCCCGCGTACGGCGAGGTTGGCGTACCGGAAACCGGGGGACCGGGACGCCAGCCGGGAGGCGAGGACGTCGGCCCAGCCGCGGTACGTGCCGTTGGGGAGCAGGTCCGACATGCCCTCGGTGAACGAGTCACCGACCGCGACGAGACTGGTGTAGGAGGCATTCAGTTCCATGACCCGGTGATTCTACCGTGAGGGCCTGCTGTCCGGCTGGCCGGCCGAGCGAGCCAGGCAGCTGATCGGCAGGTCGGCAGGTCAGCGGGACTGCGGCCGCCCGACGAGTTCGCGGAGCACGTCCTCCATCGTGACCATGCCCGCCAACCGGTCGTCCTCGTCGAGGACGGCCGCCAGGTGGGTCCGGCTGCGCCGCAGAGCGGTGAGTACGTCGTCCAGCGGAGTCGCCGCCCGGACGCGGGCGATCGGCCGCATCGCCGTCACCGGGAAGGGAACGTCGCGGGGCGTCGCGTCCAGGGCGTCCTTCACATGGAGGTAGCCGAGGATGCGCTGCTCGCTGTCCATCACCGGGAAGCGGGAGAACCCGGACTCGGACGAGAGCCGTTCCAGCTCCTCCGGGGTGGTGCCGACCCTGGCGTACAGCACCCGGTCGACCGGCATCACCACATCCCGCACCGGCCGACGGCCCAGCTCCAGGGCGTGGTGGAGCCGTTGTGCGGAGCGGTCGTCGACGAGTCCGGCGGCCCCGGCGTCCTGCACCAGCCGGGCCAGTTCGTCGTCCGAGAACGTCGCGGCGACCTCGTCCTTCGTCTCCACCCGCAACAGTTTGAGCAGGGCGTTGGCGAACGCGTTGATCGCGAAGATCACCGGCCGCAGGGCACGGGCCATCGCGACCAGCGGTGGACCCAGGATCAGGGCGCTCCGTGCCGGTTCGGCCAGCGCGATGTTCTTCGGGACCATCTCGCCCAGCAGCATGTGCAGATAGGTCGCCACACTCAGCGCGATGACGAACGACAGCGGGTGGACCAGCCCGTGTTCCACCCCCACCGCGTCGAACACCGGCTCCAGCAGGTGCGCGATGGCCGGTTCGGCGACGATGCCCAGCACCAGCGTGCAGAGCGTGATGCCGAGCTGGGCGGCGGCGAGCAGCGCGGAGACGTGCTCCAGGCCCCAGATGACGCTCCGCGCCCGCCGGTTGCCGGATTCCGCCTCCGGCTCGATCTGGCTGCGGCGTACGGAGATCAGGGCGAATTCGGCGCCGACGAAGAAGGCGTTGGCCACCAGGGTCAGCAGGCCGATGAAGAGCTGGAGAACGATCACCGTTCGTCCTCCGTCCGGTCGTCCTCGGATCCGGGCAGCGGGGCGTGCAGCAGGGCCCGCGCGGCACGGCGGCCCGAGGCGTCCACCACATCGATCCGCCATCCCGCCAGCTCGACGCTGTCGTCCACCGTCGGGATCCGTCCGATCTCGGCGGCGATCAGCCCCGCGAGGGTCTCGTAGGGTCCGTCCGGTACCCGCAGACCGATCCTGCGGAGCTGGTCGGTGCGCGCCGCCCCGTCGGCCGACCACAGGATCCGCCCGTCGGCGTCCTCACCGGCGGCGGCGAGGTCGGGCGTCTCGTGCGGATCGTGCTCGTCCCGGACCTCGCCGACGACTTCCTCCACGATGTCCTCCAGCGTCGCGACCCCGGCCGTCCCGCCGTACTCGTCGATGACCACGGCCATGGCGAGCCTTCCGGACAGCCGGTCCAGCAGCCGGTCCACGGTGAGTGTCTCCGGTACGAGAAGGGGCTCGCGCAGCAGTTCCGAGACACGGGTGCGGGGCCGCCGGTCGGCGGGGATCGCCAGTACGTCCTTGATGTGGGCCACGCCGACCACGGTGTCCAGGCTGCCCCGGTAGACGGGGAAGCGGGACAGACCGGTCGCCCGTGTGGCGTTGGCGACGTTCTCGGCCGTCGCGTGCAGGTCCAGCGCGGTCACCTGGACCCGTGGTGTCATCACGTTCTCCGCGGTCAGCTCCGAGAGGTTGAGGGTGCGGACGAAGAGCTCGGCCGTGTCCGCCTCCAGGGCCCCCGCCTTCGCGGAGTGCCGGGCCAGTGCCACCAGCTCCTGCGGGCTGCGCGCGGATGCCAGTTCTTCGGTCGGTTCCAGACCGAAGCGGCGCAGGATCCGGTTGGCCGTGTTGTTGAGGTGGCTGATGAAGGGCCGGAACAACGCGGTGAACCCTCGTTGCGGTGTGGCCACCGCCTTGGCCACGGCCAGCGGGGAGGAGATCGCCCAGTTCTTCGGGACCAGTTCGCCGACCACCATCAGGACCACCGTGGACAGCGCTGTACCGATGACGAGCGCCAGGGTGGACGCGGCGGCGGGAGGCAGCCCCGCCGCCTCGACGGGGCTCCGGATCAGCTTGGCGATGGACGGTTCGGAGAGCATGCCGATCACCAGGTTGGTGACGGTGATGCCGAGCTGGGCGCCCGAGAGCTGGAAGGTGAGGCTTCGAACGGCCTTCAGTGCGCTCGCGGCGCCCCGGTCGCCCCGCTCGACGGCTCGTTCGAGCTCGCCGCGCTCCACCGTGGTCAGGGAGAACTCCGCCGCGACGAACGCGCCGCAGGTGACACAGAGCAGCAGGGCGACGAGCAGCAGAAGCACTTCGGTCATCGGTTCACCTCCGTCCCATGGTCGGGCAGGGCCGGGGGGATCGCGCGGTATCGGCGCAATCGGCTACCGGGAGGCTCGCCCATGGGACGGATGCCCACATCTTTCGGCAGGGGGCGGCGAAGGGGGCAGGTCATCGTAGAGCGGCTGCCCGACGACACTCCGTCCTACCGCGTCGACGCCTGCCGTGCCGGGGCGGCGCTCCACCGTTCGCGTCAGTCCGTCAGGTGCTTCACCCAGCGGCTCCACTGCGGCTCGGGCGCGTAGCCCGCCGCGCGCCCGGCGTGCTGGGCCGACGTATTGCGGTCGAGCACCATGGCGTCGGCGCGCCGCCCGCCCAGCGCGATGAACCGTTCTTCCGCCGCCGCGAGGAGGGTGCCGCCCACGCCCCGGCGCCGCTGGTCCGGGTGGACCGCGAGCCGGCAGAGATGGCAGCGCCAGCCGTCGAAACCCACGATGACCGTGCCCACCAGCGACCCCTCACGCTCCGCGAGGAGCAACGCGTCGGGGTCCCGTTCCACCAGACGTGCGACCCCGTCCCCGTCGTCGCTGGTGCTGGTGCCCTCGGCGGCCACCTTCGAGAAGGCGAGGACCTCGTCCAGGTCGGCCGGGGTCGCGGACCGTATCGAAAGATCGTTCATGACGGCCACCCCACCATCCGTCGCGCCGGGCGTCGAGCGCGTTTCGCAGTGCGGCCACACGCTCCTCTTGCCGGTGCTAGCACGGTCGCGCTAGCGTGGTCCCGTGCCCAAGACTCAGCTGAACGTTCGAGTGGAAGAGGCCACCGCCGAGGCCGCGCGGCAGCGCGCGCTGCAGAGGGGGATGAGTGTGAACCGCTACATAGAGGAACTCGTCCAGCAGGACGCGGGCGAGGTGGGACACACCTTCGTGGAGGCCGCGGCCGATTTCATGAAGCAGTACGAGTCGGTGTTCGCCGAGGAGTTCGGCCCGGAGCGCGAAGGCACCCGTTGAACCTTCGGATCGATCTCTCCTGGCTGCTGATGGTCGCCGAGCACAAGACGCCCGGAGACCCGCAGGTCGTCGACTGGGGTGCGCTCGTCGCCGCCGTCGCACGGCACGACGCGGAGATCTTCGGCAGCGCCGTCTACAGCGACCCGCACGCACGCGCGGCCGCCCTGTTGCAGTTGCTGCTGCATGTGCCCGCACTCGAACACTCCAACGCGATGTTCGCCTCGGCCGTCGCGTACGGCTATCTCGTCGCTTCCGGGCTCAAGGTCATCACCTCGCCCGAGCAGGTCCGCGATCTGGCGCTGCTGGTGAAGCAGGGCAAGGCGGACGTGCGGGCCATCGCCGACGAGCTGCGTCAGTGGAGCGTGTGAGGACCCACCCCCGCACGACCCCCGGGCATCAGTTCCGGCCACGTCCCCCGGCCACGTCCCCCGGCCCGGGGACGCCGGCTCAGTCCTCCGTGAACGGCTTGCGGGCCACGCCCAGGACGCAGGGGGAGGACGGCAGCTGGATGCCAGTCTCCGGGATCCGCAGCCTGCGGTACGTGCCCAGCTCGAAGCCCGCAGCCTCGATCGCGGCCAGCGGGTTCCGGGCGGTGTGACAGCCGCCGAAGAGCAGCGGCCACACGGTCCGGTCGGCCGCCCGCTGAGCCGTGGCGAGTGCCCCGCCCGGCGCCAGCCCGTGCTCGAAGAACCGCAGTTCGCCGCCGGGGCGCAGGACCCGCCTGATCTCGGCGAGCGCCCGGGGCAGATCCCGTACGGTGCACAGGACCAGGGACGCCACCGCCCCGTCGAAGGCCTCGCTCTTGACCGGCAGTGCTTCGGCCGCCCCCGGCACCACGTCCACCGGCACCTCGGCGCGCAGGGCGGATCGGGCGGCGAGCTGCCGCAGCGAGCGTTCCGGCTCCAGCGCCACGACCTCCGATACGGCGCCCGGGTAGTGGGCGAAGTTCAGCCCGTTCCCCGCGCCGATCTCGATGACCCGGCCGGAGAGCCCCGACAGCAGCTCCTCGCGGTACGCGGCGATGCCGCCCTTCAGGTCGGCGGTCACGCTCACGCGTGCGTAGAAGCGGGCGAAGACCGGGTGGTGCACGGCGTCCCGGGGGAGCTTCCTGCTGCGCAGCTGCATGACGGACCTCCGTTGAGGAGTGGACGTGACGCTCCTCCATGATTCTCCCCCGGATCGCCCCGGCGGGAATCTCCCCGAGGACCGCCCGACGCCTTCTGCGGTGCGGTCCGTCAGCGGGGGGCCCAGGTCCCTCCGAGCTCCGGCGCCAGCCAACCCGGCGCGCGTGCCGCGAAGGCGGCGCCCGACAGGGAACCGGCGCCGGCCGGTACCGCGCCCAGCAGCGGCGCACCGGCAGCCTCCGGCAGGTCCTCGATGTTGCAGCGGGCCGCGAGGTCCGGCTCCGCGGGCATGCTGCCGATCACGACGCCCCGGCAGCTCAGCCCCCGGTTCCGCAGCGCCTCGGCGGTCAGCGTGGTGGCGTTCAGCGTGCCCAGGCCCGCGGGGGCCACCACCAGTACCGGCGCGGACAGCAGCCGGGCCGCGTCCGCGAGCGTGCCGCCCTCGTCGTCGAACCGCACGAGCAGCCCGCCCGCACCCTCCACCAGTACGAGGTCGTGCTCGGTGGCCAGCTTCTCCGCCGCCTCGGCGACCTCGTACGGCCGCACGGGCACGAGCCCTGCCCGCCGGGCGGCCGTGGCCGGGGCCAACGGCTCGGGGAACCGGGCCAGTTCGACGGCTGTGGCATGGCTTCCCGCCAGGCGCGCGACTTCGGCCGCGTCCCCCGGCTCCCCGGGGGCGAGCCCGGTCTGCGCGGGCTTGAGCACCGCGACCCGGCAGCCCCGCGCGGCGGCCGCCACCGCGGCGGTCACGACGGTCTTGCCGATCTCCGTGCCCGTGCCGGACACCACCAGAATCGTCGACACGTCGGCTCAGCCCTCCCGCGCCGCTGCGCACACGGCCCGGCAGATCCGTGCCACGTCCTCGTCGCCCGTGACGTACGGCGGCATCGTGTAGACGAGGTCGCGGAACGGCCGCAGCCACACGCCCTCGCGCACGGCCGCACGCGCCGCCGCCGCCATGTCCACCTCGTGGTCGAGCTGGACGACCCCGATCGCGCCCAGGACGCGTACGTCCACCACTCCGGCGATGCCGGAGGCGGGAGCGAGTCCGGCACGCAGGCCCGCGCCGATCCGCGCCACCTCGCCCTCCCAGTCCTGCCCGAGCAGCAGGTCCACGGAGGCCGAGGCCACCGAGGCGGCCAGCGGATTGCCCATGAACGTCGGCCCGTGTGCCAGCACCGGCACCTCGCCGCTGGAGATGCCCTCGGCCACCCGCGTGGTGCACAGCGTCGCGGCCATCGTGAGATAGCCGCCGGTCAGCGCCTTGCCGAGGCACATGACGTCCGGCGAGATCCCGGCGTGCCCGGCGGCGAACAGCTTGCCCGTACGTCCGAAACCGGTCGCGATCTCGTCGAGGACCAGCAGGACGTCGTGCTCGTCGCAGGCCTCGCGCAGCACGCGCAGATAGGCGGGGGAGTGGAACCGCATCCCGCCGGCCCCCTGTACCACCGGTTCCACGATGACCGCCGCGAGCTCGTCGGCGTGCGCGGCGATCAGCTCCCGCAGATGCCGTACGTAGGCGGCGTCCGGCTCGGCGTCGAAGCCGGCCGGCGGGGCTTCGGCGAAGACCTGGCGGGGCAGGGACCCCGACCACAGCTCGTGCATCCCGCCCTCCGGGTCGCACACCGACATCGGCTGCCAGGTGTCCCCGTGGTAGCCCCCGCGCCAGGTCAGCAGCCGTTGCTTGGCCGGACGCCCGGCCGAACGCCAGTACTGGAGGCACATCTTGACCGCGACCTCCACGGAGACGGACCCCGAGTCGGCGAGGAAGACGTGCTGGAGCGGCCCGGGGGTGATCTCCACCAGCCGGGTCGCCAGCCGGACGGCGGGCTCGTGGGTGAGCCCGCCGAACATCACATGGCTCATCCGGTCCAGCTGGCCGCGTGCGGCCTCGTTGAGGACCGGGTGGCTGTAGCCGTGCACCGCCGACCACCAGGAGGACATGCCGTCCACCAACTCGCGCTGCCCCTCGACGGGTTCCGCGAGCCGGAGCCGTACGCCGGAGGCCGACTCCACGATCAGCGGCTCCTGGCGGCCCGGCATCGGTCCGTACGGATGCCAGACGTGCGCGCGGTCCAGCGCCCGTAGTTCGTCGGGCGCGTACGGCTTCGGCGCGGCGGGTCCGGAGTGCCCGGTGGATCCTGTGGTGTGCGGTTCAGGCATTGGGAGCGAGTTCCGTTCCCGCGCCGCGACGGCGGACCGCCACCAGATCCGTACGCGCCGGACCGTTGGCGTCCGTGCGTGAGGCCGTCACGCTCTCCCCGGCGTCCGTGGCGGCCACCGGTTCCTGCTCCGCGTGGCCACCGCACGGCCCGCAGCCCCCGCCGCCACCGTGGGAACCGCAGCCACCGGCTGCGGAAGCCTCCGGCGAACCGTTGTCCCCTGCCCCACCGGTGCCGTGCGATCCGCAGCCGGCCCCCGCCGTGGCGTCCTGCGTACCGCAGCCGCCGGCCAGGGCGTCGGCCCGGTGGCGCGGCAGCGTCGTCGTGCCCGCGCCCTCCACCTCGAAACCGGCGTCCGCGATCATGTCCAGGTCGGTCTGGCCGGCCTGGCCCTCACTCGTGAGGTAGTCGCCCAGGAAGATGGAGTTGACCAGGTGCAGTGCCAGCGGCTGCATCGACCGCAGATGCACCTCACGGCCTCCCGCGAGCCGCACTTCGACATCGGGGCAGACGAAGCGGACCATCGCCAGAATGCGCAGGCAGCGCTGCGGGGTGAGGTTCCACTCCTTGGCGAGCGGCGTTCCCTCGAACGGGATCAGGAAGTTCACCGGCACCGAGTCCGGGTCCAGGTCCCGCAGCGCGAACACCACGTCGACCAGGTCCTTGTCGCTCTCGCCCATCCCGGCGATCAGCCCGGAACACGCCGAGAGTCCGGCGGCCTGGGCCTGCTGCACGGTCTCGACCCGGTCCGCGTACGTGTGCGTGGTGGTGATCGCCCCGTACGTCTCCTCAGACGTGTTGAGGTTGTGGTTGTACGCGTCGGCGCCCGCCGAACGCAGCCGGTCGGCCTGTCCGTCGGTGAGCAGACCGAGGCAGGCACAGACCTCGACGCCGTCGTTCTCCTCCTTGATCGCCTCGATGGTCTTCGAGACCCGGTCGACGTCCCGGTCCGTCGGACCGCGCCCGCTCGCCACCAGGCAGACCCTCTTGGCGCCGCCCGCCACCCCGGCGGCGGCGGCCTTGGACGCCTCGTCCGGCTTCAGCCAGGTGTACTTGAGGATCCCGGCCTTCGAGCCGAGCCGCTGCGAGCAGTAGGAGCAGTCCTCGGGGCAGAGCCCCGACTTCAGGTTGACCAGATAGTTGAGCTTGACGCGCCGCCCGAACCACTGACGGCGCACCTTCCCGGCGGCGGCCACCACGTCGAGCAGCTCGTCGTCGGAGGTCGCCAGTACGGCGAGCGCTTCTTCGCGGGTCGGCAGTTCGCGCCGCAGCCCCTTGTCCACCAGCGTGTTCAGCAGGTCCATGGAAGATGATCCTCGCTTACGGCACCGCCTCCAGCCAAGGAGGAACCAGACAGGAGACCCGGGCAAGGGTGTGTGTATTGCCACACCCTGACCTGCTGCGCACCCGGCTAGGGTCTGTTGGCTGCCTACAAAGGGACCGTCCGTACCGGACCGTCCGCGCGGAGCCGCCCGCCGAGGGCCCGCCTACCCAAGGGACCGCCCCATGTCCTTCGCCCCGTTCGACTGGATCGACGCCGAGGCCTGCCGCCGGGCCGCCGCCGGACTCGTACGCACCCTGCGTCCGCGCGGCGCCGACCCGGAGCTGCTGGACCTCGCGAGCAACGACTACCTGGGCCTCACCCGGCACCCGGAGGTCACCGCCGCCGCGGCCGCCGCCGCCCATCGCTGGGGGGCGGGGGCGACGGGGTCCCGGCTGGTCACCGGCTCCACCGCCCTGCACGCCGAACTGGAACGGGACCTCGCCGCTTTCTGCGGTTTCGAGGCGGCCCTCGTGCTCTCCTCCGGGTACGCGGCCAACCTCGCCGCGCTGACCGCACTGGCCGGGCGCGGCTCGCTCATCGTCTCCGACGCGGGCAACCACGCCTCGATCGTGGACGGTTGCCGGCTCTCCCGCGCCGAGACCGCCGTCGTTCCCCACGCCGACCCGGACGCGGTCGCCAAGGCGCTGGGGGCACACGAAGGGCGGACCCTCGCCGTCACCGACTCGGTCTTCTCCGTCGACGGCGACGCCGCCCCGCTCCCCGCACTGGCCGAGGTCTGCCGCTCCGCGAACGCCGCGCTGCTGGTCGACGACGCCCATGGCCTCGGCGTTCTGGGTGACGGCGGCCGCGGCGCACTCGCCGCGGCCGGGCTGGCGGGCGGCGACGGGGCCGTGGCGACGCTCACCCTCTCCAAGTCCCTGGGCAGCCAGGGCGGAGCGGTCCTGGGGCCCGCCCGGGTCATCGAGCACCTCGTCAACACGGCCCGTACGTTCATCTTCGACACCGGACTCGCCCCGGCGGCGGCCGGTGGTGCGCTCGGCGCCCTCGGGGTGCTGCGCCGGGAGCCCGAACGGGCGGCCCGCGCACGTGAGGTCGCCCGTTTGCTGTACGGAGAGCTCACCGCCGCCGGTCTGACCGCGGTCCGGCCCGACGCGGCCGTCGTCTCCGTCCGCGCACCCTCGGCGGACGCGGCGGTGCGCTGGGCGGCCGACTGCCGCGCGGCCGGAATGGCGGTGGGCTGCTTCCGCCCGCCGTCGGTACCTGACGGCGTCTCCCGGCTGCGGCTGACGGCCCGGGCCGATCTGACCGAGGAGCAGATCACGACCGCGGTGGCCACGATCGTCGCGACCGCTCCCCGGCAGGCGAACGGCCGGGTCGGCTGATCAGCCGACCCGGTGCGGGTCGGCTCCGTGCGGGCCGAGTCCGGTCACGAACGTGCTCCAGGCCGCCGCCGTGAAGCGCAGCGGCGGCCGGTCCACGTCCTTCGAATCGCGTACGGCGAGGAACGCGCCGCCGAGCCGAGCGGTCTCCACGCAGTTGTTCATCCCGGTCGAGCGGCTGCTGCGCCGCCATTGCGGGACGGGCGGCGCCACGAAGGACGGCGGCGGCGCGACGGACGATGTGACGGGCGGTGCGGGACGGTCGGGCATGGTGCCCCCTCGGGCAGTCGGACGGTCCGGCGGAACCCGACCGGACGGCCCGGCTCCTACTGGCCGCGGCTGATCGCGGTGATGTGGTCCAGCGAGCGCTCGGGCGACAGCGCGTGCGCCTGCGAGGTACGGAAGGCCGAGCTGTACGCCTCAAGGTCTTCTTTCCGTTCCAGATAGAGGCTACTCGTCAAGTGGTCAAGAACGACCACATCCAGATCGGAAATGTTCGGGAAGGAGAAGATAACGAAAGGGCCGGTGAGTCCGACGTAGCCGCCGACCGAGAACGGCAGCAACTGCAGTTGTACATGTGGAAGTTGGGACACCTGTCGTAGATGCTGCAACTGATCCCTCATCACCTCCGGTCCGCCCACCTCGCGATGGAGCACCGCCTCGTCCAGCACGGCGGTGAAGCGCAGCGGCGGGCTCGCGCGCAGCACCCGCTGGCGGGTCAGCCGGACCTCGACCAGGGAGTCGAGCCGGCCGTCCGGTAACCCGTCCAAGGAGGCGCGGGTCACGGCCCGTGCGTAACCGGCGGTCTGGAGCAGTCCCGGCACCACCGAGGTCTCCAGCGTCCGGACCGTACTGGCCTGCGACTCCAGACTGATGAAATCGCGGTACTGCGGTGGGATCAGCCCCCGGTAGGCATGCCACCAGCCCGAACCGCCGCCGCCCGCCGACCCCGCGAGGACTTCGAGCAGGTAGCGCAACTGGGAGTCGCGCACCGCGTAGACGTCCAGCAGCCGTGACACGTCGGCAGGCGTCACCCCGCTCGCGCCCGTCTCGATACGGCTCACCTTCGACTGGTGCCAGCCGAGCAGCCGCGCCGCGTCCCGGCTGGTCAGCCCGGAGGCGCGGCGCAGGCTCCGCAGCTCCTCACCGAGCTTGCGCCGCCGGACGACGGGGCCGTGCGGCATGCCGGTCTCCTTCTGCTGTCGGGGAGGGCCGGTCCGTCACCGGAGCGGCCCGCAGAGGGGCCAGTGTGCCGTCCGTCCACGCCGTACGGGTCCCGAATTCACCGCTTCGAGCGACAGATATATGCATATCTTGGCCGAACGTCGTTACAGGGAGCTGCATCAATGGCAATCTGGCGCGAAGCACAATCCTGGCCGACCGCCGGTCGGCCGGGGCGGGAAAGGGGCGGCGTCGCCATGGCAGACCATCAGGAAGCAACCGTCACTCTGCCGAGCGATCCGGTCTCGGTCTCCTCGGCCCGCAGACATGTCGCCAGGACCCTGGCCCAATGGGGCCTGCCCGACGACACCGAGTTCGCCGACACCCTCCGGCTGATCATCTCGGAGCTGGCCACCAACGCCGTCCAGCACACGTTCGGCCAGTCGCCCACCTTCACCGTGGACCTGCGCCTCGAACGCGACGAGGAGCTGTACCTCGGCGTCACGGACAGTCACCCCCGCTGGCCCCAGCGACTGCCCGCCGCCGTACGGCAGGACAACGGCCGGGGCATGGTCATCATCCGGTCGCTGGCCAAGGAGCGCGGCGGGCGGCTCCAGGTCACACCGACCGCCGAGGGTGGCAAGACGGTCTGGATCGTTCTCCCGTGGGTCGTTCCGGTCCAGGGCTGACCCCACAGGTCCGGGGCCGGCCCGCAGGGCTGAACAGCCGGGGAGGATCAGCCCGCTGACATCCTCGGGGCCGGTCCGGTCGGGCGGTTCAGCCCTGCGGGGGCCGGTTCGCGGCCGGGGCCGTGTTCCTCCGGCCGAATCCGCCGCGCAGCAGCGCCAGCAGCGTCGCGGCCGCGGCGGTCGACCGGTCGCCCCGGTGCACGACCGAGATGGTCCGGCGGAACGACGCGGGCTCCAGCCGCCGGACCGCCAGCGGAGCCGCCGCCATCGAGGCGACCATCTCCGGCACCACCGCCACCCCGAGCCCCGCGCTGACCAGCGCGCACACCAGCGCGTACCCCGGCGACTCGCAGACCACCGCGGGGGTCGCCCCGGCCTCGGCGAGCGCGTTCTCGACCCCGCGCCGGGGCGGATGCGTGGGTGCGCTGCTGATCAGCGGTCGCCCGGCCAGTTCGGTGACCGGCAGCCGGCCGGTGCCCTCGGAGAGCCGGTGGCCCACCGAGGTGACCAGCACCAGTTCCTCGACCAGCAGGGGTTCGACGAGCACGCCCACCGGCAAAGGGCCCGCAGTCGCCGGTTCGTAGGCGTGCGTCAGGGCGAGGTCCACCTCGCCCGCGACCACCGCGGCGACCCCGCCGGGCGGTTCGTAGTCGGCGACGGCCAGCTCGACCTCCGGATGGGCCCGCCGGAAAGCGTTCAGGACCGGCGGCAGCAGATGGATCCCGGCCGTCGTGAACGTCCCCACCCGCAGCCTGCCGCCCGAGAGCCCGGCCAGCTGCGCCAGCTCGTGGCGTGCCTGGTCCAGTTCGTCCAGGACTCGCCGGGCCCGGCCCGCCAGCAGCTCGCCCGCAGCCGTCAGACGTGCCCCGCGATGGTGGCGCACCAGCAGCGTCGCCCCGGCCTCCCGTTCCAGCTTGGCCAGCTGCTGGGAGAGCGCGGGCGCCGTGTAGCCCAGGCGGGCGGCGGCCCGGGTGATCGATCCGGCCTCCGCGACCGCCACGAGTGCCGCGAGCCGTGTCGGGTCGTACATGAAAGCGTTCCTTTAGGCAGACCCAGAAGATTGCAAGTACACGCTAAAGGCTCCGCCGGTCCAAGGTGGACCTCATGGACGCACAACTGATCGCCTTCACGGGGGTCGCCGCCGGTATGGTCGCGCTGCCCGGCGCCGATTTCACCGTCGTCGTACGCAACGCCCTGGCCTCGCGCACCGCCGGTCTGGCCACCGCGCTCGGCGTCGCCGGAGGGCTGCTGGTGCACACCGCGCTCGCGGTCGCCGGACTCGCCGCGGTGCTGGTGACGATGCCGGTGCTCTTCCGTACCGTCCAGTTGCTCGGCGGTGCGTACGTGCTCCACCTCGGGATCAGCGCGCTGTGCGCGGTCCGGCGTCGCGGCCCGGAGGACGGCGACGGAACATCCGAGGACGTGCCGGGGCGGCCCGTGCCCAAGGAGTTCGGACGCGCGCTGCGCCAGGGGTTCCTGACCAACGCGCTCAACCCGAAGGCCCCGGTCCTCTTCCTCAGCCTGCTGCCGCAGTTCGTGCCCCACGGGCAGCCGCCGCTGCCCCGGACCCTGCTCCTCGCGGCCCTCGTGGTGGTGCTGGCGCTGATCTGGTTCCCGGCCGTGGCCCTGCTCGTGGACCGGCTGGGCCGGTGGCTGCGCCGCCCGCGCACCGCCCGCGCCATCGAGGGCGGCAGCGGTGTGGCGCTCACCGGTCTGGGTCTCGCGCTGGTCACCGGCCCGCTGCTGCGCTGAGAACGCCGTGGGCGTACCCGGCGGCACCAGCAGACCCGCCGGCCCGGGCAGCCCGGGCTGCCCCGAAGAGGGCCGGGGCCGCCCCAACGGAAAGAGCGTCCGGCCGACGGGTCAGCGGACCCGTCCGTACCAGACGCTCTTGGACCAGATTTTCGCCAGTCGCACCACGTCCCCCGATTTGGGGGAGTGCCAGATCTTCCCGGCCCCGGCGTAGATGCCAACGTGGTAGACGCTGCGCCCCGAATGGAAGAAGACGAGGTCGCCGCGTTTGCGCTGCGACTTCGCGATGTGGCGGGTCTTGTTGTACTGCTGCTGTGCCGTGCGGGGAAGCCTCTTCCCGGCCTTCTTGAACGAATACAGCGTCAGCCCCGAACAGTCGAAGCGACGGGGGCCGGATGCTCCGTACTTGTAGGGAGCCCCCTTCTTCGACGCGGCCACCTTCAGGGCCTTCGTCGAGTGGGTGGCGGCCTCGGCGCCACTCACCAGGCCGGGCGTCAGCATCGTGGACGTCACGGCCAGGGTGAGTACCGAGGCCGTACCGACCCGGGCGAACAGAGACGGGACATGAACCTGCGCAGACATGCGCAACCCTTCGTCAGCCGCCTGTGAAGGATGACCTGTCGGGTTCGGGCTGGCGAAGTTGCCCGGCCGCGTCGCGGCTTCACCCCGAGGGATTCCGGTCTCCCGGTCGGCCCGTTGTGCTCGGGTCCTCCACTCCTGCCGATCCACTTCTGTCGACCAGTCATCCGGGAGGCGGCAGGACTCGGCGTCCGCCCGGACCGCCCCGCCGCGGTGGCGGGGGCTTGTCGTCCCAGGGATCTTGACTCACTCGGTGCCGGATTTCCGAGCTGAAACAGTGGTTTGTGAGTCTCCTCACCACTGATCCATTCAGGTGGACAGGTCGGATTCACGCTCGCCCACGAGCCCGGCGCACACCCTCGTACCAGCGACGAAAGAGCACAATTCGAGTACGCACCGCGTGCCGAACGCAAGTTGAGCCGTCGCTCGCACGGGTGATCGCCTACGCCGGACGAGCGAGGCGAATCGATCGCGGGACCGGGCGTGTCGTGCGCGGGGTCGACCGGCCCGCTCCCGCACGGCGCTCCACGCGCGCCGAGCCGGTCAGTTCGCGGTCGGCGGGATCGCGACCCTGCCCGCCCTGCGCTCCCCGTCCAGGACGCGCAGGGTCCGCGCCAGGGTGGCGGCGTGGATGCGCGACTCGCCGCGCTCGTGCATCAGGGTCAGGGCGTCGCGCAGCGCGGCCGCCCCGGATGCCAGGGCCTGGGCGGCCCGCAGCGCGCTGTAGGTGTCACTGCCGTGGGCCGGGTTGATCCGGCCCAGCTGGTCGAGCACGGCCAGATAGCAGTCGACGAACTCGCCCTCGGCGCGGGTCAGTGCGGGCAGGGGCGGGAACTCGGGTGGCTTCATCGGCGGGTTCACCTCGCGTCGTACGGGCGGCCGGGAGAGTCAGCGGCTCCCCACGACGTGGTCGACCAGCCCGTAGGCGGCGGCGGCCTTCGCGTCGAGGATGGTGTCGCGCTCGATGTCGGTGGTGATGCGCTCCGCGGTCTGGCCGGTATGCCGGACCAGCATGGCTGCGAACATCTCGCGGGTGCGCACCAGTTCGCGCGCGTGGATCTCCAGGTCGGACGGCTGGCCCCGCATCGGCTCCTCCAGCGCGGGCTGCTGAATGACTACCCGCGCGCCGGGCAGTGCATGTCGGCGCCCCTTCGCCCCGGCCGCCGTCACGGCCTCGCGCAGCAGCTGGGAGACGACCGGGCTCGCCGCCGATGCGGTGAGCAGGTGCGGCCCCTGCGGGGTGACGACGACGGCTCCGTATACGGCCCGGTCCTCGATCGCGGCGCGGGCGGCGGCCTCGTCGTCGAAGCGGTGCACCTCGAAGGCGCCGTCGCGCTGCTCGAAGCGCTGCTCCAGTTGCTGGGCGGCCGGTGCCGCGCCCGCCACCCCGACCGGGAGGTCGCGCGGCGCGATCCGGGCGGCGGGCCAGGCGAAGGCCCAGAGGGCGAGCGTCACCATCAGGGGGACCAGCAGGATCACCGCCACCGCGCGGCGGTTGGATGCGGTGGACATGAGGAGGCCTCGATTCGTGGAGTGATGGTTGTGGCGACGGATTCATAGAGAAGGATCGTTCGTTTTATGACCTGGTTCCACTGTCGGCACGCCGTGCTCGATTGTCCAGAAGGAATGTTCGTTCTAGATTGAGGTCATGGCTCGCGTATCCCAGGAACACCTCGACGCTCGTCGCCGTCAGATCCTCGACGGGGCGGCACGCTGCTTCGCCCGCAACGGATTCCACGGCACGTCCATGCAGGACGTCCTCAAGGAGGTGGGGCTGTCCGCCGGAGCGGTCTACCGCTACTTCCCGGGCAAGGAGGACATCATCGCGGCCATCACCGAGGAGACCTTCGCCGTCATTCGCGGGGCCTTCGAGGAGGCGGCCCGCATGACGCCGCCGCCCACCCCGGACGCGCTGCTCGGCCGTGTGCTCGGCGGGGTGCTCGCGGGGGAGGTGCACGGACTGGAGCGGCGGGCCTTCGCCGCGCTCGTCGTCCAGCTCTGGTCGGAGACGCTGCGCGACGAACGGCTCGCCGCGCTGGTCGACGACGGTTACGCGACCATGCGCGTCGTCTGGACGAAGCTCGTCGACACCTACCGCTCCGCCGGGATCCTGGCGAGCGATGTGTCCGGCGACCACGTGGCGCGCACGATGATCGCGACAGCGCAGGGCTTCATCGTGCAGGAGGCGCTCTTCGGGGACGTACACCCCGAAGTGCCGGAGAACGGGTTGCGCGGGCTGATGTCCATGAACCCGCCAAAGGTCAGTTAACGCAACGGAAAAGCTTCCGCCCTAACGTGCAATGCCTGGTCGCGAGGGCCCTTTTCGCGTTCAACGAATTGTTGAACGGGGGTAGGGTCCCGCTGCGTCCGGACCCTGAGCCGGACGGAAGACGATGAGGTGGAAGCGTGCAACTGACCCCGCACGAGCAGGAACGTCTGCTCATCCATGTGGCCGCCGACGTGGCCGAGAAGCGCCGGGCACGCGGGCTGCGGCTCAATCACCCCGAGGCCGTCGCCCTGATCACGGCCCACCTGCTCGAAGGGGCCCGGGACGGCCGCACCGTCACCGAACTCATGGCGTCCGGCCGCAAGCTGCTCACCCGGGACGAGGTCATGGACGGCATCCCCGAGATGCTCCATGACGTCCAGGTCGAGGCCACCTTCCCCGACGGCACGAAGCTCGTCACCGTCCACGACCCGATCGTCTGACGGGGGCGACACCGATGATTCCCGGAGAGATCCTGTACGGGGACGGGGACATCCCCCTCAACGAGGGGCGGGCGGTCACCCGCCTCACCGTCCTCAACGCCGCCGACCGGCCCGTCCAGGTCGGCTCCCACTACCACTTCGCCGAGGCCAACCCCGGACTGCGCTTCGACCGCGTCGGCGCCCGCGGCCTGCGGCTGAACATCGCCGCCGGCACGGCGGTCCGTTTCGAACCCGGCATCCCCGCCGACGTCGAACTCGTCCCCCTCACCGGCCGCCGCGTCGTCCCCGGCCTGCGCGGCGAAACCGGAGGTGCCCTCGATGCCTGACCTTGAGCGAGCCGTCTACGCCGATCTGTTCGGCCCCACCACCGGCGACCGGATCCGGCTCGCCGACACGGGTCTGCTCGTCGAGGTCGAGGAGGACCGCTCGGGAGGCCCCGGACGCGCGGGCGACGAGGCGGTGTTCGGCGGCGGCAAGGTGATCCGGGAGTCCATGGGCCAGGCCCGCACCACCCGGGCCGAAGGCGCGCCGGACACCGTCGTCACCGGGGCCGTCGTCATCGACCACTGGGGCATCGTCAAGGCCGACATCGGCATCCGGGACGGCCGGATCGCCGGCATCGGCAAGGCCGGGAACCCGGACACCATGGACGGCGTCCACCCCGACCTGGTGATCGGCCCCGAGACAGAGATCATCGCGGGCAACGGGAGGCTGCTCACCGCCGGAGCGGTCGACGCCCACGTCCACTTCATCTCGCCCACCCTCGTCGACCAGGCGCTCTCCAGCGGCATCACCACCCTCGTTGGCGGCGGCACCGGACCCGCGGAAGGCACCAAGGCCACCACGATCACGCCCGGACCCTGGCACCTCGCCCGGATGTTCGAGGCGCTGGAGACCTTCCCGGTCAACATCGGGCTGCTCGGCAAGGGCAACACGATGTCGCAGGAGGCCATGGACTCCCAACTGCGCGGCGGTGCGCTGGGATTCAAGATCCACGAGGACTGGGGTGCCACGCCCGCCGCCATCGACGCCTGCCTCACCGTCTGCGAGCGGACAGGCGCGCAGCTCGCCATCCACACGGACACCCTCAACGAGGCCGGGTTCGTCGCCGACACCCTCGCCGCCATCGCCGGCCGGACGATCCACGCGTACCACACCGAGGGAGCGGGCGGCGGTCACGCACCCGACATCATCAGCGTGGTCTCCGAACCGTACGTCCTGCCCAGCTCGACCAACCCCACCCGGCCGCACACCGTCAACACCATCGAGGAACACCTCGACATGCTGATGGTCTGCCACCATCTGAACCCCGCGGTCTCCGAGGACCTGGCGTTCGCGGAGTCCCGTATCCGGCCCTCCACCATCGCGGCCGAGGACATCCTGCACGACCTCGGCGCCATCTCGATCATCTCCTCGGACTCCCAGGCCATGGGCCGCATCGGCGAGGTGATCCTGCGGACCTGGCAGACCGCCCATGTGATGAAGAAGCGGCGCGGCGCCCTGCCCGGGGACGGCCGGGCCGACAACCACCGGGTCCGTCGCTACGTCGCCAAATACACCATCAACCCGGCGGTGGCACAGGGCCTGGACCGGGAGATCGGCTCCGTGGAGACCGGCAAGCTCGCCGACCTCGTCCTCTGGGACCCGGCGTTCTTCGGCGTCAAGCCGCAGACCGTCATCAAGGGCGGTCAGATCGCGTACGCGCAGATGGGTGACGCCAACGCCTCCATCCCGACGCCCCAGCCGGTCCTGCCCCGACTGATGTTCGGCGCCCTGGGGCGGGCGGCCGCCCACAGCTCGTTCAACTTCGTCTCCGCCGCGGCGATCGAGGACGGGCTGCCCGAACGGCTCGCCCTGGACAAGCGGTTCGTGCCGATCACCAGCACCCGGGGGGTCACCAAGGCGGACATGCGGGAGAACGACGCCCTGCCGCGGGTGCACGTCGACCCCGACAGCTTCGCCGTCACCATCGACGGCGACCCGGTCGAGCCCGCACCCGCGGTGGAACTGCCCATGGCCCAGCGTTACTTCCTCTTCTGATCCGGCGGACCGAACCCATGTCACGCGCTGCACTCCTGGTCCTCGCCGACGGCCGGTTCCCCGCCGGGGGGCACGCCCACTCCGGTGGCGCCGAACCGGCCGTCGCCGAGGGCCGGATCCGCGACGCCGCCTCCCTCGCCGACTTCTGCCGGGGCCGTCTGCACACCGCGGGCCTCACCGCAGCCGCCCTCGCCGCGGCGGCCGCCCACAGCCTCGACCCACTCGCCCTCGACGAGGCAGCCGACGCCCGCACACCCTCGCCCGCCCTGCGGACCACCGCGCGCAAGCTGGGCCGGCAGATGATGCGGGCCGCCCGCGCCACCTGGCCGAGCCCCGAACTGGACGCGCTCGCCCTGGCCCGGCCGCGCGGCGCCCACCAGCCCGTCGTCCTCGGGCTCACCGCACGGGCGGCGGGCCTGGACCCCGTGGACGCCGCGCACTGTGTCGCGTACGAGACCGTCAGCGGCCCCGCCACCGCCGTCGTCCGCCTCCTCTCCCTCGACCCCTTCCACGCCACCGCCGTACTCGCCCGGCTCGCCCCCGAGCTGGACCGGGTCGCCGAACAGGCCGCCGAGGCCGCCCGGCAGGGCATCGACGCCCTGCCCGCATCCTCGGCCCCGCTCCTCGACATCACCGCCGAGGCACACGCCGCCTGGCCGGTCCGCCTCTTCGCCTCGTAACCCGCGCCCGCCTGTCGGCCGCACTCAGCCTTCCGCCCCGCACCCAGCCTCCCGCCCCGCACCCACGCTCGCGGCCCCGGACCCCACCTTCCGGCCCGCACGCTTCCGACAGGAGCCCCCATGCACCTCGGCCACTCCCACGACGGCCCCGCCGCCGTCAGCGCCGACGCCACCCGCCCCGACGGCACCCGGCGCGCCTTGCGCATCGGCCTCGGCGGCCCCGTCGGCTCCGGCAAGACGGCCACCGTCGCCGCCCTCTGCCGCGAACTGCGCGACCGGCTCTCCATCGCCGTTGTCACCAACGACATCTACACCCAGGAGGACGCCGACTTCCTGCTCCGGCAGGCGGTCCTGCCGCCCGAACGGATCCAGGCCGTCGAGACCGGCGCCTGCCCGCACACCGCGATCCGCGACGACATCTCCGCCAACCTCGAAGCCGTCGAGGAGCTGGAGGAGACGACCGGCCCGCTCGACCTGATCCTCGTGGAGTCCGGCGGCGACAACCTCACCGCCACCTTCTCCAAGGGACTGGTCGACGCCCAGATCTTCATCATCGACGTGGCCGGCGGCGACGACATCCCCCGCAAGGGCGGCCCCGGCGTCACCACCGCCGACCTCCTCGTCGTCAACAAGACCGACCTCGCCTCCTACGTCGGCTCCGACCTGGAGCGGATGGCCCTGGACGCCAAGAAGCAGCGCGGCGAACTCCCCGTCGCCTTCACCTCCTTGACCTCCGCCGAGGGCGTCGGCCCGGTCGCCGACTGGGTGCGGGTGCGGCTCGCCGCCTGGACAGCATGAACGTCCGAGCGGCGGCCCGGCTCCGCGCCGAGCCCGACGGGCGGGGCGGGACGGCCCTGCCCGTCCTGGAGAGCGACGGGCCGCTCGCCCTGCGCCGCACCCGCTCCCCGCTGGCCACGCACGCCCAGGTCACCGTCGTCGGCGCGATGAGCGCCCCGCTGAACGGCGACCGGCTGGCGATCGAGGCCGACATCGTGGACAGGGCGTGCCTCACCGTGGACTCGGCGGCGGCCACCGTAGCCCTGCCCGCAGCACGGGCGGACGGCGGGCCGTCCACGTACACCGTTGACCTGAGCGTGGGGGAGGGGGCCGTACTGCACTGGCTTCCCGAACAGCACGTCTCCGCCCACGGCAGCGACCTGCGCCTGACCACCCGGGTCCGACTCGCCGCCACCGGGCGGCTGCTGCTGCGCGAGGAGCAGATCCTCGGCCGGCACGGAGAGCCCACCGGCGCGCTCACCACCCGGCTCACCGTCCACCGCGCGGGCCGCCCCCTTCTGGACCAGCAACTGGCCTACGGACCCGGCGCGCCCGGCGCGCCCGGCGGCTGGGACGGCCCCGCCGTCCTCGGCGGCCACCGGGCCGTCGGCCAACTGCTCCTCGCCGACCCGGCCCTCGGGGACGCCCCGCTCCCCGCGCGCCTCCTCGGACCCACCGCCGCACTCAGCCCGTTGGCCGGCCCGGCCGTCCTGGTGACCGCCGTGGCCGCCGACGCCCGCCTGTTGCGCGGAATCCTGGACGACGCGATGCATGAGCTGCTGGACGGGCTCAAGGAGGACCACGACGCGGGCCGGCCCGTCGTCGCTCAACGGCGGCCCCGGTCGTACGCCTCCAGCCAGGCGTCCTCCGCCGCATAGTCGAAGAGCCACTCGCCGTAGTTGGCCAGCATCTTCGGGAACGCCTCCCGCCAGTCGCGCGCCGCCAGCTCCCCGGCGAGCCACGCGACCGTTTCCGGCAGCGACTCGACGTATCCGGTCACCGGGCGGTACCCGAGCTGCTCCTCGGCGGCCGTCATGTCGTAGACCACGGGGTGGGCGCCGCTCCACGGGGTCACCCCGACCTGCCCCTCCGGGGAAGCGCCGTCGACCAGCACCGTCTCCGTCTCCCGCCCGAGCACCGCGTCGATCGCCGACGCGATCTCCGCGACCTGAGGAGCCTCGGGATCGGCCGCGTTCAGCACACGCGATCCCGGCTTCAGGGCGGCCAGCCGGATCAGCTCCGCCGCGTTGGCCACATGCACCGGGTGGAAGCGGCTCTTCCCGCCGTACGCGAGGACCCTGCGCCAGCGCCCGTCGAGCAGCCGCTTCACCACGTACAGCTCGCGCGGTGTCCGGCAGTACGGGCCGTGGACCGCGCCCGCGCGCAGCAGCGTCACCGGCAGCGCCTCGCCCGCCGCCAGCAGCTCCCGCTCCAGCAGGACCTTCCGCGTCCCGTACGTGGCGTCCCCCGGCGCCACCGTGCGCTGGGTCTCCGGCAGTGGCACCGGGTAGCGGGGGAAGCCGTCGGGCGCCGCCTGGGTGTCGAAGCTGTGGCCCCGGTCGTCCTCGTACACCGCCCCGCTGGAGATCACGACGGCCGAGCCGATCCGGCCGGCCAGTCCCGTCAGCTGCCGGGCGTGCGCGCCGCCGAACGCCACCACGTCGACCAGTACGTCACAGCCGTCGCCCAGCGCCCTGCCGAGCGCCCCCTCCTCGTCCCGGTCGAGCGCCACCGCCCGGACTCCGGCATCCCAGCCCTCGTCCCGGCAGCCGCCGCGCGAGGCCGCGGTGACCTCCCAGTCGTCCGCGGCCAGCGCCCGCACCGCGGCCCGCCCGATCTGGCCCGTCGCTCCCAGCACCCATGCGTGTCCCTTGCTCATGGGGCCGACGCTAGGGGAGCGGGCCCGCCCGGACGGGGCCGCTCTGCCGGTGGCGTATTCGCCGTCAGCGTCGCAGCTTCGGGAACTTCCTCGGTGGCGTGGCCTCCTGCTCGGCCGCCTTCACCTTGGCCGCGTACTCGTCGACGTACTCCTGGCCGGAGAGTCCGAGGATCGCGTACATGATCTCGTCCGTCACGGCCCGGATCGCGGCCTTCTGGTTCTCCATGCCCGCGTAGCGGGAGAAGTCCAGCGGTTCACCGAAGCGGATCGCGACCCGCTTGATCTTCGGCACGACCTGGCCGGGCGGCTGGATCTCGAAGGTGCCGACCATGGCACAGGGGATCACCGGCACCTGTGCGGTGATCGCCATCACCGCGACCCCGACCTTCCCTTTGTAGAGCCTGCCGTCGTGCGAGCGGGTGCCCTCCGGGTAGATCCCCAGCAGTTCGCCCTTGCTCAGCACCCCGAGCCCCTCGCAGATGGCCGCCTGCCCGGCGTCCTTGCCGGACCGGTCCACCGGGATCTGGCCGGCGCTGCGGAAGAAGGCCGCCGTGAGCCGGCCCTTGAGCCCCGGGCCCGTGAAGTACTCGGCTTTCGCCAGGAAGGTGATCCGGCGCTTGATGATGGCCGGCATCAGGAAGTGGTCGGAGAAGGAGAGGTGATTGCCCGCGACGATCGCCGCGCCGTTCTCCGGAATGTTCTCCAGGCCTTCGATACGGGGCCGGAACAGCAGCCGCAGCACAGGCCCCAGCACGACATACTTCAGGACGTAATAGAACACCTTGCGGGCGCACCTCGCTCTGCCGGACCGACTCAGGACTGCGTACTACCAGGTCACGGTGGTGTCGGGGCCCCGCACACGTGGGGCCCCGGCACCACCATGCGACCGTAGCGAACCGGTCTCCCGGCTCGTACCCGTCTCCGGGCCCGTCAGGCGTGGTCACACCCGCCCCACGACGGTCAGGTGTCCTCGTGTTCACCCGCCGCGACGGTCAGGTGTCCTGCGTGGCCAGCATGCCGAGGGTGCAGAGACCCAGCACCACCCAGCCGAACCAGAGCCAGCCGCTGCTTCCCAGCGCCACTGTGTACGCGGTCACCGTGACCAGCGCCCCGACGGTCATGTATCCCATGGTCTTCGTCGATCCGGACATGCGCGCACGCTCCTCGTCGGCCGCGCGGCCGTTGTCCCCATGGTCACCCCGGACGCGCCCTCCGCGCTACTGCCCGCGCGCCTGCAAAGACGCGAGATAGGCGTTGTACGCCGCCAGCTCCTTGTCACCGTCGCGGTCCGCCGCCCGGTCCGATCGCCGGGCGGTGCGCTGCTCGGAGCGGTACCACTGGAAGACCAGCGCGATCAACACCAGCACGGAGGGGATCTCGCTGAACGCCCACGCGATGCCGCCCGCCCAGTTCTGGTCGCTCAGGGCATCGATACCCAGCGAGGCGGGCGGGTTCCGGTACGTCTCCACCATCGGCGTCGACGCCATCATCAGCGCGATCCCGAAGAACGCGTGGAACGGCATCCCGGCGAACAGCTCCAGCATCCGCATCAGATAGCCGGGCCGGTGCGGACCCGGGTCCACGCCCATGATCGGCCAGAAGAAGACCAGGCCGACCGCGAGGAAGTGCACCATCATCCCGATGTGACCCGGCTTGGAGCCCATCAGGAAGTCGAAGATCGGCGTGAAGTACAGCGCGTACAGGCTCGCGATGAACAGCGGGATCGTGAACACCGGATGCGTGATGATCTTCATGTACCGGCTGTGCAGCAGCTTCAGCAGCAGTTCGCGCGGCCCGGTCCGCCCCCGGCCGGCTGGCGGCAGCGCGCGCAGCGCCAGCGTCACCGGGGCGCCCAGCAGCAGCAGGATCGGCGACAGCATGCTGATCACCATGTGCTGCACCATGTGCACGCTGAACATGACCATGCCGTAGTCGTTGAGCTTGGTGCACATCACCAGGGCGATGCTCAGCACGCCCATGGTGAAGAACACGATCCGGTTCACCGGCCAGCCGTCCCCGCGCCGACGCAGCCGCACCACGCCGTACCCGTACAGGGCGAGCGCCAGGACGCAGCCGGTCAGGAAGAACGGGTCGACGGAGAGCTCCAGCCCCCGCTCCAGCGTGAACGGCGGCAGATCCATGTTCATGCCGTGCCCGCTGTGATCCATCTGTTCACTCCCGATGGGGACACGTCCCCGTTTCGTGCCGGTTGTCCGGTACAGCGTAGAACTGCCCCCGGCCGCGGTCGCGGCCGGGGGCAGTTCTGGACGACGTGTCCTGACGAGGTGTTCTAGAGCACGCACTCCGCTTCGGCGTACCGCTCGGCCGGGACCGTCTTCAGCGTCTCGACCGCTTTCCCCAGCGGGACCATCACGATGTCGGTGCCGCGCAGCGCGGTCAGCATCCCGAACTCGCTCCGGTGCGCCGCCTCCACCGCGTGCCAGCCGAACCGGGTCGCCAGGACCCGGTCGTACGCGGTCGGGGTGCCGCCGCGCTGGACGTGGCCGAGGATGACCGGGCGGGCCTCCTTGCCGAGCCGCTGCTCCAGCTCCCCGGAGAGCTGTGTGGCCACCCCGGCGAACCGCTCGTGGCCGTAGATGTCCTTGACGCCCTGCTCGAACTGCATGGAGCCCTCACGCGGCTTGGCGCCCTCGGCGACCACCACGATGGCGAACTTCTTGCCGGCCGAGAAACGCTTGCCGACCAGCTCGGTCAGCTCGTCGATGTCGAAGGGGCGCTCGGGCACCACGATGGCGTGGGCGCCGGCGGCCATGCCGGAGTGCAGGGCGATCCAGCCGGTGTGCCGGCCCATGACCTCGACGATCAGCACCCGCTGGTGCGATTCGGCGGTCGTCTTCAGCCGGTCCAGCGCCTCGGTGGCGACGCCGACGGCGGTGTCGAAGCCGAAGGTGACGTCGGTGGAGGCGATGTCGTTGTCGATGGTCTTGGGAACGCCGACGATCGGGAGACCGGCCTCGGACAGGAGGTTCGCGGCCTTGAGGGTGCCCTCGCCGCCGATCGGGATGATGGCGTCGAGGCCGAGGTCCGCGACATGGCCGCGGGCGCGCTCCACACCGTCGCGCAGATGCGCGGGCTGGACGCGGGAGGAACCGAGGATCGTGCCGCCGCGGGCCAGGATGCCGCCCACCGCGTCAAGGTCGAGCTTGCGGTAGTCGCACTCCAGCAGGCCCTTCCAGCCGTCGTGGAAGCCGATGACCTCGTCGCCGTGGTCCACCACCGCGCGGTGCACGATGGAACGGATGACGGCGTTGAGGCCGGGGCAGTCGCCGCCGGAGGTGAGTACGCCAATGCGCATGGCCCGGGAACCTTTGCAACGTGGGTCGACGACCGGACCACGTCGTCCGGTTGGATCCCCGCCACCCTACCGGCGCAGGGTGGCGGGACCGAACCGGCCGTCCGCCTGCTGGACTCCGCTCAGGCGAGCGGAAAACGGCTCAGGCGGACACTGCTCAAGCGAGCGGAAAGTGCCTCAGGCGGGCTGTGTCGCCGAGGCGATCCGCTCGGAACGCAGCGCGTCGTACCAGCGGTCGTCGGTCGGCGGCAGCGCGTTCACGTCGAGGGCCAGCTTGAGCAGCAGGTCGGCGATCTGCGGATTGCGGGCCAGCACCGGACCGTGCATGTACGTCCCGAAGACCGTGTCGTTGTACGCGCCCTCCGTGCCGTCCCCGGTGCCGTTGCCCCGGCCGAACTGCACCCGCGCGAACGGCCGTGCCGTCGGGCCGAGATGGGTGACGCCCTGGTGGTTCTCGAACCCGGTCAGTTGCGGCAGCGCGAGCTGCGGGTCGATGTCCCCCAGTACGTCACCGACGCACCGCGCACCCTCGCCCCGGGTGGAGACCACGTCGAGCAGACCGAGACCGCCCTCGCGCTCGCCGAGGTCGTTGACGAACTCGTGCCCGAGGATCTGGTAGCCCGCGCAGACCGAGAAGATGATCGCGCCGTTGGACGCGGCCCGGCTCAGCCCGCCGTCGCGACGCAGCCGCTCGGCCGCCAGGCGCTGCGGCCGGTCCTCACCGCCGCCGATCAGATAGATGTCGCCGGACGTCGGCACCGGCTGGTCGCTGCGCACGTCGACGCGCTGCACGTCCAGACCGCGCTGCCGGGCCCGCCGCTCCACGACCAGGGCATTGCCCTGGTCGCCGTAGGTGCTGAGCAGGTCGGGGTAGACCCAGACCAGACGCAGACCGTTGTTGCTCATGCTTCGTCCTCTCCGGAGGTGGCCGGGGGCGGGGTCAGTTGCCGACACGACGGCGCAGATCCTGGAAGGCGGTGTAGTTGGCGATGACCTCGATGCGGCCGGGCGGGGCGTACTGCACGGCCTCGTCGAGCGTCTCGCAGACCCGGAATTCGAGACCGGCCACTTCGAGGCGGACCGCGAGGTCCAGCTTCCGGTCGCCGAGCACGAAGATCGGGTGGCCCGCCAGCTGGGTGTAGTCCACGTCCCACAGCCAGGAGGTGTCCGTGCCGTCCGCGCCGCGGGCGTTCACCGAGAGGATCACCGGCGTCGGCGGCGGGTCGATCAGCGAGAACGTCTCCAGCCAGCCGGCCGGGTTCTTCGCCAGCAGCAGGCGCAGCTCACGGTTCTGGAAGGTGACGACGTCGTAGCGTCCGGCCACCGCCTGCACCTGGTACATCCGCTCCAGCGCGACCTGCGGCGGCACGCCGAAGACGGCGGCGACGGCAGCGGAGCTGGTGGCGTTCGCCTTGTTCGCGCGGCCCGGCAGCTGGAGGTGGATGGGCCAGGCCGAACCGTGCGGGTCCAGGACGTAGTCGCCGTTGAGCGCCCAGCTCGGGGCGGGGCGGCGGAAGCCGCACTGCCCGCAGAACCAGTCGTCGCCCGGACGCTGCATCACACCGCCGCAGGACGGGCAGGACCAGGCGTCGTCCTTCCACGCCTGACCGGCCGCCACCCACACCACATTGGCCGAGGAGGAGGCCGCCCAGACGACCAGCGGGTCGTCGGCGTTGGCGATGATCACGGCCTTCGAGCCGGAGAGGCCCTCGCGCCAGTGCTCGGCCATCATCCGGGTCTCGGCCGCGCGGTCCAGCTGGTCGCGGGAGAGGTTGAGCAGCGCGATGGCCTTGGGTGTGGTGTCCCGGGCCACCCCCGCCAGATACTTCTCGTCGACCTCGATCACGCCGAACTTCGCGTCCGAGCCGCCGGCCAGCGCCGAGGTGATGCCCGCGGGCATGTTCGCGCCGAGCGCGTTCGACACGACGGGCCCGGCGGCCCGCAGTGCCTCGGCGATCAGCCGTGTGGTGGTCGTCTTGCCGTTCGTCGCCGACACGAGGATCACGTCCAGGTGCTGCGCCAGCCGCCCCAGCAGGTCGGGGTCGAGCTTGAGCGCCACCCGGCCGCCGATCACCGATCCGCTGCCCCGCCCCGCGGCGCGTGACACCGCCGCCGCGGCCTTGCCCGCCGTCACGGCCAGTTTGGCCCGCGGCGACAACGGCTCCGTGTTGCCTGCCATCGTCCTAGATCCTCCTTGCATCGGTCCGCGCCCAGCCTATCGATGTCCGGCGTGGCGACCGCACCGCGGCACCACGGGAACTCCCCGGCCCCGGCGGAACGTACGCTTGCCGCCATGCGAAACCGCCCGATCCCCGGCAGTTCCGGACTCGTCCGTGAGATGAGTCTGCTCGGTGACCCGTTGCTCCACCGCGCCTGCGAGGACGTCACGGATTTCGGCCCGTCGCTCGCGAGGCTGGTCGAGGACATGTTCGCCACGATGTACGCCGCACAGGGTGTCGGGCTCGCCGCCAACCAGATCGGCGTCCCGCTCAAGGTGTTCGTCTACGACTGCCCGGACGACGACGATGTCCGCCATCTGGGACACGTGGTCAATCCCGAACTGGTCGAGGCGGACGGACTCACCGTACGCGGACCGGAGGGCTGTCTGTCACTTCCCGGCCTGGAAGCGGGCACGGAACGCTTCGACCACGCCGTCGTCGAGGGACTGACGTTGACCGGCGAGCCGGTCCGGATCGCCGGGACGGGGTGGTTCGCCCGGTGCCTCCAGCACGAGTGCGACCACCTGGAGGGCACGGTCTACACCGACCGGCTGACCGGGCTGCGGCGTACCCGGGCACTGCGCGCGGCGCGGCGCGCACCCTGGGCGCGCAAGGGCTGAGCCTGCCGCGGCCCGGCTCCCGGAACCCCGGACCGGCATCCGGAGCGTTCAGAACCCCGGTCCGCCCTGGAGGTCGCCCGCATCCTCGAGCCTGCCCCACAGCAGATCGGCGAGGCTGCTCACCAGCCGTTCACGGGAGCAGGGCCGGTCGGCGAGCCACCAGTCGCCCGCCGCGTGCATCATGCCGACGATCCCGTGCCCCCAGATGCGGGCCATCTGCTCGCTGTCCGGGCCCAGGTCCACGCGCTCGACGATCACCTGGCCCAGCTCCTCGCCGAGGCGGCGCAGCAGCGGGGCGGAGTGCCGGCCGACGTCGAAGCCCTGCTCGGGGGAGGGGGCGGTGTCGGCGGCCGCTCCGTCGGCGGGATGCATCAGGAAGCGGTAGACCTGGGGGCGGGCCTCGATCGCGGCGAGATAGGTGTCGAGCGTGGACTCCACCCGCTCGCGCCGGTCGGCGGGCGCGTCCAGAGCGGCCCGCAGGGCGCTGAGCAGCGCGTCGGTGTGGCGCTTGGCGAGGGCGCGGTAGAGGCCGCCCTTGTCCCCGAAATGGCGGTAGAGGATGGGTTTGGTGATCCCGGCCTCGGCCGCGATGGCGTTCATCGAGGCCCGCGGTCCGTCCCTGAGTACCACCCGGTCCGCCGCTTCCAGCAACTCGCGGCGACGGCGCTCGGCCGCGGTCCGCTGTCGCTCGGCGCTTCGTGCGGTCTCCATGTCGTCTCTCCCACCCCTGGCCAGGCGATGCCGTCGCATCGCTTCTGCACGCCCGCGCAACGTAACACTCCACGGGGAGGCCGCTTGATCGGCTCCGGGGCGGTTGACAGTGGCTACTTGCCAGTAACAGACTGTTGTTACCGCAAGTAACGCACGGTTTCCGCCGCAGTGCCTGGAGGAGAACATGGCCGAGTTCACGCTCGATCTCAACGACGACCAGAAGCAGGTCAGGGATTGGCTCCACGGCTTCGCGGTGGATGTCATCCGCCCCGCCGCCGCAGAGTGGGACGAGCGTGAGGAAACGCCCTGGCCCGTCATCCAGGAAGCGGCCAAGGTCGGCATCTACTCGCTCGACTTCTACGCCCAGCAGTTCTTCGACCCTACGGGGCTCGGCATCCCCATGGCCATGGAAGAGCTCTTCTGGGGCGACGCGGGCATCGGCCTGTCGATCGTCGGTACGGGCCTGGCGGCCGTCGGCGTCCTCGCCAACGGCACCGAGGAGCAGATCGGCACCTGGATCCCGCAGATGTACGGCGACGCCGACGACGTGAAGGTCGCCGCCTTCTGCTCCTCCGAGCCCGACGCCGGATCCGACGTCGCCTCGATGCGCACCCGGGCCGTCTACGACGAGGCCAAGGACGAGTGGGTCCTCAACGGCACCAAGACCTGGGCGACCAACGGCGGCATAGCCAACGTCCACGTGGTCGTCGCCGTCGTCGACCCCGACATCGGCTCCAAGGGCCACGCCTCCTTCATCCTGCCGCCGAACACGCCCGGCCTCTCCCAGGGCCAGAAGTTCAAGAAGCACGGCATCCGCGCCTCCCACACCGCCGAGGTGGTCCTGGAGGACGCCCGCGTCCCCGGACACTGCCTGCTCGGCGGCAAGGAGAAGCTCGACGAGCGCCTCGCCCGCGCCCACGAGCGCGCCAAGTCCGGTGGCGAACGGAGTGAGGTGGGGGTCCCCCCGGCCGGAGGCCGGGGGAGGGTCAAGAACGCGGCGATGGCCACTTTCGAGGCCTCCCGCCCGGCCGTCGGCGCGATGGCCGTGGGCACCGCCCGCGCCGCCTACGAGGTCGCCCTCGACTACGCGAAGACCCGCAGCCAGTTCGGCCGCCCGATCATCGACAACCAGGGGATCGCCTTCCAGCTCGCCGACATGCGCACCCGCATCGACGCGGCGCGGCTGCTGGTCTGGCGCGCCTCCTGGATGGCCACCACCGGAAAGCCGTTCACCTCGGCCGAGGGCTCCATGTCGAAGCTGTACGCGAGCGAGACCGCCAGGGACGTCACCGCGCAGGCCATCCAGATCCTCGGCGGCAACGGCTTCACCCGCGAGTACCCGGTCGAGCGCATGCACCGCGACGCGGCCATCTACACCATCTTCGAGGGCACCAGCGAGATCCAGCGCCTGGTGATCGCCCGCACGCTCTCGGGCATGCCGATCCGCTGACGGCGACAGGAGGGGGGCGGTCCGGGACACGTGTCCCGGACCGCCCCCCTCCCCGTACTCAGGCCGGCAGCTGCGCCTCGATCGCCGCCACGACCTCCGTGGCCTCGGGCTCCGAGCGCGGCCGGATCCGGGCCACCGGCTCACCGGCCGGCGAGATGAGGAACTTCTCGAAGTTCCACTGGACGTCCCCGGCCTCCCCGTCCGCGTCCGCCAGCTTCGTCAGCTCCACGTACAGCGGGTGCCGGTCCGCGCCGTTCACGTCGATCTTCTGCAGCAGCGGGAAGGTGACTCCGTACGTGGTCGAGCAGAAGGTCTGGATCTCCTCCGCGCTGCCCGGCTCCTGCCCGGCGAACTGGTTGCACGGGACGCCGAGCACGGTCAGGCCCCGGTCCCCGTAGTTCTGCTGCAGCCGCTCCAGGCCCTCGTACTGCGGGGTGAGCCCGCACTTGGAGGCCACGTTCACCAGCAGGACGGCCCGGCCGCTGTACGCGCCCAGCGTGGTCGGCTCGCCCGTGAGGGTGCGCAGCGGAATGTCGTGCAGCGTCATGAAGCTCTCCCTGATCATTGCGTGGTGGTGCACATTGTGCCGCCCGCCGCTCATGGAGCGGCGAGCTCCTTGTAGTAGAAGGTCGTCGGCTTGAGGATGCCCGCCGGATCCGCCGCGTATCCCGGCACGCTCCCGACCTTCGTCCACCCCGCCCCGCGGTAGACCTGCTCGGCCAGGCTGCCGCTCTCGGTGTCCAGGATCAGCAGCGTGATGCCCTCGGTCGCCGCGTACGCCTCGACGGCGGCCAGCAGCGCCCCGCCGAGCCCCTGGCCGCGGGCGGAGGGACGGACCATCAGCTTGGCGACCTCCGCGCGGTGCCGGGCGTTCGGCAGCGGAGCGCGGACCAGGGCGATCGTTCCGGAGACCCGCCCGCCCTCCCGCGCGATCCAGATCCCGATGGTCCCCGCCTCCACGGCGGCGGCCCGCTCCCGCCACCAGATGGCGGCCGCCTCCCGGTCCAGCGGGGCCAGGAAACCCACCGAGGACCCCTCGTCGACGGTCTCGACCAGGAGGCCGGCCAGGTCGTCGGCGTAGGTGACCAGCTCGGGGGCGGACACGTGGACGATCTCGGTCATGGGGAGGGTCCTTTCACGAAACAGGAGCAGGAGCCGGGAGGAAACCCACGGAGACGATCACACCTCCTTCGGCCCCGCCCTGTCCACCGGCGCCGGCGTCAGCCGGAGCGTGACCACGTACGCCACCACCACCGCCACGATCACCAGGGGCATCACGGTGAGCCCGTCCCTGCCCAGCAGGAGCGTCGCCAGGAGCACCGACGTCATCGGCAGCCGCAGCATCGCCACGCACATGGCTCCGATACCCATCGCGAACCCCGCGGTGAGATGCAGCCCCGGCAGATGGGACAGCGCGATGCCGCCCACCGCGCCCACGAACATCGCGGGGAAGACGGGACCGCCCCGGAAACAGCTCAACGAGGCACAGTAGGCGAGCGACTTGCAGACGATGAGCAGCACCAGCGCGCCGACCGAGTACTCCGCGCTCCCGGACAGGAGATGGCCCAGCTCGTGTTCGCCCGAGTACAGCACCTCGGACGCGTCCTTGCCCGACGTCTCGGCGTACACCAGCGCGAGAGCGCCGACGACCAGCCCCATCGCCGCCGTGGCCACCACCGTCCGCCGCTCCACGCGTTCCTGCAGAGCCAGCGACAGCCGGCGGATGCCCGCACCGGCGAAGGCCGCCGCGACACCGAGAACCAGCGCCCACCCGAACCCGGCGAGGCCGGGGGCCGCCGCCGGCGGAACCTCGCCCAACGTCAGGGAGTAGGTGCCCAGACCCGTCCAGGAACCCAGCCCCGTGAAGATCAGCGCGCCGATCCCCGCGGAGAGCAGCCCGGGCACCAGGACCACGCCCAGCATCGGCCCGGCCAGCCCCGACACCTCCATCAGCAGGAACGCGCCCAGCAGCGGTGATCCCAGCAGGGCGCTCACCGCGGCGAAACTTCCCGAGGCCCCGACCAGGGCCCGCCCGTCCGGCGCCAGGTCCCGCCTGACGCGGCCCGCAGCCCAGACGGCCAGCCCGCCGCCCAGCGCGATCAGGGGCGCCTCCGGGCCGAGCACGGCACCCACGCCCAGGGAGACCAGCGCCGCGAGAACGATGCCCGGCAGGTCCGCCGGGGCCGGTGCTCCGGTGGACACCAGCCCCTCCGCAGGCCGGTGCCCGCCCCCGCCCGGCAGTCGGCGGACGGTGAGTCCGACCAGGAGACCGGCGGCGCCGAGCAGCGGGACTGGCCACCACGACGGCGTCTCCTCGAAGCCCATCGCCCTCGGCAGCTCCGTGTACGTCAGTGACTGGAGCTCCGAGACCAGGGCGAGGAAGCCGAACGCGACCGCGGAGACGGGCACTCCGAGGAGCGCCGCCATCACCAGCAGCCCCGTGTACCCGCGCGTGCGGACCGGCGCGTACGGGTCCTGCGGTGCGGTGACGGGTGTGCCCGAAGGTGTGGCCGGCATGATCTCGACTCCTCGGCGTGACGACCCCGGGAAGGGGAGGTGTCCCCGGGGAGGTGTCCCCACGGGTTCACGCCGGAATACCACGCACCGGCGGACCCGGCGCCTCCCCGCCGCCGGGACACGCCCTGCGGTGCGGAAGGTCAGCCGCCCGGCCCCGGAGGGCCGTTCGCGGCGCCGCCCGCGTGACCGGCCCAGCCGTCCGCCGGCGGACGGCCCGACGCCACCCGCTCGCCGTCCCTGTCGAGCAGCAGGATGATCCAGCACCGGGTGCCGGCACCGCCCACACCGACGGCCTTCCGGGCCACGTCCACCAGCGCGAAGTCCTCCGGTGGACCGCGCCAGCCGGACGGCAGGCTTTCGGCGTGACCCGCGATGATGAGGCCGGCCGCCATCAGCGCGGCCGCGCCCCGATGGAAGCGGAAGGGGACTCGGCCATCCGGCCGTAGCGGATCGGGACCCGCTCGGGAACCCGCTCCGCGGACTGCGGGAGTGCGTCAGGCCCCTTCGGCGAGCCGGCGGTCACGGTCGCGCCGGAGGCCGACCTGCTGCCAGATCGCCCGCTGGGCCTTGAGCGAGGCGGTGCCCACCACGATCAGCACCAGGATGTTCACCACGAGCTGGATGGCCGAGCCCCGCACATCGGACCAGCTGGTGAACGCGGTGGAGACGGCGATGTCCGCGGCGGCCGGGATCGTCGTCACGGAGATGAACACCCCGAGCAGGGCGCTCGTCCTGGCCTCGGTGAGCGACACGATCCCGACGATCCCGGCCAGGGTGGCGACGGCGACCGAGAAGAAGCCCGGCGTGTTGATGAGGTGGGAGACGGGGCGCAGACCCCGGTCGAAGGCCTCCGACTGCAGCCCGAAACCGCGGATGAGGAGGGCGAAGAGAAAGGTGACGACCACGGTGAGGAGAAGACCCGCGCCCAGAGCGGCCAGTCCGCCGCGCACCATGGCAGGGTGGCGCCGGTCGAACCCCAGCGCCACGCTGACGATGGCGCCGTACTCCGGCCCGACGACCATCGCCGCCACGATCAGGATCTGCGAGTTGGTGACGATGCCGACCGAACCGATCAGGCCGGCGACGACCAGGTAGAGGTAGAAGCTCGGCGGGTACCGCCCCCCGGACCTGATGCGTGCCTCGACCTGCTCCCAGACCGGCGCCCGGCTCAACGGACCGAGCTCGCGCCGCCCCCCTTCGGTGGCCCTGCCGGAGAACGCCATGTCGACCGGCTCGATGACGAGGGAGCCCCGCTGGTCGAGCTGGACGGCGCGCAGGCGGTGCAGCACGTCGTTCGCCGCCCCCGTCAGCACGTCGCACGCGATGGAGTCGCCGTCCGGATTGCGCGCGGCGTCGCGCTGGACGATGAGATTGAGTACGCAGGGGTCGCCCGACAGCCGGCCGACGACCTCGTCGGTCAGGTCCGGCGGGCTCACCGCGCGGATGTGGATCATGTCCATCCCGGCACCTCCGCGGCTCCCTGCTCGGTCGGACGGAGCTCCGCCCGGCGGCCCGGGGGACCACTCCAGTAACGCGGCCCCGGCTCCGTTCGGCAAACCGGACGCCCGGCCCCGGGCCCGGCAGGGCACCGCGCCCTGGACGAGGCGCTCGACCGGGAACGGGACCGCGGCACCTGAGACCGGCCGCCCCGAGGGCAGCCACGGAGCCGAGCTGGGAGGATCGAGGGGTGGATACTCCCGATGCCTCTCCCCAACCGCTGCCCGGGGCCGACGGAGCCCCCGCCCGGGACGCGGCGGCCGACAGCGGGCAGCCTCAAGGCCGCCGCCTCGTCCGCTGCCGCCTCTGCGGCCGGCCCCTCACCGGGACCGACTCGCGCCGGGCCGGTCTCGGTCCGTCCTGCGACGCCAAGCTGCACCCCGCGCCGCCGGACATCCGCACCCGCCGCCACGAGGTGGAGCAGGACCCGCTGCCCGGCACCTGAGCCGGAACGTCCCTACTGCTCCAGCCGCCGGAACAGCCCCTCCTGCACCACCGACACCAGCAGTTGCCCCGCCCGGTCGTAGATCCGGCCCCGCGCCAGGCCCCGGCCGCCCGTGGCGATCGGCGACTCCTGGTCGTACAGGAACCACTCGTCCGCCCGGAACGGCCGGTGGAACCACATGGCGTGGTCCAGCGAGGCCATGTCGAAGCCGCGCGGGCCCCACAGCGGCTCCACCGGGATGCGGACCGCGTCCAGCAGCGTCATGTCGCTCGCGTACGTCAGCGCGCAGGTGTGCACCAGCGGGTCGTCGCCCAGCGGGCCCACCGCCCGCATCCACACCGCGCTCCGCGGATCCGCGTCCTTGATCTCGTCGTGCGTCCAGCGCAGCCGGTCGACGTAACGGATGTCGAAGGGCTGCCGCCGGGCCATCCGCTCCAGCGCCTCCGGCAGCGCGCCCAGGTGCTCGCGCACCTCCTCGGCGACCGTCGGCAGCTCCTCCGGGTCCGGGACGATCCGGGCCGGCGGCAACTGGTGCTCGAAGCCCGCCTCCTCGGGGCGGTGGAAGGACGCCGTCAGGTTGAAGATCGTCCGGCCCTCCTGGACGGCAGTCACCCGGCGGGTGGTGAAGGACCGGCCGTCCCGCACCCGCTCCACCTGATAGACGATCGGTACCCCGGGACGCCCCGGCCGCAGGAAGTAGGCGTGCAGCGAATGCACCGGCCGCTCCCCGTCGGTCGTCCGGCCCGCCGCCACCAGCGCCTGGCCCGCGACCTGCCCGCCGAAGACCCGTTGCAGGGACTCCTCGGGGCTGCGGCCGCGGAAGATGTTGACCTCGATCCGCTCCAGGTCGAGCAGGTCGACCAGGCGCTCCGCCGGATTCGTCATGCCGCACCTCTCCACTTCCGCGTCGGCGGCCGGTTCACAGCTGGCCGACCTCGGTGACCCGGACGATCGCCCGGCCCTCCTCGTCGGACGCCGCGAGATCGACCTCGGCCTTGATGCCCCAGTCGTGATCGCCCGCCGGGTCGGCGAACGCCTGCCAGACCCGCCACAGTCCGTGCGCCGGATCCTCCTCGATCTTCAGCAGCTTCGGACCGCGCGCGTCGGGACCGGTGCCGATCTCCTCGTGCGCGTCCCAGTACGCGTCCATCGCCTCGCCCCAGGCGTCCTCGTCCCACCCGGCGTCGCCGTCCAGCTCGCCCAGGTCCCGGACCCGGTCCAGCGCGGCCAGCTCCACCCGGCGGAACATCGCGTTGCGCACCAGCACCCGGAAGGCGCGGGGGTTGGCCGTGACCGGCTTGACCTCGTCCGCCCGCTCCTGGGCCTGCTCGGCGGTCTCCACCTCGGGGTTGGCCAGCTGCTCCCACTCGTCCAGCAGACTGGAGTCCACCTGGCGCACCATCTCGCCGAGCCAGGAGATCAGGTCCTGGAGGTCCTCCGACTTCACGTCGTCCGGGATCGTGTGCTCCAGCGCCTTGTACGCGTTCGCCAGATACCGCAGCACGATGCCCTCGGTCCGGGCCAGCTCGTAGTGCGAGGTGAACTCCGTGAAGGTCATGGCCCGTTCGAACATGTCCCGGATCACCGACTTCGGCGACACCGGGTGGTCGTTCACCCACGGGTGGCTCGTGCGGTACACGTCGTACGCGTGCCACAGCAGCTCGCTCAGCGGCTTCGGGTACGTGACGTCCTGGAGCCGCTCCATCCGCTCCTCGTACTCGACCCCGTCCGCCTTCATCTGCCCGACGGCCTCGCCGCGCGCCTTGTTCTGCTGGGCGGCCAGGATCTGCCGGGGATCGTCCAGCGTCGACTCGACGACCGAGACCATGTCCAGCGCGTACGAAGGGGATTCGGCGTCCAGCAGGTCGAACGCGGCCAGCGCGAACGTGGAGAGCGGCTGGTTCAGCGCGAAGTCCTGCTGGAGGTCGACCGTCAGCCGCACGATCCGGCCCTCGGCGTCCGGCGTCTCCAACCGCTCCACCACCCCGCCGTCCAGCAGCGAGCGGTAGATGGCGATGGCCCGCCGGATGTGCCGCAGCTGCGCCCGGCGCGGCTCGTGGTTGTCCTCCAGCAGATGCCGCATCGCCTCGAAGGCGTTGCCGGGGCGGGCGATGACCGCGAGCAGCATCGTGTGCGTGACCCGGAAGCGGGAGTTCAGCGGCTCGGGCTCGGAGGTGATCAGCTTGTCGAAGGTGGTCTCCGACCAGGCGACGAAGCCCTCCGGGGCCTTCTTGCGGACGACCTTGCGCTTCTTCTTCGGGTCGTCGCCCGCCTTCTTGACGGCCTTCTCGTTCTCGATGACATGCTCGGGTGCCTGCGCCACGACGAAGCCGGCCGTGTCGAACCCGGCCCGCCCGGCCCGGCCCGCGATCTGGTGGAACTCCCGCGCGCGCAGGGTCCGTACCCGGGTGCCGTCGTACTTGGTGAGCGCCGTGAACAGCACCGTACGGATGGGTACGTTGACGCCGACGCCGAGCGTGTCCGTACCGCAGATCACCTTCAGCAGACCCGCCTGGGCCAGCTTCTCCACCAGGCGGCGGTACTTGGGCAGCATCCCCGCGTGGTGCACCCCGATGCCGTGGCGTACATAACGGGAGAGGTTCTGGCCGAACTTGGTGGTGAAACGGAAGGCGCCGATCAGGTCGGCGATCTTCTCCTTCTCCTCCTTCGTGCACATGTTGATGCTCATCAGGGACTGCGCCCGCTCGACGGCCGCCGCCTGTGTGAAGTGCACGATGTAGACGGGCGACTGCCGGGTGTCCAGCAGCTCGGTGAGCGTCTCGGTGATCGGCGTGAAGCGGTACTCGTAGCTCAGCGGCACCGGACGGGTCGCGGAGCGCACCACGGAGGTCGGGCGGCCGGTACGCCGGGTCAGGTCCTTCTCGAACATCGCGACGTCGCCGAGCGTCGCCGACATCAGCACGAACTGGGCCTGCGGCAGCTCCAGCAGCGGGATCTGCCACGCCCAGCCCCGGTCCGGCTCGGCGTAGAAGTGGAACTCGTCCATCACGACCTGGCCGATGTCGGCGTACTTGCCGTCGCGCAGCGCGATGGAGGCCAGCACCTCGGCCGTACAGCAGATCACCGGGGCGTCCGCGTTGACCGAGGCGTCGCCGGTGAGCATGCCGACGTTCTCGGTGCCGAAGAGCTTGCACAGGTCGAAGAACTTCTCCGACACCAGCGCCTTGATCGGCGCCGTGTAGAAGGTGACCTTGTCCTGCGCCAGCGCCGTGAAGTGCGCGGCGGCCGCCACCAGGCTCTTTCCCGAGCCGGTCGGGGTGGAAAGGATCACGTTCGCCCCGGAGACCACCTCGATCAGCGCCTCCTCCTGAGCCGGATAAAGGGTGATGCCCTGGGTCTCGGTCCATGACGAGAAGGCCTCGAAGAGGGCGTCCGGGTCGGGGGTCTTAGGCAGCTGGTCGATGAGGGTCACGCCCCCATCTTGCCTGTCTTCCGCCCGGATGAGGGAACCGGCGGACGGCACGAAGATCACGGACGATACGCTGCGGTCTCAAACTGCCCGCGCCGCACCGGTGATGGGCACACGAAGCACACGAAGCACACGAAGCACTGGGGGCGGGAAAAGACCATGATGGGACCGGCACACTCTCTGTCAGGGGCAGCGGCCTGGCTGGGGGTGGGTGCGGCGGCCGCCGCCGCGGGCCACACGATGCCCTGGCCCGTCCTCGTCGTCGGGGCGCTGATCTGCGCGGGCGCCGCGCTCGCCCCCGACCTCGACCACAAGTCCGCGACCATCTCGCGCGCCTTCGGACCCGTCTCCAGAACCCTCTGCGAGATCGTCGACAAGCTCTCCTCCGCCGTCTACAAGGCCACCAGGAGCGCCGGCGACCCCCGCCGCAACGGTGGCCACCGGACGCTGACACACACCTGGCTCTGGGCCGTCCTGATCGGCGGCGGCTGTTCCGCCGCGGCGGTCTTCGGCGGACGCTGGGCCGTTCTCGCGATCCTCTTCGTCCACCTGGTGCTCGCGGTCGAGGGCCTGCTGTGGCGGGCCGCCCGGGTCTCCAGCGACATCCTCGTCTGGCTGCTCGGCGCCACCAGCGCCTGGATTCTCGCCGGCGTCCTGGACCAGCCGGGCCATGGGGCCGACTGGCTCTTCGACGCCCCCGGCCAGGAGTACCTGTGGCTCGGCCTGCCCATCGTGCTCGGCGCCCTGGTCCACGACATCGGCGACGCCCTGACCGTCTCGGGCTGCCCGATCCTGTGGCCCATCCCGATCGGCCGCAAGCGCTGGTATCCGATCGGCCCGCCGAAGGCCATGCGCTTCCGGGCCGGCAGCTGGGTGGAGATGAAGGTGCTCATGCCCGCCTTCATGGTCCTCGGGGGAGTGGGCGGAGCAGCCGCCCTCAACTACATATGACGCCCCGCCCGGGGCATGGACGGGCGGCACGCTCCGCCCCGTAGCACCATGGCAGCATGCTGCTCGCCGAGCTCGCCCAGGTGTCGCTCGAAGTCGCCGCCACCTCCGCCCGGTCCCGGAAGGTGGCGCTCCTCGCCGGCCTCTTCCGGGACGCCGGACCCGAGAACGTCCCCGTCGTCATCCCCTACCTCGCCGGACGGCTGCCCCAGGGCCGCATCGGCGTCGGCCGGCGGAGCCTGGGCGACCCCGTGGAACCCGCCTCCGAGCCCACGCTCACCGTCACCGGTGTCGACGCCGAACTGACCGCCCTCGCCGCCACCTCCGGCCCCGGATCCCAGGCGCTGCGCCGGAGGCGCCTGCGCGCCCTGTTCGCCGCCGCCACCGCCGACGAGCAGCGCTTCCTGTGGGCCCTGCTCACCGGCGAGGTACGCCAGGGGGCCCTGGACGCCGTCGCCGCCGACGGCCTGGCCCGCGCCGCCGGAGCGCCGCCCGCCGACGTCCGGCGCGCCGTGATGCTCGCCGGATCGCTCCAGGACGTCGCCGGGGTCCTCCTCGCGGAAGGACCCGGAGCGCTCGCCGCCTTCCGCCTCACGGCCGGGCGGCCCGTCCAGCCGATGCTCGCGCACACGGCCGCCTCGGTCGGCGAGGCACTCGAGAAGCTGGGCCCGTGCGCCGTCGAGGAGAAGCTCGACGGGATCCGGGTGCAGGCACACCGGGACGGCGACCGGATCCGCGCCTACACCCGGACCCTCGACGACATCACCGACCGGCTGCCCGAGCTCACTGCCGCCGTCGCCGCCCTCCCGGCGGACCGCTTCGTCCTCGACGGCGAGCTGATCGCCCTGGGGGAGGACGGCAGGCCCCGGCCGTTCCAGGAGACCTCCTCCCGGGTGGGCTCCCGGCGGGACGTGGCCGGAGCCGCGGCGCACGTGCCGGTCGTCCCGGTCTTCTTCGACGCACTTCTCGTCGACGACGAGGACCTGCTCGACCGGCCCCTCACCGACCGTCACACCGCCCTGGCCCGACTTCTCCCCGAGAGCCTGCGGGTCCGGCGCATCCTCGTCGCCGACCCGGACGACTCCAAGGCCCGCGCGGCCGCCGACGCGTTCTTCGCCGACACCCTGGAACGCGGCCACGAGGGCGTCGTCGTCAAGGACCTGGCCGCCGCCTACAGCGCGGGACGCCGGGGCGCGTCCTGGCTGAAGGCGAAGCCGGTGCACACCCTGGACCTGGTGGTGCTGGCCGTCGAGCGGGGAAGCGGCCGGCGCACCGGCAAGCTCTCCAACCTGCACCTGGGCGCCCGCAGGCCCGACGGCACGTTCGCGATGCTGGGCAAGACCTTCAAGGGACTCACGGACGCCCTGCTGGACTGGCAGACCGAGCGGCTGGGGGAGCTGGCGACCGACGACGACGGCCATGTCGTCACCGTGCGCCCGGAACTGGTCGTCGAGATCGCCTACGACGGACTCCAGCGCTCCACCCGCTACCCCGCCGGGGTCACGCTCCGGTTCGCCCGTGTCCTGCGCTACCGGGAGGACAAGACCGCGCAGCAGGCGGACACCGTGGAGACGGTCCTGTCCCGGCAGCCGTGAGCGCGCCCCGCGGACCCGGGGCGCGCTCGGGCGCTGCTCGGCTGCTCAGTGCTCGATGACCGTCGCCGCCGTGTGCTCCCTGACCTGCTCGGGCGTCAGATAGGCGCCCGTGTACTCGAAGTCCCGCAGCGTCGCCGGTTTGCGGGACTGGAACCCGGTCCGTACGAAGTCGTCACCGGCGACCGCGTTCAGCATCCAGTTCGTCATGACGCGGGTCTTGGCGACGTTCGTCCGCAGCGCCGACCAGTGGTACCCGCGTGCCACCGCCTGCGCGGGCAGCCCGCGCAGCTCGATGCCCAGCGGCTTGGACACGGCGTCCTTGCCGCCCAGGTCCACGACGAGCCCTAGGTCCTTGTGCACGTAGTCCTTGAGCGGCTGGTGCCGCAGCGAGGCGATCAGGTTGTCGGCCAGCACGCGGCCCTGGCGCATCGCGTGCTGCGCGGTGGGCGGGCAGACCGCCCCGTCGCCCTTCGCCAGGTCGGGCACCGCGGCCGCGTCGCCGAGCGAGAACACCCCGTCCGCGTCCGGCAGCCGCAGCTGCGGGGTCACCGCGAGTCGGCCGCGCACCGTCTCCGCGCCGAGGGTGGCGATCAGCGGGCTGGCGGCCACCCCGGCGGTCCAGATCAGGGTCCGGCAGGGCAGCACCCGGCCGTCGGTGAACGTGACCTCCTCCGCCCCGGCCTCGGCGATGGAGACCCCGAGCGACACCTCGATGTTCCGCTTGCGGAGCACCTCCAGAGCGGCCTGCCCCAGCTTGTCACCCAGCTCCGGCATCAGCTTGGGCGCGATGTCGATCAGATGCCACTTGATCAGCCTCGGGTCCAGCCGCGGATAGTGCCTGACCGCGCTGGTGGTGAGGCGCTGGAGGCAGGCGGCCGTCTCGGTGCCCGCGTAGCCGCCGCCGACCACCACGAACTGGAGCCGGGAGGCACGCTCCGCCTCGTTGTGACTGGCGTCCGCCAGATCCAGCTGGGCGATCACGTGGTCGCGGACGTACGCGGCCTCGGCCAGCGTCTTCATCCCCCGGGCATGGTCCAGCAGCCCGGGGATGTCGAAGGTCCGGGTGACGCTGCCCGCAGCCAGCACGATGTAGTCGTACGGCTCGTTCACGATCTCGTCCGTGATCTTCCGGATCACACAGACCTTCGCCTGCGTGTCCACGCCGATCGCCCCGCCCGGCACGATCCTGGTCCGGTGTCGGCGGCTGCGGCGCAGCGACACCGCGACGGACTGGGGTGTGAGCACCCCGGAGGCCACCTGGGGGAGCAGCGGCAGGTACAGCTGGTAGGAGAACGGTGTGACGAGCGTGATCCGGGCCTCTCCCGGAGCGAGCCTGCGCTCCAGGCGGCGTACGCACTCCACGCCTGCGAAGCCTGCGCCGACGACGAGAATCCTGGGTGGTGCCACGGTCTGCGTCCCTTCTCGGGCTTGCGTGGTTCTGCGCTCGCCTGCCCCGTTAACCGGGTGATTCACCCCTCATCCTTAACCGGACTCCCCGGCATCCGCCTCCTGATAGGGGTGAACGGGGGCCCGCTCCGCGGCGCGAGCCGCCATGCCGGGCGCACCGCACGGCGCAGGCGGGCCGCCGTGGCGCCCCCGCCGGTCCACGGCTCCGGACAGGCGTCCCGCAGCCCGGGCGGCACCTCGCGGCCGCAGGGCCCCCGGTGCCGGGCGGAACCGCCTTGAACCACACGGGCGTCCACCCCGCGACGGTCAGCCGCGCCAGCACCGCCCCGGGAAGCAGGCGCACCGTGCGGGGCCCGTCCCCCCCTGCCGGCCCGTGGGCGGCGAGGCCCCCGGTCACCCGGTCGAGGGACCCGGCTCGCCGGGCCGGGTCCTCCCAAGGAACCACGGCAACCGGAAAGCGCCCCGGCCCCCGGTCACGCTCTCTTCGTCGCTGCGCACCGGCTCATCGGCTCACCGGGCGGGGCCAGGACGTACCGCGCTTTCCGGAGTCCCTTGTCCCCGGGGTGCGGGACCCGGTGTTCCCGCCCCTACCCCCTTCGGAACAGCGGGAGTTCGGCCGCCGCCCCGTGCGAGGATGCTGCGGTGACCACATCGCCCCCCTCGCCCGTGGCCGACGACTCTCCCGAGGGCGACGGCCCTCCCCGCGACCGGGGCCTGGGACCCCGTGCCGCCGCGGTCCTCGTGTTCGGATCGTCGGCCGCGGTCCTGGTGGTCGAGATCGTCGCCCTGCGGCTCCTGGCCCCGTACCTCGGCCTCACCCTGGAAACCAGCACGATGGTGATCGGCATCGCCCTCACCGCCATCGCGCTGGGCTCCTGGCTGGGCGGACGCATCGCGGACCAGGTCGATCCGTACCGGCTCATCGGCCCGGCGCTCGGGGTGTCGGGCGTGGTCGTCGCGCTCACCCCGCTGCTGCTGCGCACCACCGCGGAGTGGTCGCCGGCGCTGCTCCTGCTGGTCGCGTCGGCGACGCTCCTGGTACCCGGCGCGCTGCTCTCCGCGGTGACCCCGTTCGTGACGAAGCTGCGGCTCACCAGCCTCGCCGAGACCGGGACGGTCGTCGGGCGGCTGTCGGGCGTGGGCACCTTCGGCGCCATCGTCGGCACCGTCCTCACCGGATTCGTCCTGGTCTCGCGGCTGCCCGTCAGCACCATCCTGATCGGCCTCGGAACGCTGCTGGTGCTCGGGGCCGCCCTGGTCGGACGGCGGGCCCGGCGCTGGCGGCGCGCCTCGGCCGTCGCGCTCGCCACCGTCGTCGCGGGCTCCCTCGCCACCGCGTTCGCCCCCGGCGGCTGCGACGCGGAGACCCGCTACCACTGCGCGCAGGTCGTCGCGGACCCCGACCGGGAAAACGGCCGCACCCTTGTCCTGGACGGCCTGAGCCACTCCTACGTCGACGTCGAGGACCCGGCGCATCTGAAGTTCGCCTACGTGCGCGCCATCGCCTCGGTGGTCGACACCGCCTTCCCCGAGGGCGAGCCGCTGACCGCCCACCACATCGGGGGCGGCGGCCTCACGCTCCCCCGCTACCTCGCGGCCGCACGCCCCGGAACCCGCAGCCTCGTCTCCGAGATCGACGGCGGAGTCGTGCGCCTCGACCGCGACCGGTTCGGCCTGGGGGCGTCCACCGGTATCGACGTACGCGTGGAGGACGGCCGACTGGGCCTGCGCAGGCTGGCGGCGGGCAGCCACGACCTGGTCGTCGGCGACGCCTTCGGGGGCGTCAGCGTGCCGTGGCACCTCACGACGTCACAGGCCCTGGGCGACGTACGCCGGGCGCTCGACGAGGACGGCCTGTACGTCGCCAACCTCATCGACCACGGCGAGCTGGCCTTCGCCCGCGCCGAGGTCGCCACCCTCGCCGCGACCTTCGAGCACGTCGCGCTTCTCGGGAAGCCCGGGGACATCGGGCTGGATCCGACCGCGTCCACCACGGGCGGCAATGTGGTGGTGGTCGCCGGCGGCCGGCCGGTCGACGCCCCCGCGATCCAGGAAGCCCTGGACGCCCGGGACGTCGGCTGGAAGATCAGCACCGGCGACGACCTCGCCACCTGGACCGGGAACGCCCGGGTGCTCACCGACGACCACGCGCCCGTCGACCAGCTCCTCCAGCCCGACCGCACCCGAACGGCCGGGTGATCCCCGGGCCGTCTCTCGGGTGTCTCACCCGTGCCAGGACCGCCACAGGGACGCGTACGCGCCGTCCGCCGCCACCAGCTCGTCATGGCTGCCCAGCTCGCTGATCCGGCCGTCCTCCACGACCGCGATCACATCCGCGTCGTGCGCGGTGTGCAGCCGGTGCGCGATGGCCACGACCGTGCGGCCCTCCAGCACCCGGGCCAGTGAACGCTCCAGGTGGCGGGCGGCTCGCGGGTCCAGCAGCGAGGTCGCCTCGTCCAGCACCAGCGTGTGCGGATCGGCCAGCACGAGACGGGCCAGCGCGATCTGCTGGGCCTGCGCCGGGGTCAGCGCGAACCCGCCCGAGCCGACCTCCGTGTCCAGCCCCTCCTCCAGGGCCATCGCCCAGCCGTCCGCGTCGACCGCGGCCAGCGACGCCCACAGCTCCGGGTCCTTCGCCCCGTCGCGGGCCAGCAGCAGGTTGTCCCGGAGCGAACCCACGAAGACGTGGTGCTCCTGGTTGACCAGGGCCACATGCTCGCGGACCCGTTCCGCCGTCATCCGCGACAGCTCCGCCCCGCCGAGCGTCACCTCACCGGTGCGCGGCGCGTAGATCCCCGCCAGCAGGCGGCCCAGCGTCGACTTGCCCGCGCCGGAGGGTCCGACGAGAGCGATCCGGGTGCCCGGAGCCACGTCGAGCGACACCTTGTGCAGGACGTCGACGCCCTCCCGGTACCCGAAGCGGACCTCGTCCGCCCGCACGTCCCGGCCGTCCGGACCGACCCCGGCGTCGCCCGCGTCCGGCTCGATCTCCCGGACGCCGACCAGCCGGGCCAGCGACACCTGGGCGACCTGGAGCTCGTCGTACCAGCGCAGGATCAGACCGATCGGATCGACCATCATCTGGGCCAGCAGCGCCCCCGTCGTCAGCTGCCCGACCGTGATCCAGCCCTCCAGCACGAACCAGCCGCCGAGCAGCAGGACCGCGCCGAGGATCGTCACGTACGTCGCGTTGATCACGGGGAACAGCACCGAGCGCAGGAACAGCGTGTACCGCTCCCAGGCCGTCCACTGAGTGATCCGCCGGTCCGACAGCGCCACCCGGCGGCCGCCGAGGCGGTGCGCCTCCACGGTCCGCCCGGCGTCCACGGTCTCCGCGAGCATCGCGGCGACGGCGGCGTAGCCGGCGGCCTCCGAGCGGTACGCCGATGGGGCCCGGCGGAAGTACCAGCGGCAGCCCACGATCAGCACCGGCAGCGCGACCAGCACGGCCAGGGCCAGCGGGGGAGCGGTCACCGTCATCGCGCCGAGCAGCAGCCCGGCCCACACGACGCCGATCGCCAACTGCGGCACGGCTTCCCGCATCGCGTTCGCCAGCCGGTCGATGTCCGTGGTGATCCGGGACAGCAGATCGCCCGTCCCGGCCCGCTCCAGAACCCCGGGCGGCAGCCCGACGGACCGTACGAGGAAGTCCTCACGCAGGTCCGCGAGCATCTCCTCGCCCAGCATCGCCCCGCGCAGCCGCATGCTGCGGGTGAACACGGTCTGGACGACCAGCGCGACCGCGAAGATCGCGGCGGTGCGCTCCAGGTGCAGGTCGGTGACGCCGTTGGACAGGTCCTCGACCAGCCCGCCCAACAGATACGGCCCGGTGATCGAGGCGATCACCGCCACCGCGTTGACCGCGATCAGGATGACGAACGCCCTGCGGTGCCGGCGGAGCAGACTCCGTACGTAGCTCCGCACGGTCGTCGGCGTGCCCACGGGCAGCGTCGTCGCCGACTCCGGGGCCGCGGGGTCGTACGCCGGGGGTGCGACGCCGATCATGCCCTCTCCTCGATTTTCTGGATGCTCTTCATGGCGGGGACGGCCTCGATGTCCGTCACGGTGTCCGGTGCGGACACCGCCGCCTCGTCGTCGGTCTCCCGGGTGACGACCGCCCGGTAGCGCGGTTCGGTGCGCAGCAGGTCGCGGTGGTCCCCCACGGCGACCACGGTGCCCGCGTGGACGAGGACCACCCGGTCGGCGGCGTCGAGCAGCAGCGGCGACGAGGCGAACGCCACCGTCGTGCGGCCCCGGCGCAGCTTCGCGATCCCGGCGGCGACCCGCGCCTCGGTGTGCGAGTCGACCGCCGAGGTCGGCTCGTCGAGCACCAGCGCCTCCGGGTCGGTGACCAGCGACCGGGCCAGCGCGAGGCGCTGGCGCTGGCCGCCGGACAGGGACCGGCCGCGCTCGGTGATCCGGGTCCGCATCGGGTCCCCGTCCTTGTCGGGGGAGGCCTGTGCCAGGGCGCTCAGCACATCGCCGCACTGGGCCGCCTCCAACGCCGCCTCGGCGGTGACCAGGCCCGAGGACGGTATGTCCAGCAGCTCCTGGAGCGTGCCGGACAGCAGCACCGGGTCCTTGTCCTGAACCAGCACCGCGGCCCGTGCGGCGTCCAGCGGGATCTCGTCCAGGGCGACCGCGCCGAGCAGGACCGACGGCACCTTCGCCGAAGCCTTCTCGCCGTCCTCCTCGCCGGTCTCCGCGTGCCCGCCGAGCCGTTCGGCCAGCAGGCCCGCCTCGTCCGGATCGCCGCAGACGATGGCGGTGAACTGCCCGCGGGGGGCCATCAGACCGGTCGCCGGGTCGTACAGATCGCCCGAGGGCGTCACACCCTCGACGGTGGCCTCCCGCGAACTGCGGCGCAGCGACAGCACCCGCACCGCACGCTGGGCGGAGGGCCGCGAGAAGGAGTAGGCCATCGCGATCTCCTCGAAGTGACGGAGAGGGAACAGCATCAGGGTGGCGGCGCTGTAGACGGTGACGAGCTGGCCGACGTCGATGTGGCCGTCCCGGGCCAGCGTCGCCCCGTACCAGACCAGGGAGATCAGCAGGATCCCCGGCAGCAGCACCTGCACCGCCGAGATCAGCGCCCACATCCTGGCGCTGCGCACGGCTGCCCCGCGTACCTCCTGGGAGGCGCGCCGGTAGCGGCCGAGGAACAGCTGCTCGCCGCCGATGCCGCGCAGCACGCGCAGCCCGGCGACCGTGTCCGAGGCCAGCTCGGTGGCCTTCCCGGCCTTCTCGCGCTGCTCGTCGGCGCGCCGGGTGGCGCGCGGCAGCAACGGCAGCACGGCCAGGGCGAGCACCGGCATGGCGAGCGCCACCATCACACCGAGGGACGGGAGGTAGAAGGCCAGCCCCACGCAGATCACCACGAGGGCGATGGCGGCCGCCGCGAAGCGGGAGAGCGCCTCGACGAACCAGCCGATCTTCTCCACGTCGCCGGTCGACACGGCGACGACCTCACCGGCCGCGACCCGCCGCGTCAGCGCCGAGCCCAGCTCGGCGGTCTTCCGGGCGAGCAGCTGCTGGACCCGGGCGGCGGCGGTGATCCAGTTGGTCACGGCGGTCCGGTGGAGCATGGTGTCGCCGACGGCGATCAGGATTCCGAGGGCCACGATGAGGCCACCGGCCAGGGCGAGCCGCGCCCCGGAGCGGTCGATGACGGCCTGCACGGCGAGACCCACGGTGACCGGGAGACCGGCTATGCCCAGCTGGTGCAGCAGCCCCCAGGAGAGGGACTTCAGCTGTCCCGCGAGCTGGTTGCGCCCGAGCCAGTACAGGAATCGTGGGCCTGAACGGACATCGGGGTCGCCGGGATCCGAATACGGAAGGTCGCGAATCTGCATGAGGTCCCAGGGCTTGTGAAACGGAGATCCGAAAGGACCTCGAAGAACGGGGTGACGTGCAAGGTTCCCTGTTCGTCCCGGTCCGGGGCAACCGGTTTTCCGGCCCGATCCGCTGCCCTGCGGGGTCCCGCGCCCGGTCGGCCCGGGACCCCGGGGGCGTCACTCCGCGGGCTTCTCGGAGTCCATGCCGGACCGGGCCTTCCTCCACTCGCCCCGGGTGAAGTCCGGGATCGGCAGCGGCGCTCCCTTGGCCTTGACGGAGAGATGGCTCAGCGGCACCGGAGCCGTCCAGGTCGCCGCGTCGTACACGTCGAAGTCGGGGACCAGGCCGCATGCACTGCATCAGCCGGAAGACCATCATGTAGTCCATGCCGCCGTGGCCGCCCGGCGGGTTCGCGTGCTCCTTCCACAGCCCCAGGTAGATCCGCTCCGGATAGTCCTCGAACACCCCCCCCGCGTACCGCCGAGGCTGTTGGTACGGGAGTACGGGTGCGGGCTCGACACATCGTGCTCCAGCCGGATCACCCGGCCCTTGGCCGTCTGCACGAGGCTGATCGTCCGGTCGGCCCCGATGTACGACTCCTTCCAGCTGGGGTCGCCGGGCGGCATGTGCTCCTTGCGGTACGCGGCGAGCCCCAGGGCCGGCGTGCCGATGCTCGTGATGCTCACGGCCCGGTCGCCCCGGTTGACGTCCATGTAGTTGGCGACCGGGCCGAACCCGTGGTTGGGGTAGAGGTCACCGCGCAGCCGGGTGTGCCACAGCCGCCGCCACGGGCCCCTCGTAGTAGTCGGGGTCGAACATCAGCCCGCGCAGGTCGTGGTTGTAGGCCCCCGCCCCGTGCAGCAGGTCGCCGAAGAGACCCGCGTGCGCCATGCGCAGCACCCGCATCTCGTTCTTGCCGTAGCAGCAGTTCTCCAGCTGCATGCAGTGCCGTCGGGTCCGCTCGGAGAGGCCCACCAGCTGCCAGAGCTCTTCCAGCCGCATGGCGATCGGGCACTCCACGCCGACGTGCTTCCCGTTCAGCATCGCCGCCTTCGCCATCGGGAAGTGCAGCTCCCAGGGCGTCGCCACATAGACGAAGTCGATGTCGCCGCGCCGGCAGAGGTTCTCGTAGTCGTCCTCGTCCTTGGCGTAGACGGTGGGGGCGGGCTGACCGGCGGCCGTCACCTTCGCGGCGGCCTTCTCCGCCTTGTCCCGGACCGGGTCGCAGACCGCCTTCACCCGGACGCCCGGGACGGCGAGGAAGAGGTCGATCATGCTGTTGCCCCGGTTGCCGAGGCCCACGATGCCGACCCGGACCGTGGAGCGCCCCTCGAAGCGGACGCCCGCCATGGTGCGGCCCTGCCGGGCAGGAGCGGCGGCGGCCGCTTCCGCGGCGGTGACGGCTGCCGGGACGGTCGCCCCGGCAGCCGATGCGGTCCCCCCGCCCAGTGCGCCGAGGCCGAGTCCGGCACCGGCCGCTCCCGCCGTGGTCCACAGCACCGAACGGCGGCTGGGATCCTGCCGCGCCGCCTCGTCGGCCGCGCCGGTGTGCGGGGGTATGTCCTGCGGTTCCGGTGCGGGCCGGGCGTCGTCGTTCATCGAGCCTCCAGGTGCGGTTGGGGGTTCAGACGGTGCGCGAGCGCGTTCGGTCACCGTACGGATGGCGAGCGCGGGGACCGGGTCTCGGTAAGGACCCTGGAGGGTGAGGCTGATGGTGCGCAAGGGAGGTATTTGGACTCTCGTCCTCAAACCTTGGACTTTCCTCACGGCGCGCGAAAGCCCCGGCTGGTTCAACCAATCGGGGCCTCGGAACGCTCAGTTGTGCACCCTCTTCCAGGTGCTCGCCGGGAGGGCGGCCGGAGTGTTCGCGCCTGCCGCCAGAGGCTCAGCGGACGGTTGGCCGGGTGGCGTGCTCCAGCTCGATCAGTGTCGAACGATAGGGGTGTCCGGTGGCGCGTTCCATGCCGATCTCGCACATCCGGTTCGCCGACAGATAGGCGTCGTAGGGGAGGCGGCCGACCTCGGCCGCCTCCTTGGCCGTCGCCGAATCGGTCAACTCCTTGTGCAGCATGCCCCGGTCGCCCGCGAAAGCGCAGCACCCCGCGCCGTCCGGCACCACCACCTCGTCGGCGCAGGCCTCGGCCAGCGCGCGCAACTGCCCCACGTCACCCAGGTGCTCCATCGAACAGGTCGGATGCACGACGGCCGACCCGACGGTACGGAACACCGTCAGCTCCGGCAGCAGTTCGTCGGCCGCCCACACCAGCGAGTCCACGACGGTCAGTTCGCTGTGCAGCGCCCGGTTGTCCCCGGAGAGGTAGGGCACCACCTCCTCGGCGATGCCGAGGGTGCACGAGGACGCGTCCACGACCAGGGGCAGCGTGCCGCCCGCCGTCCAGGCCCAGGCGGCCTCCACGATGCGGTTCGCCATAATCCTGTTGCCCGCGTCGTACCCCTTGGAGTGCCAGATCGTCGCGCAGCACGTCCCAGCGACGTCCTCGGGGATCCACACCGGCTTCCCGGCCCGCCCGGACACGGTGACGACCGCCTCGGCCAGGGCAAGGCCCGGGCGGCTGTCCGGCCCGGCGAAGATACGGTTGACGCAGGCCGGGTAGTAGACCGCGGTCGCCCCGACACGGTCGGTGCGCGGCAGCCGCCGGGCCGCCGCGCCGGGGATCTGCGGCAGCCACTCCGGTACGAGGTCGGGACGGACGGCCTTGCGGGCGAGCCTTGTCACGGCCTGGAGCGGGCGGTCGCCCACTCGCGTCCCGACTGTGTCGGCCGCCGCCACGGCGAGCCGTGCCGAGGCCTCCACCACCCGGAAGTTCTTCGCGGTGAGCGCGGCGATCCGTTCCTCGCGCGGTGTGTGCCTGCGATGCCGGAAACCCTTCATCATCGCCCCGGTGTCGATGCCGACCGGGCAGGCGAGCTTGCAGGTGGAGTCCCCGGCGCAGGTGTCCACGGCGTCGTACCCGTAGGCGTCCAGGAGGCCGGTCTCCACCGGCGAACCGTCCGCCTGGCGCATCATCTCCCGGCGCAGCACGATCCGCTGGCGCGGAGTGGTCGTCAGATCCTGGCTGGGGCAGGCCGGTTCGCAGAAGCCGCACTCGATGCACGGGTCGGCGACCGCCTCCACCTTCGGAATGGTCTTCAGGCCTCGCAGATGGGCCTGCGGATCCCGGTCCAGGACGATGCGCGGAGCGAGTACCCCTGCGGGATCGATGACCTGCTTCGTCCGCCACATCAGCTCGGTGGCGCGCGGCCCCCACTCGCGCTCCAGGAACGGCGCGATATTGCGTCCGGTGGCGTGCTCCGCCTTGAGCGACCCGTCGAAACGGTCCACGACCAGCGCGCAGAACTCCTGCATGAACGCGTCGTACCGCTCGACGTCGGCCGGTTTCCCCGCGTCGAACGCGAGCAGGAAGTGCAGATTGCCGTGCGCGGCATGACCGGCCACGGCGGCGTCGAAACCGTGGCGCGACTGGAGTTCCAGCAGCGCCTCGCAGGCGTCCGCCAACCGAGCGGGCGGCACCGCGAAGTCCTCCGTGATCAGAGTGGTGCCCGAGGGTCGGGACCCGCCGACCGCCGTGACGAACGCCTTGCGGGCCTTCCAGTACCCGGCGATCGTCCCGGCGTCCCGGGTGAACGCGTTGGTCACCGAAGCGGCCGGGACGAGGTCCAGACCGGCGACGACGGCGTCGGCCGACCGTTCGAACGCCTCCAGGCCCGCCTCGTCGGCCGCCCTGAACTCCACCAGCAGCGCGGTCGTGGTCCGGGGCAGGGCCGCCCAGTCCGCCGGAACGCCCGGCACGCTGACGGAGGCGCGCAGGGTGTTGCCGTCCATCAGCTCCACGGCGATGGCCCCCGTCTCGTTGAACCGGGGCACGGCGGCTGCTGCGGCGGTGAGGGAGGAGAAGAGCAGCAGGGCGCTGGAGATCCGCCGGTCCAGTGGCAGGGTGTCGAAGACGACCTCGGAGATGAAGCCGAACGTCCCCTCGGAGCCGACCATCAGCCCCCGCAGGATCCGCACCGGCGTCGCCCCGTCGAGGAAGGCGTCCAGACGGTAGCCGTTGGTGTTCTTGATCGTGTACTTGGCGCGGATCCGGGCGGCCAGCTCCCCGTCCGCCTCGATCTCCGCCTTCAGCTCCATCAGTCCCGCAGCCTGCCGTGCCGGGCGAGGGTGATGTTGGCCCGCAGCACCGTCGTCCCCGGCCGGATCCGGGCCCGTGCCCCGTCGTCCAGCACCTCGACGCCGGTCCAGTGGCGGCGTACGTCGACGAGGATGTCCTCGCCCTGCGCCTGGCCGTTGAGACTGGTGCCAGCGGCCCGGAAGACCACGTCACGGCCCTTGCCGTGGGCGTACGACAGGATCGCGGAGACGTCGTCGAGGTCCTCGGGGACCAGCACGACCTTGGGGAGGAAGCGGTAGGGGCTGGCGTCGGAGGCGTACCGCACGAGGTCGGAGATCTTCCAGAGCACCTTGTCCGCGCCGAGCAGCGCCGTCAGCTCGCCGCGCAGCGGCTCCGGGGTGCCCTCGGCGCTGCGGTCGGTGACCCGGTCGGGGGCGGGTTCCCGTGCCATTCCGGGGCGCAGGGCTTCCGGGTCGGGCTCCAGCAGCGGCATGTCGGCCATCTCCTCGGCGGCTCGGCGCGGTGCTCGGCAGTGGCGCGCCGGCGCGCTCAGCAGTGGCGTTCCGGCATGCCGTCGACCAGAGCGGACAGCAGTCCACCGAGCACCTCGCGCTGATCGGTGGTCAATGGAGCCAGGATCTCTTCTGCGGCCGCCCGGCGCGCGCTGCGCAGGGACCGCAGCGTGGCGCGCCCCTCGTCCGTGATCTCGATGCGGACCACCCGGCGGCTGTCGGGATCCGGGGCGCGGCGGACCCGGCCGCTCGCCTCCAGCGCGTCCACCAGCGTCGTCACGGCTCGCGGAACGACATCCAGGCGCCGGGCGAGATCCGCCATCCGGGGGGCTGCTTCGTAGCTCGCGACCGTCCGCAGCAGTCGGAACTGGGCCGGAGTGATGTCGATCGGCTCCAGTTGGCGGCTCTGAATGCGGTGCAGCCGACGGGTCAGCCGCAGCAACTGCTCGGCGAGCATGCCGTCGGTATCGGGGGAGCCGGGGGAGTCCGGAGAGCCGTGAGAGCTCGGGGAGCCGGGCGGGCCGGGGGAATCTGGGGCGTCCATACGGGAACAATATCAGGACCTTGTTCATTGTGAGTATAGGTAACAATGAGCTAGGATCTCCATGTGTGGCCGGGACTGCCCAGCCATGCCTCACGCCCGACGAAGGAGCCCATGAAACCCGACGAACCCACGTGGGCGCCCCCACCCGATGCCCACGCCGCCGCCGACCGGCCGCCTGCCGAGGTGCGCCGCATCCTCCGCCTCTTCCACCCCTACCGCGGCCGCCTCGCTGTCGTCGGCCTGCTGGTCGGCGCCTCCTCCCTGGTATCGGTCGCCTCCCCGTTCCTGCTGCGCGAGATCCTGGATACCGCCATCCCGCAGGGGCGCACGGGCCTGCTGACCCTGCTGGCGCTCGGCATGATCCTCACCGCTGTGATGACCAGCGTCTTCGGCGTGCTCCAGACCCTGATCTCGACCACCGTCGGTCAGCGCGTCATGCATGACCTGCGCACCGCCGTCTACACCCAGCTCCAGCGGATGCCGCTCGCCTTCTTCACCCGCACCCGCACGGGCGAGGTCCAGTCCCGTATCGCCAACGACATCGGCGGCATGCAGGCGACGGTCACCTCCACCGCGACCTCGCTGGTCTCCAACCTCACGGCGGTCATCGCGACCGTCGTCGCCATGCTCGCCCTCGACTGGCGGCTCACCGTCGTCTCGCTGCTCCTGCTGCCGGTCTTCGTCGCGATCAGCCGCCGCGTCGGCCGGGAGCGCAAGAAGATCACCACCCAGCGCCAGAGGCAGATGGCCGCGATGGCCGCCACGGTCACCGAGTCCCTCTCGGTCAGCGGCATCCTCCTCGGCCGCACGATGGGCCGCTCCGACTCCCTCACCCAGGGCTTCGCCGAGGAGTCCGAGCGCCTGGTCGACCTCGAAGTACGCTCCAGCATGGCCGGCCGCTGGCGGATGTCCACGATCGGCATCGTGATGGCCGCCATGCCCGCCGTCATCTACTGGGCGGCCGGTCTCACCTTCGCGTCCGGAGCCGCCGCCGTCTCCATCGGCACACTGGTCGCCTTCGTCACGCTCCAGCAGGGGCTGTTCCGCCCGGCGGTCAGCCTGCTCTCCACCGGTGTGCAGATGCAGACCTCCCTCGCCCTCTTCCAGCGCATCTTCGAATACCTCGACCTCACGGTGGACATCACCGAACCGGAGAAGCCGGTCCGCCTGGAGAAGATCCGCGGTGAGATCGCCTTCGAGGACGTCGACTTCAGCTACGACGAGAAGAGCGGGCCGACGCTGACGGGCATCGACGTGGCCGTACCCGCGGGCGGCAGCCTCGCGATCGTCGGATCCACCGGTTCCGGCAAGTCCACCCTGAGCTACCTCGTGCCCAGGCTGTACGACGTCACCGGCGGCCGGGTCACGCTCGACGGGGTCGACGTCCGCGACCTGGACTTCGACACCCTCGCCCGAGCGGTCGGCGTCGTCTCCCAGGAGACCTACCTCTTCCACGCCTCGGTCGCCGACAACCTGCGTTTCGCCAAGCCGGACGCCACCGAGGAGGAGATCGAGGCCGCGGCCCGCGCCGCGCAGATCCACGACCACATCGCCTCCCTGTCCGACGGCTACGACACCCTCGTCGGTGAGCGCGGCTACCGTTTCTCGGGCGGCGAGAAGCAGCGCCTCGCCATCGCCCGCACCATCCTGCGCGACCCGCCGGTGCTGATCCTCGACGAGGCGACCAGCGCGCTCGACACCCGTACGGAACAGGCCGTGCAGGGAGCGATCGACGGCCTGTCCGCCGGACGGACCACGCTCACCATCGCGCACCGGCTCTCCACCGTCCGCGACGCGGACCAGATCGTCGTCCTGGAGGACGGCCGGGCCGTCGAGCGCGGTACGCACGAGGAGCTGCTCGACCGCGACGGCCGCTACGCCGCCCTGATCCGCCGCGACTCCCACCCGGCCCCGGTGCCGGCCCCCTGACCGCCCGGCCAGAACCGGCCCCTGAATGTCAACGGCCCCGAATGTCGCTGGTCCTTCAGGTCACCGGTCCCTGGCGTTGACCGATGCGGGGGCGCATGGGGGAAGCCGTGGTGCTGGCCAAGCTCGGCCCCGACCGGTACTTCCGGCCGCGCCCCTACGCCTCCGAGGCTCAGGGCGGCTGCCCTTCCACGCGGCAGACCAGGCCCAGTGGGACACGGACTTCCCGGACCACCCTCTCACCCGGGTCCGCCGGACGCCGGACGTCCTCGCGACGGCGGTGACGGCCGCATCCGGCTTCACCGCACTGCCGCCCTTCGCCGGACCGGCCGCAGCGAGCGGATGAGCTGGCCAGTTCCGTACATGTGAACGCAGCGGCGCCGCCGCTCCCGTGGGACGGGGAGCGACGGCGCCGGGTGGAGCGATGGTCAGACGAGCCAACCCACGAAGTGGACGACGCCAGCAAGCAGGTTGGTCAGGAAGTTCATCTGGTCTTTCTCCTTGTACATGGTGCATCTGTGGGACTGTGCAGTAGCGGTCTGCAGCCCGTTGACTGCGCTCCGCAATCATCGCGCCCCGGTCGAGTGAACAGCAACGAATCCCCTGACGATCACACGTTCAAGCGAACACCCGATCCCGTGTTCGCGTGTTCTGGGATTCGCGTGTTCCGGTCACCCGCTACGGCGTTCGTGTCGCCCGGGCCGACGCCGTGGCCGGGCTACCGGCAGCGGCTCACACCCCGGGTTAACGTGCCCGCATGGTGAACGAGTCCCCGGACGCCCGCCCCCGCCGCAGGCTCCGCCCGACCCGCCGGGGAAAGATCGTCCTGGTCGTCGGCGCACTGCTCGTCGTGTCGGCCGCCGTCCTGATCCCGCTGGCCCTGACCGGACCGGACGAGCGGCAGAAAGAGGAGGAGAGCCCGCAGAGCACCCTGATGATCCCCGAGGGCCGTCGTGCCTCGCAGGTGTACGAGGCCGTCGACCGGGCGCTGGACCTGAAGCCCGGCAGTACGCGGAAGGCCGCGTCGACGGTGGACCTGGCTCTGCCTGCCGAGGCCGCGGGCAACCCCGAGGGATACCTCTTTCCGGCCACGTATCCGGTCGACGCCGAGACCGAGCCCGCCGGCCTGCTGCGCTACATGGCCGACACGGCCCGCAAGCACTTCGGCGCCGACCACATCACGGCGGGCGCCCAACGCAACAACGTGTCCGTCTACGACACGATCACGATCGCCAGCATCGTCCAGGCCGAGGCCGACACCGCGTCCGACATGGGCAAGGTGGCCCGGGTCGTCTACAACCGGCTGCTCAAGGACATGCCGCTGCAGATGGACTCCACCATCAACTACGCGCTCAAGCGCTCCACCCTGGACACGACGACCGCCGACACCCAGCTGGACAGCCCGTACAACAGCTACCGGATCAAGGGCCTGCCGCCGACGCCCATCGGCAACCCGGGGGAGGAGGCGCTGCGCGCGGCTGTCAGTCCCACGCCTGGCCCCTGGCTGTACTTCGTCACGGTCGGCCCCGGCGACACCCGGTTCACCGAAAGCTACGACGAGCAGCGGAGGAACGTCGAGGAGTTCAACCGCAACCGCGGCTCCGCGACCACGAGCTGACCGACGGAGGAGTTCACACCCCTGCGGCGCGGGCGCCGACGGCCGCACCGGATTCCCGGTCGGTCCGCTCGCCACCGGTCTCCTTCAGCAGCCGCATGACCGACCGGACTGCCGCGCGGCCCGCGCGGTTGGCGCCGATGGTGCTGGCGGACGGGCCGTACCCGACGAGGTGCACGCGCCCGTCGCGGACAGCGCGGGTGTCCTCGGCCCGGATGCCGCCACCGGGCTCGCGCAGCTTCAGCGGCGCCAGATGTTCCACAGCGGGCCGGAACCCGGTAGCCCACAGGATCACATCGGCCTCGACAGCGCGGCCGTCGTCCCAGGCCACGCCGCTCGGCGTGATCCGGTCGAACATCGGCAGCCGGTCCAGCACCCCCTCCTCCCGGGCCCGCCGCACCGCATCGGTCATCGGCAGCCCGGTCACGCTGACCACGCTGCGTGGCGGCAGCCCGTTGCGTACCCGCTCCTCCACCATCGCCACGGCCGCCCGTCCCCACTCCTCGGTGAACGGCCCCTCGTGGAAGACCGGTTCGCTGCGGGTCACCCAGAAGGTGTCGGCCGTGTGCTCGGCGATCTCCATCAGATGCTGCGTACCGGAGGCACCTCCCCCGACCACGATGACGCGCTGCCCCGCGAACTCCTCGGGCCCCGGATAGTTCGCCGTGTGCAACTGCCGCCCATGGAAAGTCTCCTGGCCCGGGTAGCGCGGCCAGAACGGCCGGTCCCAGGTGCCGGTCGCGTTGATCAGGGTCCGCGGAGCGTACGTCCCCTCGGACGTCTCCACGAGCAGCCGCCCGCCGCTCCCCTCCCGTACGGCGCTCACCTCCACCGGGCGGTGGACCCGCAGGTCGAAGCGCTCCTCGTACGCGGCGAAATACGCGCCGATCACCTCCGACGAGGGTCGGTCGGGGTCGGCGCCGGTCAGCTCCATGCCCGGCAGCGCGTGCATCCCGTGGACCTTGCCGTACGTCAGTGAGGGCCAGCGGAACTGCCACGCCCCGCCCGGCCGTGGCGCATGGTCCAGCACCACGAAGCCGCCGTCCGGCTCCAGTCCGACGCGGCGCAGGTGGTGTGCGGCGGACAGCCCCGCCTGCCCCGCGCCGATCACGACCACGTCCAGCTCGCGCACACCAGAAATGTTCACGCTTCTACTAACTGCGAGAGGTGCCGGGATCTTCCCGTACGGAGAGGGGAGGGCCCGGAGCCCCGGCATCGTCCACGACGCGGCGGCAGGTCTCAGCGGCCCCTCGCGAGCAGCAGCAGTGGCGCCCCGCGCCCGAGCCGGGGCGGCTCTCGGCTCCCGGTCGCGTCCAGCAGCGGCCAGGCGGGAACGGCGGCAGCAGATCGATGTGACCGCGCGAAGTGAGCGGAGCTGATCGGAACACGGCGCTGAACGTGGTCATCCGGTCCGGACACGGTCAATGGCGTCTCGGAGCGTGGACGCGTCATCTCGCCGCTGTGGGTGAAGATAGAGGCATGTCCGATTCCTTCATCACTACGGTCCTGAACATCACCACGGGAACGGCCGAGAGCGTCACGGATCTGACACGCGCCTGCGAAGAGTTCCTCACCCGCACAGCGCCCGGCCGCGACGGCCTGCTCAACGTCTTCGTCCCCCACGCCACGGCCGGAATCGCCGTACTGGAGACCGGCGCGGGCAGCGACGACGACCTCCTGGCCGCCCTCCACCACCTTCTCCCCGCCGACGACCGCTGGCAGCACCGCCACGGCAGCCCCGGCCATGGCCGCGACCATGTACTCCCCGCCCTGGTCCCGCCGCACGCCACGCTGCCGGTGATCGGCGGCCGGCTGGAGCTGGGGACCTGGCAGTCGGTCTGCCTGGTGGACACGAACATCTCTAAAGACAACCGTCAGGTTCGTCTGAGTTTCCTCGGCTGACCAAGAGCGTTCAGCGGGGGCGTGGCCCCCGATTCTGAGGGGCCTCGCGCTTTTCGGACAGGCTTCGGCCGTTGATTTCACGCGGCGATTCGCAACTTCTGATGCTCGGCGTGTACTTCGCGCGGAGGACGGTAGCCAACTGCCGAGTGAAGGCGTTTGTGATTGTACCAGAATTCGATGTAGCGGGTGATGTCCTGCCGGGCTGCCTCGCGGGTCAGGTAAGTCATCCGTGATACACGTTCGTTCTTCAGGACACTGAAGAACGACTCGGCCATGGCGTTGTCGAAACAGATTCCGGTGCGGCCGGCTGATTTGCGGAGCCCGAGCTGACCCAGCGTCTTCCCGAACTCGGCTGACATGTAGTTACTTCCACGATCGGAGTGGAATATTGCACCTGGCGTGAACTTTCTGTTCCGTGCCGCATTGCGGATGGCCCGGGATATGAGAGGGGTTTGATAGTGGTCGCCCATCGCGTACCCGATGACTTCCTTGGTGCAGCAGTCGATGACGGTCGCCAGATACAGCCACCCCTCTCCGGTCGAAATGTAGGTGATATCATCGACAAGTTTCACTCCCGGCGCGTCGGCAGTGAAGTTCCGGCCGACGAGATCCGGTACCGGGCCGGGTGCGTGCTGGGTGAGGCCGAAGCGTTTCGGCTTCGGCTTCGGCTGGCAGGGCTCAAGGCCCAGCTCGCGCATGAGCCGGCGGACCAGCTCCAGGCCCGCGGTATGGCCCCAGCGGTGCAGCTGGGCGTGGACGCGCCGGTAGCCGTACGTGCTGTCAGCATCGTCGAATGCCTTACGGATGAGCAGCTTCACATTGTCGCGCCGCTGGGCCGTCGCGGATTCCGGGCGGCCGCGCCAGCTGTAGTAGCCGGATCTGGACACGTCGAGGTGATCGCACATGAACTCGACGCTATATGCGTACTCCACCGTGTCGAGCCGCATCTCATCGATGAACTCGTACTTGCTTGCTACCGGG
>NZ_NEUE01000010.1 GCF_002910905.1 Streptomyces sp. SM11 | reverse complement strand
TCGCGCGGCAGGCTCTCCAGGTGGGTGAGGAGGGAGCCGACCCGGGTCTGCTCGAAGAACACCATCGGGTCCACGTCGAGCCCGTCGGAGGCCAGCGAGGCGGCCAGCTCGACGGCCATCATCGAGTCGAGGCCCAGCTCCAGCAGGTCGTCCTCGGCGGAGACCGAGTCGACGTGCAGGACCTTCCGGAGGGCGAGTGTGAGCGACGGCCAGAGGCCGGCGTCGGGCGTGACAGCAGTCATGGGTGCGTCCTTCGCGTTCGCGGCGGAGAGTACGTAGTGCGCGGGCGGGCGGCCCAGGGCCGTGCGGAGCAGTGCGATGCCGTCGTCCTCGGTGAGCGCGGCGACGCCGTGCGCGGCGGCCTTGGGGGCGACGGCCTCGCCCATGCCGACCGTCCACAGGCCCCAGCCGAGGCTGTACCAGGGCAGGCCCTCGGCCCGACGGCGGGCGGCGTAGCCGTCCAGGTAGCCGTTGGCCGCGGCGTAGGTGCTCTGGCCGAGGTTGGCCCGGACGGCCGCGATCGAGGAGAACAGGACGACGAAGCCCGGGTGTTCGCCGACGGCGACGAGGTCGGCGAGGACGTGCGTGCCGCCGACCTTGGGGCCGAGGACGGCATCGACCCGGTCCGGCGTCAGGCTGCGGGCGAGTCCGTCGCGCAGTACGCCCGCCGCGTGGAACACCCCGTCGAAGGGACCGGACAGCACCTCGCCGAGGGAGCGGACGTCGGCGGCCACGATGTCGAGGTCGCAGCGCCCGGCGAGCCGGTCGAGGCGCTCGCGGGCCTCGCCCCGCTCCGGGACGGTCCGCCCGACCAGGGTCAGCCGGGCGCAGCCCTCGTCCGCGAGGAACTCGGCGACGCGCAGGCCGATGCCGCCCATGCCGCCGGTGATCAGGAACCGGCCGCCCCGGTACCGCACCTCGCGGGCGGGCGCCGGGGGCGCTGGCAGCAGGGAGGGCTCGTACCAGGCACCGTCCCGGAGGGCGAGCTCCGTGCCGTCCCGGCGCAGCGCCTCCCAGAGGGCGGCGCCGCCGTCGTCCTCCGCTCCGGCGGCCGTGCCCCGGCCGGAGCCCAGGTCGGCCAGGCTGACCCTGGTGCGGGGGTGCTCGACGCGCAGGGTGCGGCCGAGGCCCCACAGGGCCGTCATGAGGGGGTCGACGACGTCCCCCTCCGCCACCGCGTGCGCGGTGCCGGTGACGATCAGCAGGTCGGGCATAGGCGGGTGGGCGGCGAGCCGGCGGACCAGAGCGAAGACGTCCTGGAGGGCCCTGGTCGCCGCCGCCGCGTCGTCCGCCGCAGCCGGACCGCCGGGGGCCACGTAGACGAAGTCCTGCGGGACGGTGCCCTCCGGCAGGGCGTCGAGGCCCTCGTCGGCAAGCCGCTGCGGCGT
>NZ_NEUE01000276.1 GCF_002910905.1 Streptomyces sp. SM11 | reverse complement strand
GTACGGGACGTACACCCTGCGCGCAGTCTCCGTACGCGGCGACTCCGCCCGCTTCCGGGGCGAGCCCCGGCGCGACGGGCTGCTCACCGCCCGCTTCGGGGCCGCCGAGAGCGCCCTCGTCCTCGTCGCCGTGGCCGGCGGCAGGCGGGCGGGCGAAGCGGCGCACCTCGCCGCGGCCGACGCCTGCCGCTGGATCGGCGGGGCCGTCGCCCGCAGCCACGTCCGGCTCTCCGAGGACATAAGAGCGGGCCGCCGGGGCGACCTGAAGTCCGGGCTGCACCGGCTCACCGACCGTACGTACGGCAAGCTGCGCGCCCGCGCCGCCGAACTCGGCGTCGAACCGGACGCGTACACCGCGAGCCTCCGCTGCCTCCTGCTGTCCGCCGACCCCGACTGCCGCACCCGGGTCTTCTTCGGCGTCGGCAGCGGCGGCCTCTTCCGTCTCCGCGACGGACTCTGGCAGGACCTGGAGCCCGTCATCCCGGAGAGCGGCGGCCCGCAGCCGGGCGACGAGCAGGAGGAGGGCCCGGACGGGGACCGGCTGACCATGGACCTCCAGATCACCGCGCCGCCGTCCCCGCGCATCGAGGGAACCGCACAGCCGCCCGCCGAGCCCTTCCGCTTCCGGGCCTCCGTGGCGCGACCCGGCGACACACTGATGCTGTGCGGCAACGGTCTCGCCGAGCCGATGCGCGGCGAACCGGCACTGCCCGGCGAGCTCGCCGAGCGCTGGGGGAGTGCCGGGCCGCCCGGTCTGCCCGCCTTCCTCGCCGACACCCAGCTCCGGATCAAGGGGTACGCCGACGACCGCACCTGCGCAGCCGTCTGGGAGGCGTAACCGCGCACGCCATGGGTTGATGGATGCCGGGGCCCGGCGAAACGGTGTTTCGGGCTCCGGTCTCCGGACAACCGAAGTGCACGGAGCACGGGCAGGAAGGGTGCGCACCCATGGCCAAGCAGAACGTGGCGGAGCAGTTCGTCGACATCCTCGCCAGGGCAGGCGTCAAACGCCTGTACGGCGTCGTCGGCGACAGCCTGAACCCCGTCGTGGACGCCATCCGGCGTAACTCGGCCATCGACTGGATCCACGTCCGGCACGAGGAGACCGCTGCTTTCGCCGCCGGAGCGGAGGCGCAGGTCACCGGCTCGCTCGCGGCCTGCGCCGGCTCCTGCGGGCCGGGCAACCTGCACCTGATCAACGGCCTGTACGACGCGCACCGCTCCATGGCCCCGGTGCTGGCCCTCGCCTCGCACATCCCCTCCAGCGAGATCGGCCTCGGCTACTTCCAGGAGACCCATCCGGAGCTGCTGTTCCAGGAGTGCAGCCACTACAACGAGATGATCTCCAACCCGGAGCAGATGCCGAGGCTGCTCCAGACGGCGATCCAGCACGCCATCGGGCGCGGCGGCGTCAGCGTCGTCACCATGCCGGGCGATATCGCCTCCAAGCCCGCCCCCGAGAAGTCCATCGAGCACGCCCTCGTCACCACGCGGCCGACCGTACGGCCCGGTGACGACGAGATCGACAAGCTCTGCCGCATGGTGGACGAGGCCAAACGGGTGACGCTGTTCTGCGGCAGCGGTACGGCCGGGGCACACGCCGAGGTCATGGAGTTCGCCGAGAAGATCAAGTCCCCGGTCGGGCACGCGCTGCGCGGCAAGGAATGGATCCAGTACGACAATCCGTACGACGTCGGGATGAGCGGGCTGCTCGGCTACGGCGCCGCGTACGAGGCGACGCACGAGTGCGACCTCCTCATCCTGCTCGGCACGGATTTCCCGTACAACGCCTTCCTCCCGGACGATGTGAAGATCGTCCAGGTCGATGTGCGCCCCGAGCGCCTCGGCCGCCGCTCCAAGCTCGACCTCGCGGTCTGGGGCGATGTGCGCGAGACCCTGCGCTGTCTGACGCCCCGGGTGAAGCCCAAGTCCGACCGGAAGTTCCTCGACCGGATGCTGAAGAAGCACGCGAACGCCCTGGAGGGTGTGGTCAAGGCCTACACCCGCAAGGTCGAGAAGCACGTCCCGATCCACCCCGAGTACGTGGCCTCCGTGCTGGACGAGATGGCCGACGAGGACGCCGTGTTCACCGTCGACACCGGAATGAACAACGTGTGGGCCGCCCGCTATCTGACGCCCAACGGCAGGCGCCGGGTGATCGGCTCGTTCAGCCACGGCTCGATGGCCAACGCCCTGCCGCAGGCGATCGGCGCTCAGTTCACCGACCTGGACCGGCAGGTCGTCGCGATGTCCGGCGACGGCGGATTCGCCATGCTGATGGGCGACTTCCTCACCCTGGTCCAGTACGACCTGCCGGTGAAGGTGGTCCTGTTCAACAACTCCTCGCTCGGCATGGTGGAGTTGGAGATGCTCGTGGCCGGTCTTCCGTCGTACGGAACGACCAACAAGAACCCGGACTTCGCCGCGATCGCCCGCGCGGCCGGCGCCTACGGTGTGCGTGTGGAGAAGCCCAAGCAGTTGCAGGGCGCGCTCAAGGACGCGTTCAAGTACAAGGGCCCCGCGCTCGTCGACGTGGTCACCGACCCGAACGCGCTGTCCATCCCGCCGAAGATCAGCGCCGACATGGTCACCGGTTTCGCGCTCTCCGCCAGCAAGATCGTGCTCGACGGCGGAGTGGGCCGGATGCTCCAGATGGCCCGCTCCAACCTGCGTAACGTGCCGCGTCCTTGAGTGTCCGGCGCCACGTCCGCTCCGTCAGGATCGAGCGTGTCGTGGGCCTGGGGCGGTGGGGGCGGAGGCCGGGGGCGCGGCCTGGGCCCAGACCGTGCCGGCGGCGAGGAGTACGGGCAGCGGGGCGGCTGTGCCGCCGAGCCGGATGACGCGTGGGGGATGCGCACACCATCATGATGGCGCGCGTAGAAGATGGGCCGTCAACGCCAAGGCGGTGGCTTTCGCGGGATGTCAACCAATGCTGCGCCCATCTGGTGATGGCGTGCGCGGGTGGGATGTTCCGTGCGCCCCTCGCCGCTCCTGACCGTTCACCTATTGATGCGCCGGCAAGCGTGACCGTGTGCGTACAGGGGCATGCCTCCCGTGAGGCTGTTCGACGGGCAGTCTGATCGGAGGAGGCCGGTTCACAGTGCGGGCGGGGGAAATGGCGAAGCGTCAGAGCAGGACCGCGGTCGTCGAGGGGCGCGGCCCCCGGGGACGGAGACCGGGTGAGCCAACACCGTCGGCCCGGATGCGCCGGAAAGTGGGTCACGCCGAACGCTCGGCGGTGGGGGAAGTGCGGCGGGACCTACGGGAGTTCCTCCGACATCGCTCCGGCCAGGAGCAGACCGAGGCGGCGGAGCTGCTGGTGACTGAACTGGTGACCAACGCCCTCATCCACACCCGGCACGGGGCCGTGGTCACCGCCACGGCGACACACGCCCGACTGCGGGTGGAGGTCCAGGACTTCGCTTCGGACGACCTGCCCGCGCCGTACGTACCGAACGCCGACGACGGTACGCACGGCAGGGGCCTGATCCTGGTCCAAAGTCTGGCCGACGCCTGGGGCGTGGAGGTACAGGCCCTGGGCAAGGTCGTCTGGTTCGAGCTGCACGGCGGAAGACCCTGAGGGGCTCTCCGCCGCCAGGCCCGATCAGCCGAACTGTTGCTCCAGATCCTTCAGTTTCTGTTCCAGCGAGTCGAGCCGGGGGAGTGTCTGGGTGTCGTCCTCGGCCGTGAGGTCGACGGTCCGCGAGTCAGCTCCCTGGTTCGCGGCGTCCAGGCTCTTCGGGCTCGAACCGTCCGCCGCCTGCTTCGGGCCGACGGCTTGCAGGGATGGCCGGGGCCGCAGAGGCAGCTGACCCGGCTCTGCTATGGCGGGCTCCGCGACGGCCGGCGCGCCGCCCGAAGCCGGGGTGAGCGCGGGCACGTCCACCTGCTGCCCGCCCTGGCCGCCGCGTCCCCAGACCCGGTTCTGCCGGTTCAGGGCCTTGATGCGGGCCCGGTCCAGCTTCTCCTGGTCACGTCGGCGCATCCGGTCCTGCTCGCGCTCCTTGCGGTCCTCCCGCACCTCGTCCACCGCCTCGTCCAGGGTGCGGACGCCCTCCAGGAGCATCAGCGACCAGGCGCCGAAGGTCTCCCGGGGCGCCCGCAACCAGCGGACGATCCGGATCTGCGGCAACGGACGGGGCACCAGGCCCTGTTCACGCAGCGCGGCGCGCCGGGTCTGCTTCAGCGCCCGGTCGAAGAGCACCGCGGCCGAGAGGGACATCCCCGCGAAGAAGTGCGGAGCACCCGCGTGGTCCATGCCCCGGGGGGCGTGCACCCAGTTGAACCAGGCGGCGGCCCCGGCGAACGTCCACACCAGCAGCCGGGAGCCGAGAGCCGCGTCTCCGTGGCTCGCCTCCCGCACGGCCAGCACGGAACAGAACATCGCGGCGCCGTCCAGTCCGAACGGGACCAGATACTCCCAGCCTCCGGTGAGGTTCAGGTTCTGCCGGCCGAAGCCGACGAGCCCGTGGAAGGAGAGCGCGGCGGCGACCGCCGCGCAGCAGAACAGCAGGACGTACGAGGCGGTGGCGTAGAGCGCTTCCTTGCGTCTGCGGCGGTCCTCGCTGCGTTCCCAGGAGTCGTCGGCCGCGGCCTTGCCGGCGGCACGCTTGCCGCGTGCGACCACCGTCACCGCCGCCATGACCCCCACGAGCAGTACGGCGCCCGGAAGCAGCCAGTCAAGCGATATGTCGGTCAGTCTCATGCGCGGTCCCTTGCGTCACGTAGGGCGTTTCGTGCGCCATCGTGACGGAATTCCCGTCCCGCTCCGGTGGTTTCGGGACAAGAGCACGCCATGGGGGTGGGAGAGGCTATCGATGGGTGGAATATTCCCGAACGGTCATTCGGACGTCCCGAGTTGTGTTCGATTCCACGTCATTCGGACGGGCGGTGTGGATCAGGAAGCTGCCGCGAGCTTCCGCACCCGGTCCGCGTCACAGGTACGCGGGCAGGTCACACAGGTGTCCTCGGGGCGCAGGGTGTAGAAGAGACAGCAGCTCGCCCGGTCCCGGGTCGGCAGCGACTGGCCCTCGGGGCCGGTCAGCTCGCGGAAGCCCGCGGTGCCGACGTACGGCTTCGCCGTGCCGGGGAGCAGCAGCTCCAGTTCGGCCATCGCCCGGCGCTCCTCGCCCAGCAGATGCGCGATGTACCAGAGGCCCTCGACGATCTCGTCCGTCGCCATCCCCCACAGGGCCCGCTTCCCGCGCCGCATGCGCGGCCCGAAGCCCTCCAGTACCGGACCGAGGTGCTCGGTCAGGGAGGCCAGGACCTCGGCCCGCAGCGCGGCCTCGTCCGCGACGACCCGGGCCCCGGGCAGGGCGGCGGCCGGGTCGTCCGGCAGGCAGGCGAATTCCCGGACCCGTACCGTCAGGTGCCCGAGCGCCCGCTGGAAGGCCACGTCCTCGACCGGGATCCGCACCACCCTGCGCTGCAGGAACCAGGGCACCGTCACCAGCAGACAGGCGGGCCAGGCGTACCGGTGCAGACCGAAGCTCGCCACCACGTCCGGGCGGGCCTGCCGGCCGTAGTCGCGCAGAACCTGGGCGTTGTCCCAGGCGAGGAAGGCGTCCACCGCGGCACCGCCGGCCGCCAGCTCGGCCGCGCCGACCCAGCCCGCGCCGGACGGGGCGACGGCGTCGCCGTCGAGCACGTCGGCCCGCAGGCCGGGGAACACCTCGGTCAGGCGGGCGTACGCGGCGGTCACGGGGGACGTCGCGGCACCGGTGAACGGCGGGGAGAGGGTCATGCAGGGGACCACCGAATCGGGATCGTTTGCAGGTAAGGCTAACCTTACCCGACGTCATCGATGTTTGAACTGCAGCCTCCTGCATCTATCGTGCACAGGGGGTCCGGCGCACGCGAGTCGGCCCGCGGCAGGCGGAGGAGGTCCGGGTGGAGCAGGGCAGCGCGCGTGAGGGCGCACGTCCGGCGTACGCCCCCGGAGCGTTCCCGCGCACTCCGGCGGAGGGTCGGACTCCGGAGGGCCGCGTGCAGGAACAGGCACGGGGCGAGCACACCCACAGTGAGCCTCCCGCGCCTCGTGCCGTTCAGCGCCACTCCGTCCGCGGCCAGATCCTGGACGCCCTGCGCGCCGCCCTCGTCGACGGCGAGCTGGTGCCCGGCCAGGTGTACTCCGCCCCCGCGCTCGGCGCCCGCTTCGGGGTCTCCGCGACACCGGTGCGCGAGGCCATGCAGCGGCTGGCCGTCGAGGGCGCCGTCGAGGTCGTGCCGAACCGCGGCTTCCGGGTCAGCGAACGCGGGCCCCGCGAGCTGGCCGAGCTGGCCGAGGTGCGGGCCCTGATCGAGGTCCCGGTGATGCTGAGCCTGGCCCGTACGGTCCCGGCGCACCGCTGGAGCGTCCTGCGCCCGCTGGCGGAGGCCACGGTCACGGCGGCGGCCGTGGGTGACCGGGCCGCCTACGCCGAGTCGGACCGGGCCTTCCACCGCGCGGTCCTCACGCTGTCGGGCAACGAACAGCTCGTGACCGTCGCCGACGACCTGCACCGGCGTTCCCAGTGGCCGCTGGTCGCGGGCCCCGCCACCCGCCGGGCCGACCTGCTCGCGGACGCCTCCGAGCACACCGCCCTGCTCGACGCGCTCATCGCCCAGGACCTCACCGTCGTCCAGGCCCTGGTCCGCGAACACTTCGCCGGCGCCGACGGCTGACCGGGGGCCCCGCGGGTGTCGGACGCCCCGGGATCAGCTCGCCTCCGCGGAGCGCGGGGCCGGGGGGCCCAGGTACGGGGCCAGCCAGGTGGGCACACCGCCGAGGAGCCGGAACAGCCGGCCGGCCTCGGCGCGCAGCCGCGCCGCCTCCGGTTCCGGCACCGCCTCCGCGAGGGAGATCAACGCCGGCGCCGTACCGACCAGGAATCCCAGCTCCTCCCGGATCCGCAACGACTCCGCGAAGCCGTGCCGGGCCTCGGCCAGTTCCCCCTCACGCAGGGCGAGCGCGGCCAGATGCCGCCAGGTGGACGAAAGGAGCAGCTCGTCGCCCCGGGTCGCCGCACCGGCGTGCGCCCGGCGGAACGCGGCGCGAGCCGACTCCGGCGACTCCGCGATGTTCTGGGCGATCAGCCCGCGCCGGAAGTCCAGCAGCGGCCGGGCCGGGGACGCGGGGGCCAGCAGCGCCGCCGACCGGCTCAGCGCCACGCTCGCCTCGTCGGCCCGGTCCCGGACCGCCAGGAGGGTCGAGGCGTACGCCAGATGGCCCCGCTCGGAGGCGGCCGAGCCGCGCTCGTCGTCGCTGCGGGCGACGGCCTCCGCCATGCGCAGGGCGTCCTCGGCGTCGGTCCAGCCCTGCCCGGTGTAGAGACACCGCTCGGTCAGCAGCGCGGTGCGCTGGAGCGCCGAGGCCGGATCGGCGGTCGCGTGGTGCTCCAGCAGTGTGGCCGCGTCCGTCCAGCAGGCGCGTGACCGCAGCCGCCATACCGCGGTCTGGAGCGGCGGATCGTCATCTGCTGTCGTTCCGGAACCAGACATGGCGGTATGCGCCACATTGCCCTCCCCGAGCGCGCCATTGTGCTGTTGGGTACGGCGCATCTCAGCACGGAATGGCACGCCGGGCCAAGGGGTCCGGGCAATGTCAGGTGAAAGATTTCACAATCGGCCGGAGTGCGACGGTGCCCCGCCGGCCCCGTGCGCGGCCGGAAGATCAGCTCATGCGCAGTGCGAGGAAGAAGTCGAGCTTGTCCTCCAGGCGCGAAAGGTCACGCCCCGTCAACTGCTCGATTCGGCCGATGCGGTAGCGCAGCGTGTTGACGTGGAGGTGCAGCCGGGCCGCGCAGCGGGTCCAGGAACCGTCGCAGTCCAGGAAGGACTCCAGCGTCTCGATCAGCTCCGCCCGGTGGCGCCGGTCGTAGTCGCGCAGCGGGTCCAGCAGCCGGGCGGTGAAGGCGCGCCGGACGTCGTCGGGGACGAACGGCAGCAGCAGCACGTGCGAGGCCAGTTCGTGGTGACCGGCCGCGCAGACCCGCCCCGGACGGGCCGCGGCCACCCGGCGGGCGTGCCGGGCCTCCTCCAGCGCTCCGCGCAGCCCTTCGGCGGAATGCACGGCCGCGCTGACACCCAGTGTCAGCCGGCCGTCGTCGGCGAGCCCCGCCGAGAGCGGTTCGCGTACGGAGGCGAGCAGCGCGTCGGCGTGCAGCCCGGGGTCCGCGTCGAGGGCGTCGGCGTCCTCGACGCCCGCCCGCGCGGCATCGCTCCCCGCGCCCTCCTCGGAGTCCGAGGGCACGGTGGTGCGCGTCGGCAGCGGCACCAGGGCGATGGCCTCCTCGCCCGCGTGGGCGACGGCGATCCGGTCGGCGGAGTCGGGGCCGCTGACCGCCGGGTCGACGAGGATCTCCTCCAACAGCGCCTGGGCCACCGGACCGCTCGCGATGTCGCCCGCGGCGGCGGCCTGGCCCGCGGCGGTCCAGTCGACCCGGGCCACCACTACCTGCCACTGCGGGGCCACGCCGAGGCCGGGCAGCAGGACCGGTGCGGCGACCCGGAGCCTGGCTGCGATCTCGGCGGGGGCGGCGCCCGCCTGGACCAGCTCCAGGACCTCCTGGGCCAGCCTGCGGCGTACCGTACGGGCCGCGTCGCGGCGGTCGCGTTCGACCGCGATCAGCTGCGTGACGCCCTGGAGCAGGTCGAGCCGGGCGGCGGGCCAGTCCGAGGCGTCCGCCTCGACCGCCAGCAGCCAGTCGGAGAGCACCGACTCCCGTACGTCGCGGGCGGCCGGCACCGCGCCCCGGCCGGTGTTCCGGATCGGGAAGAGCGCATACGTCGTGCCGGCGATCGCGGCCCGGTGCGGACCACGGCGGCCGGTCCGGGTCGCGGCCAGGTGCTGCCCGGCCAGCGCCGCGCCCAGCGGTCCGGGCAGCGGGGCACCCGCACCGGCGATCTGGCGGCCGGTGGGGGACAGGACCCAGGCCCGCAGGTCCAGGTCGGAGGTGAGGAGGTCGAGGACCACCTCGGGGCCGCCGCCCGCCGGGCCCGACGTCATCAGCCGCCGGTGCCGGTCCACCACGGCCGCCAGGTCGCCCGCCCGCTCGCCGGAGACCTGGCGTACGACGTACTCGGTGATCGTTGCAAAGGCCACGGTCTCGTGCACGGCGACGAGTGGGAGGCGGTGGTGCAGGCAGGCCTCGACCAGATCGGCGGGGATGTCGCCGAGCTCCGCCTCGCCGGCCGCGAGACCGGCCACCCCGGCGCCCGCCAGGATCCGGACGAACGGCTCGGAGTCCGCCGCGTCCCGGCGCCAGGCGAGGCCCGTGAGCACCAGTTCACCGCCGGAGAGGTAGCGGCTGGGGTCGCGCAGGTCGGTCGTCATGACGCCCCGGACCGTGCGGTCCAGTTCGTCCTCGCCGCCGAGCAGCCGCAGGCCCAGCGCGTCGGTCTCCAGCAGTGCGCGCAGCCGCATCTCGTCGCCGCCGATCTTTCCGTTGAGGGAGTGGGTGAAGGAGAGGTGGTGAAGGAGGTCGTGGGGTGGGGAGTCGTGGGGTGAACGGGTATCTGTGAATTGTGGTGAGGCTACTGATTCCCGCCATTCGTTCGAATCTACAAGACAAGGACGGAGACCAGCCAACTCCTTCAGTGCTTCGGTGACTGCACCGGCGGGAGCCGGGCTTGTGTACTGGGCCACACACCACATGAACACCACATGAACGAGCCAGTCGAGGGCCGGCCGTCCCCAGCCCCAGCGAACGACCCGATTGAGAAGAAGAGAGCCACTCATGGACTTCCTTCGCCCCGCCAGCTGGGAGGAGGCGCTCGCCGCCAAGGCCGAGCACCCCACGGCTGTGCCCATCGCGGGCGGCACCGATGTGATGGTCGAGATCAACTTCGACCACCGGCGGCCCGAGTACCTCCTGGACCTGAACCGCATCGGTGAGCTGTCCGAGTGGGAGGTGGGCCGGAGGAGTGTGCGGCTCGGCGCCTCCGTGCCGTACAGCGCGATCATGGAGCACCTGCGCACCGAGCTGCCCGGCCTGGCGCTCGCCTCGCACACCGTCGCCTCCCCGCAGATCCGCAACCGCGGCGGCGTCGGCGGCAACCTCGGCACCGCGTCGCCGGCCGGTGACGCCCACCCGGCCCTCCTCGCGGCCGGCTGCGAGGTCGAGGCCGAATCCGTACGCGGAACGCGGCTGATTCCTATCGACGCTTTCTACACAGGGGTCAAGCGCAACGCCCTGGAGCCGGACGAGCTGATCCGCGCCGTGCACATCCGGAAGGCCGACGGACCCCAGCAGTACTCCAAGGTCGGCACCCGCAACGCCATGGTCATCGCCGTCTGCGCGTTCGGCATCGCGCTGCACCCCGAGACCCGCACCGTGCGCACCGGCATCGGCTCCGCCGCCCCGACCCCGGTCCGGGCCAAGGAGGCCGAGGAGTTCCTGAACGCCGCGCTCGAAGAAGGCGGGTTCTGGGAGAACGGCAAGATCATCACCCCCGCGATCGCCAAGCAGTTCGCCGCCCTTGCGTCCGGCGCCTGCAACCCGATCGACGACGTACGCGGCACGGCGAAGTACCGCAGGCACGCGGTCGGCATCATGGCCCGCCGCACGCTCGGCTGGACCTGGGAGCAGTACCGCGGCGCGGGCCGCACGCTGGAAGGAGCTGCGTAACCATGCGAGTCAATTTCACGGTCAACGGTCGTCCGCAGGAAGCCGACGACGTGTGGGAGGGCGAGTCCCTCCTGTACGTCCTGCGTGAGCGCATGGGCCTGCCGGGTTCCAAGAACGCCTGCGAGCAGGGCGAGTGCGGTTCCTGCACGGTCCGCCTGGACGGGGTTCCGGTCTGTTCCTGCCTGGTCGCCGCCGGTCAGGTCGAGGGCCGCGAGGTCGTCACCGTCGAGGGCCTGGCCGACTACGCCAAGCACCGCGAGGACGCCCACCCCGGCGGCGGCTGCGCCACCGGATCCTGCGGCACCACCCTGGACGCCGCCAAGCGCTGGCAGTCCAAGCCCACCGACGGCCAGACCGGCGAAGCCGTCCAGCTCTCCCCGATCCAGCAGGCGTTCATCGACGCCGGAGCCGTCCAGTGCGGCTTCTGCACCCCCGGCCTGCTGGTCGCCGCCGACGAGCTGCTGGAGAACACTCCCTCGCCCTCCGACCAGGACATCCGCGAGACGCTCTCCGGAAACCTGTGCCGCTGCACCGGTTACGAGAAGATCCTCGACGCGGTCCGCCTCGCGGCCGCCCGTCAGGAAGAGGCGGTCCAGTCATGACGACGCCCCCGAAGGCCCAGACCGTACCGGCCGGCACGCCCACCAAGATCACCCAGGGTTCGCCCACCAAGGGCGGCATCGGCGAGTCCACGCTCCGCCCCGACGGCACCCTCAAGGTCACCGGGGAGTTCGCGTACTCCTCCGACATGTGGCACGAGGACATGCTGTGGGGCCAGACGCTGCGCTCCACCGTCGCGCACGCCGAGATCGTCTCCATCGACACCTCCGAGGCGCTGGCGACGTCCGGCGTCTACGCCGTGCTGACCTACGACGACCTGCCCGCCGAGATGAAGAACTACGGCCTGGAGATCCAGGACACCCCGGTTCTCGCGCACGGCAAGGTCCGCCACCACGGTGAGCCGGTCGCGATCGTGGCCGCCGACCACCCGGAGACCGCGCGCCGCGCAGCCGCCAAGATCAAGATCGAGTACAAGGAGCTGCCCGTCGTCACCGACGAGGCCTCCGCCCTCGCCGACGACGCGACCCTGGTCCACGAGGGCCGCACGGACGAGTACATCAAGTACGTCCCGCACCCGAACGTCGTGCACAACCAGCCGATCATCCGCGGCGACGCCGACGAGGCCGCGAAGCGCGCCGACGTCATCGTCAAGGGCGAGTACACCTTCGGGATGCAGGACCAGGCCTTCCTCGGCCCGGAGTCCGGCCTCGCCGTGCCCTCCGAGGACGGCGGCGTCGAACTGTACGTCGCCACCCAGTGGCTGCACTCGGACCTCGAACAGATCGCCCCCGTCCTCGGCCTGCCCGAGGAGAAGGTCCGCATGACGCTCTCCGGCGTCGGCGGGGCCTTCGGCGGCCGCGAGGACATCTCGATGCAGATCCACGCCTGCCTGCTGGCGCTGCGCACCGGCAAGCCGGTCAAGATCGTCTACAACCGGTTCGAGTCCTTCTTCGGACACGTCCACCGGCACCCGGCGAAGCTCTACTACGAGCACGGCGCCACCAAGGACGGCAAGCTCACGCACATGAAGTGCAAGATCGTCCTGGACGGCGGCGCCTACGCCTCCGCCTCCCCGGCGGTCGTCGGCAACGCCTCCTCGCTCTCGGTCGGCCCGTACAGGATCGAGGACGTCGAGATCGAGGCCGTCGCCCTCTACACCAACAACCCGCCCTGCGGCGCGATGCGCGGCTTCGGCGCGGTTCAGGCGTGCTTCGCCTACGAGGCGCAGATGGACAAGCTCGCCGCGAAACTGGACCTGGACCCGGTGGAGTTCCGGCAGCTCAACGCCATGGAGCAGGGCACCCTGCTGCCCACCGGCCAGCCCTGCGACTCGCCGGCCCCGGTCGCCGAGCTGCTGCGCCGGGTCAAGTCCCGGCCGCTGCCGCCCGAGCAGGAGTGGCTGACGGCGGGCAGCGACGGCACCTCCGTCGACGTCCGGGCCCTGCCCGGCGGACTCTCCAACACCACCCACGGTGAAGGCGTCGTCCGCGGTGTCGGCTACGCGGTCGGCCTGAAGAACGTCGGCTTCTCCGAGGGCTTCGACGACTACTCCACCGCCCGTGTGCGGATGGAGGTCATCAACGGCGAGCCGGTCGCGACCGTGCACACCGCGATGGCCGAGGTCGGACAGGGCGGCGTCACCGTGCACGCCCAGATCGCCCGTACCGAACTCGGTGTCAACCAGGTCACCATCCACCCCGCCGACACCCGCGTCGGCTCCGCCGGATCCACGTCCGCCTCCCGTCAGACCTACGTCACCGGCGGCGCCGTGAAGAACTCCTGCGAGGCCGTCCGGGAGCAGGTCCTGGAGATCGGCCGCCGTAAGTTCGGCACCTACCACCCGGCCTGGGCCACCGCCGAACTCCTCCTGGAGGGCGGCAAGGTCGTCACCGACGGCGGCGAGGTGCTCGCCGACGTGGCCGACGTGCTGGAGGACGAGGCGATCGACGTCGAGCTGGAGTGGCGCCACCGGCCCACCGTGGCGTTCGATAAGCGCACCGGACAGGGCAACGGCCATGTCCAGTACTCCTTCGCGGCCCACCGCGCGGTCGTCGAGGTCGACACCGAGCTTGGCCTGGTGAAGGTCATCGAACTGGCCTGCGCCCAGGACGTCGGCAAGGCGCTCAACCCGCTCTCCGTCCTCGGCCAGATCCAGGGCGGCACCCTCCAGGGCATGGGCGTCGCCGTGATGGAGGAGATCATCGTCGACCCGAAGACCGCGAAGGTACGCAACCCGTCCTTCACGGACTACCTGCTGCCCACCATCCTCGACACGCCGACCATCCCGGTCGACGTGCTCGAACTCGCCGACGAGAACGCCCCGTACGGGCTGCGTGGCATCGGCGAGGCACCCACCCTGTCGTCCACCCCGGCCGTCCTCGCGGCGATCCGGAACGCGACGGGTCTTGAGCTCGACAGGACGCCGGTGCGGCCCGAACACCTCACCAGCACCTGAGTGCCTGCCGGGCGATCTCCCACCGGTCGTCGCCCGGCAGCTCCGAGCGGTCCCCCCGAACTCTCCGGGCGGTGCGCAGAGCCGAGAACGTCACAATTTTCCGCACCCCGCACCGCCCGGAGGCACCAAGTACCGCACCGCTCGCGGTCCTTCGCCGTGCTGAGCGCACGGCATCGCCTCGCGGATCATCCGTGCCGCCGGCATATCCGTTCTGCTTCAACAGTCCGTCCCGGCCGTCCCCGGGTCGTGCGGCCGACGCAGTCATCCCAAATCCCGCAGTCAGGAATCTCCAAGCGGGTGCCCCTGTGAACCTTGGGAGTCAGGCATCATGACCCAGCAGTCAGTGGAACCGAAGACCAGTCCGGAGGCCGCGGGCCCCGGCTCGCGCGTCCCCGCCGGAAGATCATGGCTCGACCGTTACTTCCACATATCCGAACGAGGCTCCACGGTCGCGCGCGAAGTGCGCGGCGGCGTCACGACCTTCATGGCCATGGCGTACATCCTTCTGCTCAACCCGCTGATCCTCGGCGGGAAGGACGTCAACGAAGACCTCCTCAGCCAGAGCGGCCTGATCACCGCGACCGCCTTCGCGGCGGCCGCGACGACCCTGCTCATGGGCTTCGTCGGCAAGGTGCCCCTGGCGCTCGCCGCCGGACTCAGCGTCTCCGGTGTGCTCGCCTCGCAGGTCGCGCCCAGCATGACCTGGCCGCAGGCCATGGGCATGTGCGTGATCTACGGTGTGGTGATCTGCCTCCTGGTGGTCACCGGTCTCCGCGAGATGATCATGAACGCGATTCCGCTCGCGCTCAAGCACGGCATCACCATGGGCATCGGGCTCTTCATCGCCTTCATCGGCCTCTTCAAGGCCGGATTCGTCCACCAGGGCGTGGCGACCCCCGTCTCCCTCGGCCCGGCCGGTGAACTGGCCGGCTGGCCCGTCCTGATCTTCTGCGTGACCCTGCTCCTCATCTTCATGCTCCAGGCGCGCAACATCCCCGGCGCGATCCTGATCGGCATCATCGTCGGCACCCTGGTCGCGATCGCCATCAACGCGATCGTCGACATCGACCCCAAGACATGGAGCAGCGGCCCGCCCGCCCTGGAGGGCAGCGCGGTCGCCATGCCCGACTTCTCGCTCTTCGGGAACGTCGAGTTCGGCGGCTGGGGCGACGTCGGCGTGATGACCGTCGGCATGATCGTCTTCACCCTGGTGCTGGCCGGCTTCTTCGACGCGATGGCCACCATCATCGGTGTCGGCACCGAGGCCAAGCTCGCCGACGAGAAGGGCCGCATGCCGGGCCTGTCCAAGGCCCTGTTCGTCGACGGCGCCGGCGGCGTCATCGGCGGTGTCGCCTCGGGCTCCGGTCAGACGGTCTTCGTCGAATCGGCCACCGGAGTCGGCGAAGGAGCCCGGACCGGGTTCGCCTCCGTCATCACCGGCCTGTTCTTCGCCGCCTGCCTCTTCTTCACCCCGCTCACCGCGATCGTCCCGACCGAGGTGGCCTCCGCCGCCCTCGTCGTCATCGGCGCGATGATGATGCAGAACGCCCGGCACGTGGACTGGGGCGACCGCTCGGTCGCCATCCCGGTCTTCCTGACCGTGGTCCTGATGCCCTTCACGTACACCATCACCACCGGTGTCGCCGCGGGTGTCATCGCGTACAGCGCCATCAAGCTCGCCCAGGGCCGGGCCCGCGAGGTCGGGGCCTTCATGTGGGGGCTGACCGTGATCTTCATCGTCTTCTTCGCCCTCAACCCGATCGAGAGCTGGCTGGGCGTCCACTGACGCCCGAGCCCCCTTCACGCCTAAGGAGATACGCCATGCTGGACATCGCCGAGGAGCTGCACCGGTGGGTCTCGCAGGGACGCGAGTTCGCCGTCGCCACCGTGGTGGCGGTCGGCGGCAGCGCGCCCCGGCAGCCTGGTGCCGCCCTCGCGGTCGACCGCGAGGGCACGGCCATCGGGTCGGTGTCCGGCGGATGCGTGGAGGGGGCGGTCTACGAACTGTGCCAACAGGCCCTCACGGACGGGAAGTCCGTCCGCGAGCGTTTCGGCTACAGCGACGAGGACGCCTTCGCGGTCGGCCTGACCTGCGGCGGCGTCATCGACATCCTGGTGACGCCGGTACGGGTGGACGATCCCGCCCGCCCGGTGTTCGCCGCAGCGCTCGCGGCCGCCGCGGAGGGGGCGGCGGCCGCGCTGGCACGGATCACGGACGGACCCGGCGAACTGCTCGGCCTCCCGCTCCTGGTCCGCGCCGACGGCAGTTACGAGGGCGGGCTCGGCGGCCACCCGGCGCTGGACCGGACCGCCGCCGCCGAGACCCGCGCCCTGCTGGACGCGGGCCGCACCGGACCGCTCGCCATCGGCGCGGAGGGCTCCCGCTGCGGCCGGCCCGTCGAGCTGCTGGTCGAGTCCAGCGTTCCGCCGCCCCGCATGGTCGTGTTCGGAGCCATCGACTTCGCCGCAGCGTTGGTCCGGGCCGGGAAGTTCCTCGGCTACCGGGTCACCGTCTGCGACGCCCGACCGGTTTTCGCCACTGCGGCACGCTTCCCCGAGGCCGACGAGATCGTCGTCGACTGGCCCCACCGCTACCTCGCCGGGGCCACGACCGACGCGCGTACGGTGCTGTGCGTCCTCACACACGACGCCAAGTTCGACATACCGCTGCTGGAGGCCGCCCTGCGCCTTCCGGTCGCCTACGTCGGCGCGATGGGCTCGCGCCGCACCCACCTGGAGCGCGACGAGCGGCTGCGCGAGGCCGGTCTCACCGACCGTGAACTGGCCCGGCTGCACTCGCCGATCGGCCTCGACCTCGGCGCCCGTACGCCGGAGGAGACGGCCCTGTCCATCGCCGCCGAGATCGTCGCGGTCCGGCGCGGCGGCAGCGGCGTACCGCTCACCGGGGCGCACACCCCCATCCACCACGACAGCAGCGGACAGCAGCTCGCTTCGGTGGCCTGAGGTGGCCTGAAAGACCCGTCCGCGCCGGGCGGGTAACCGCCACGGCGGTTTCCCGCCCGCCCGGAACGCAGCGGTCGCCCCGGATTTACCGGTAGATCAGCTGCATGACTTCTTCCCCTCCTCCGTTCCCGGCCGGGCGAGATCCGCCCGCCCAGGACGCAGAGCCCTGCTCCTGGCGACCTCGGCGGCCCTCATGGGCGGCATGCTGGTCCCCTTCGCGGGCGCCGCCGGCGCCGCCCCCGCACCGGGCACCGACGCCGCCCCGCGCTCCGGCATACGCACCGAGAGCCACACCGTCACCCTGGTCACCGGTGATGTCGTGCGGTACGCGGACGGCCCCGGCGACCAGGACACCGTCACCGTGGACCGCCCCGACGGCGCGCACGGCGGCGTCCACATCCAACAGGCGGGCGAGGACGTGTACGTCCTGCCCGACGAGGCCACCACACTGATCGCGGCGGGCACCCTGGACTGGCGGCTGTTCAACGTCTCGGCCCTGGTGCGCATGGGATACGACGACGAGGGCACCGGCGCCATCCCGCTCATCGCCACCTACCCGGCGGCCAAGGGCGACGCCAAGGCCAAGGCCCTGCCCGCCGCCCCGCGCGGCGCGAAGAAGGTCCGCACCCTCGAATCCGTCCACGGGGCCGCGCTCACGGCCGACAAGGACGACGCGCGGACGTTCTGGAGCGCCATCACCCGCAAGCCGAGAGCCCGTTCACTCGACAGCGGGATCGCGAAGCTGTGGCTGGACGGGCGTTCCGAAGCGCTGCTGACCGATTCGGTACCGCAGGTGGGCGCCCCGCAGGCGTGGGCCGACGGCTTCAACGGCAAGGGCGCCAATGTGGCCGTCCTGGACACCGGCATCGACGCCGACCACCCGGACGTCAAGGACCGGCTCGTCGGCTCCCGCAGCTTCGTTCCGGGCGAGGAGGTCGACGACAAGCACGGCCACGCACGCACGTCGCCTCCACCATCGCCGGATCCGGCGCCGCGTCCGACGGTGCCGACAAGGGCGTCGCCCCGGCCGCCGACCTGCTCGTCGGCAAGGTCCTCAGCGACGCGGGCTCCGGCGCGGACTCCGGGATCATCGAGGCCATGGAGTGGGCGAAGGCCGAAGGGGCCGACATCGTCTCCATGAGCCTCGGCTCCCCGGTGCCCGACGACGGCACCGACCCGATGTCCCAGGCGGTGAACTCCCTCTCGGCGGACGGCGGTCCGCTGTTCGTGATAGCGGCCGGCAACGCGTACGGGGCGGGCACGATCGGCTCGCCCGGCTCGGCGGAGCAGGCGCTCACCATCGCCGCCGTCGACAAGCGGGACGCCCGCGCCGACTTCTCCTCCATGGGCCCGCTCGTCCGCTCCCACGGCCTGAAGCCCGACCTGTCGGCCCCCGGCGTCGACATCAGCGCCGCCGCCTCGCAGTCCGTCCCCGGCACCGAGGGCATGTACCGGTCGATGTCCGGTACGTCGATGGCCACGCCCCACGTCGCGGGCCCGGCCGCCATCCTGAAACAGCGTCACCCCGACTGGACCGGTCAGCGCATCAAGGACGCGCTGATGACCTCCTCCAAGCAGCTCGACGCGTACACCCCGTACGAGCAGGGGACCGGCCGGCTCGACGTGAAGGCGGCCATCGGCACGACGATCGAGGCCACCGGCTCGGTCCCGGTGGCCTCCTACGACTGGCCGCACAGCCCGTCCGACGAGGTCGCCGAGCGCACCATCACCTACCGCAACGCGGGTGACACGGACATCACCCTGGACCTGGCCACCGACACGGACGAGGCGGCCTACACGCTCTCCACGGACACGCTGACCGTCCCGGCCGGCGGTACGGCCGAAGCGGTCGTTTCCCTCGACCCGGCGAAGGTCGCCAACGACACCACTTTCTCCGGCCAGGTCCTCGCCACCGACGCCGCGGGAGCCACCGTCGCGCACACCGGCTTCGCGCTCACCAAGGAGAAGGAGCTGCACGATCTGACGCTGAAGCTCCGCGACCGGTCGGGCAGGCCGATGGGCGGCCTGGTCGTCCTCGCCGAGCTGGGCGACCCGCGGCTCGGCCTCGTCCAGGTCAGCGGTGGCGAGACCACCCTGCGCCTGCCGCCCGGCAACTACACCGCCTGGGCCTCCGTGGACATCGACGGCGACCGCCCCGACTCCAAGGCCGTCGCGTTCCTCGCGGCACCCGAGACGATCCTCACCGGGTCCACCACCGTCACCCTCGACGCCTACGAGGCCCGCAAGGTCAGTGTGCGCACCCCGAAGGAGACGGAGACCCGCCAGCTCCGCTACGACATGGCGCGGACCTCCCCGGACGGCACCGTCCAGCGCGACGCGTTCCAGATCCCCCTGACGTACGACCAGTTGTGGGCCAGTCCCACCAAGAAGGTCACCCAGGGCAGCTTCAGCTTCCTGACCCGCTGGCGGCAGGGCGAGGAGCTGATCGACGTCGAGGCCAGCGGACGTGACGTGCCGGTCTTCGTCCAGGGAGGCGCGGCGGTCGCCGCGGACAGCCGGCGGAAGCTGAACGCGGTGTACGCGGGCAAGGGCACCCCGACGGACTACCAGGTCCTGAAGGCGCGGGGCAAGGCGGTCGTCATCACCCGCAGCGCCGACGTCACTCCCGCCGAACGCCTCGCGGCCGCGCTGGCCGCCGGCGCCAAGGCCCTGTTCGTCGTCAACGACGAGCGCGGCGTGGCGATGTAGAGCTACACCCCGTACGGGGAGCAGACCACCATCCCGGTCGCCTCCGTGCGGAGCTCCGCGGGCGAGACGCTGATCAGAGCGGCGCAGCGCGGCAAGAAGATCCGGGTCGACCAGAAGAAGTTCGCGGACTACCTGTACGACCTGGTGGACCGCCACGACGGCGCGATCCCGGACCGCTCGCTGGCCTTCGCCCCCTCGACCCGTCAGCTCGCGAAGGTGGAGAACACCTTCTACGGCCAGAAGAGGACGCTCGGCGCCGGCAACCGCTACGACATCCCGGACTACGGCCCCGGCCTCGGCTTCGAGGAGTACGAGCAGTTCCCGGACGTCCGCACCGAGTGGGTCAACCCGCTGCCGGGCGACTCGTTCTGGTACGAGAACCACTCGGTGCTCAACGCGGAGCGGTCCGACCGGGCGCACGAGATGCGCAGCGCCGAGCTGGACTACCGGGCGGGCAAGGACTACCGGGCCGATTGGTTCGCCCCGGTGACCCGCCCCCGACTCGGCACCGGCTACTGGGGACCGTTCCGCACGACGTACGACGACCTCCAGTTCAACATCACCCCGTGGACGGACGGGGGCGCGGGCCACTCCGGCTCGATGCCCGAGAACGAGTACGACACCACCTCCTACGCCTTCTACCAGGGCGACAAGGAGCTCAGGAAGGGCCCGGGCCGGGCGGGCTACATCGGCGACCTCGCCACCGAGAGGCTGCCCTACCGCCTGGTCATCGACTCGCAGCGGGACGCGAAGACCTGGAAGACGTCGACCCGCACCCACTCCGAGTGGGGTTTCGTCTCCGGCGCGCTGGAGGAGGGCGGCCCGTACCAGGCCGGCATCCCGATGCTCCAGCTGGACTACGACATCGACACGGACCTCGCCGGCGACGTCCGGGCAGGCAGGTGGACCGAGATCGGCCTCTCCTCCGGTACCCAGGAATGGCTGCCGGGAGCGGTGAAGGCGCACAAGGCCTCGCTGTCGGTCAGTTATGACGACGGCAAGCACTGGGGCAAGGTGGAGCTGCGCAAGAAGAAGACCGGCGAGTGGACCGCGAGGTTCCGCACCCCGTCGAAGGGCGCGGCCTCCGTCTCGTTCAAGGCGCACGCGCAGGGCCCCGGCGGGCTCTTCGTCGACCAGGAGATCACCCGGGCCTTCGGCCTGAAGTGACCTGCTGACCTGCAGGGTCGCGGGCGCCCGCCCGAACCGGGCCGGCGGATGTCAGACCTTCTTGAGGTCCTGCTCCGCATTCCCCCGCCCGGCCGGTGCGGTTGGACGTGACCATGAGCGTTCACGACGTGGCCCGCGGGCTGCCGGGCATATCCGCCCTCACTTCCCGCTCTGCAGCGCCCGCCACGTCGCCGGGCCCACCGTGCCGTCGACGCCCAGCTCGCGGGTGGTCTGGTAGCTGCGGACCGCCGTGTCCGTGGCCGGGCCGAAGCTGCCGTCCACGCCCACGGTGGTGCCGAGCGCCGCCGTCAGGGCCCGCTGGAGCCGCTTCACCGCGTCGCCCGAGCTGCCCTGTTTCAGCACCGGGGTCGTGCCGGCCGACAGCAGGGCCGTCCAGGTCTTCGGGCCGACGATCCCGTCGGCGTCGAGGGAGCGGGACCGCTGGAAGGCCTGCGCGGCGCTCTTCGTGCCGGGACCGAACTGGCCGTCCACCTGGCCCGGCTCGTAGCCCTGCTGGGTGAGCAGTGTCTGGACGGCCCTCACCTGCGGGCCCGACGAGCCGGACTGCTGGGTCGTGTACGCGGGGAAGGTGATGCCGTCGCTGCCGCTGCCCGGGTCGCCGCCGATCAGCTGCATGTAGTAGTCCCAGTCCCAGTGCTCGCCCGGGTCGGTGTGGTCGTTGCCCGGGACCTCGACGTGGCCGACGATGTGCGCCCGGTCCTTCGGGATGTTGAACTTCGCGCTGAGGTGGGAGGTCAGCGCGGCCGACGAGCGGTACATCGCGTCCGTGAACCAGGCCGGGTTGTCGACAAAGCCCTCGTGCTCGATGCCGACGGACGAGGCGTTGGCACTGCGCGCGTGCCACGCGGTGTCCTTGTCCCGGACCGTCTGGGTGACCTCTCCGTCCGAGGACCGGATCACATAGTGGGCGCTGACCTCGGACGCCGGGTTCTGGAACCAGCTGATGGAACCCGCGTACGAGCCCTGCGTGACATGCACGACCACCTTGTCGACGGTCGCCGTGCGGCCGGTGACGAAGTTGGCGGAGTGGGCGGGCACCCAGCGCGCCGAGGGGTAGTCCTCGCTCTGGACGCGGACGTCGGACGCGGACGGCCCGCCCTTGTCCGGGGCGACCGGACGGGAGGGCACGTGCACCTCCTCGCCGGACACCTTCGCGGCCACGCCCTCCGCGAGGAACGTGTAGACCGCGTCCGCGTAGAGCACGGCGGCCGGTCCTTCGGTGGCGCTGTAGCGGGCCACCGCCGGATACCAGGAGTCGACGTCCCGGCGCTCGGCGGCGTCCAGGCCCAGCGCGTCGGCGTGGTCGCGCAGGACGGCCGCGCCGCCGAGGATGTTGGCCGTCGTGTCCCGGCGCAGCCGCGCCGCGCTCTCGCCGGTCAGCTCCGAGGCCTTCTCCAGGGAGCGGTTGACGGGGTTGCTCGCCAGGTGCATCACGCCGAAGCCGTTCGCCTGGCTGGGCTTTCCGCCGTGACCGTTCAGCCGGGACTCGCCGTAGCCGACGGCGGCCAGCAGATCGCGCGGTACGCCGTACTCCCGGGCCGCATCGGCGAAGGCGCGGTTCATCGGGTCGGCCGTGCCCGCCTGCGGGTCGGCGCTCGCCGGGTGTCCGGTCGCGAGGAGGGCCGTGGCGGTGAGGACGGCCAGGGAGCAGACGCGGGCCCGGATGCGGGCGGCGATGCGTGGAGGCATGGGGTCTCCTGCTCTGTGGGGAGAAGAAGCCCTCGGGCCCGGGGTGGGCCAGAGGGATGCCGAACCCGGCCAGGCTATCGACATGGGCAGGGCACAACAACGCGGCGCGCTGGTGGTGCGGTTGACAACATCCCGCAAACACAGGGGAGTTGGTCATTCCGCCGGGTGCGCCCTGGGCCTGCCGGGTGACGGCGGGTGTCACCCGGCAGGAGTGTCGGAGCCGATGGGCGCGGGGCCGGCCGCTACCAGCGGTCGCGGTGGATGACGTCCGCCACCGGCCGCCGCCGGACGGGGCCGAAGTTCCCCGCGGGCCACCCCACCGGAACGGCGGCGAACGTCGCCATGTCCTCCGGGATGCCCAGCTCCCGCTTCCACTCCTGCTCCAGCATCAGATGCCAGATGGTGATGTTCGCGGCCAGCCCCAGCCCCCGGGCCGCGAGCAGCAGGTTCTGCACCCCCGGATAGACGCAGGAGCCCTCGGCCAGCGCCTGGAACCGCGTCTGCGTGTTCATCATGTGCTCCGTGCCCGCCGGGCCGAGCGCCCGCGCCGAGGCCGCGAGACCCTCCTCGTCCAGACGCGGCTCGGGGAACCGGTAGCACGGCACGATCAGCACCGGGGTGTCGGCGAAGTGGTCGCGCTGATGCTCGATCGCCGCGACCATCCGGCCGTACGCCGCCTCGTCCATGCCCTCGGGCGCGTACTTCCCGGTCGTCGCCAGATACGCGTCAACGCACCGCCTCCACAGCGGGGCGAGCCGCGCCATCACCTGGCGGTCGGTCACCACCACGTACTCGTAACACTGCATGTTGCCGCCGCTGGGTCCCCAGACGGCAGCCTGTATCAGCTGCTCGACCGTCTCGTCCGGCACCGGGTCCGGCTTGAGGCGGCGCATGGCGCGCATGGAGGACATGGTGTCGAAGAGAGCGGGGCCGCCGAGGGCGGAGGGGTCGGTCTGAACCGTTTCCATGGTCATGATCGCGGAGTCTACGGTTCGGACCGGCGCACCATAAGGGCTCCCGGCGGCCGGTGGGAGCCCTTGTGGTGCGTCCCACCGCCACCCCGCCGGCGGCTCAGGACCGCGTCAGCCGGACGACCGGGATGCCCCGCCCGGTGCCCGCCCGATACTGCCCGTAGCGCGGGAACGGTTCCACAGGACCCGGCCGGGCCCGCGCCTTCTCCTCGGCGGGCCGCGTCGCCGCGACCGCCCCGAACCGCTCGCTCTTCACCCGGAGTTCGACCTCCGGGTTCGCCTGGAGGTTCAGATACCACAGCGGCGGCCGGTCCGAGCCGCAGTTGGACGCCAGGATCGGACTGTCCTCGCCGTCCCGCCCGTGCATCAGCACCGTCCCGCCGCACCGTCCCGCCGCGCCGCCCCACGTAGTCCATCGGGGGACAGGGCACACCTCAGGGCCTGCCGTTCGGATCATGCCGGGCTCGCGGGGTCCGGCACGCGCATCCGCCGCGTCGTCGTCAATCACCAACTTCCCCAAGCTCTCGGCTTCGCTGGAGCAGCCCCATCCGCGTTGCCTCCATCCTCCGCCTTGCGGCTGCACGCACCGGGCCCCCGGATTCGTACACCTGGACACCCCTCCCACCGCACGGGGGAACGCGGACCGGCAACCCGCCCGCGAAGGCGTATAAAGGGTCCTTCCGGAGCAGCCGGCGTCCCCCGATGGCCCCTACCCCTACCCCTACCCCTACCCCCACCTCCCCTCACGCGGCCGGCGTCACCGCGTCACCGATCCCAGGAGCGCCAATGAGCACTTCGGAAGAGATCAGCGCCCTGCTGGTAGCGAAGTTCGGAACCGACCCCGGGGCCATCCGCCCGGATGTCCCGCTGCACCGGCTGCGGCTGGACTCCCTCGCACTGGAGGAGCTTCGGCTGCTCATCGAGGACCGGCTGGACGTGGACCTGGAGGACGTCGCGCTCACCTCGCGCGACACCGTCGGCCGCCTCGTCCAGGCCGTCCACGGGAAGGTCTCCGCATGAGCGCGGCCACCGCACCGCACTACCGCCGGGCGCCGCTCGCCCCGTTCGCCGCCGCCGTCACCGGTGTCGGCCTGGTCACCGCGGCCGGTACGGGAGCGGACGCCGCCTGGCACGGTGTCACCGAGGGCCTCATGCCGTCCGCCGCCTCCCGGACCGAACTGGACGGCCTGCCCTGCGACTTCTTCTACTCCGTCACCGACTGCGACCCGGGGGTCGTCCTCGGAGTGGCCGCCCAGCGGCTGATGGACCGCTTCTCCCAGCTCGCCGTCATCGCCGCCCGCGAGGCCGTCGCCGACGCCGGGCTGGACCCGTCGGTCTGGGACAGCGGCCGCGTCGGCATCGTCATCGGCTCCGCCCACGGCGGGCTGCCCTTCTACGACGAGCAGCACGCGGCCCTCGCCGGGCGCGGCCCCCGCCGGGTCTCCCCGAAGCTCGCCCCGCTCAGCGTCGTCAACGGCGCGGCCAGCAGCGTCAGTCTGGACCTCGGCGTCCACGGGCCCAGCCAGGCCGTCTCCACCGCATGCTCCTCCGGCACGGTCGCCATCGGCACCGCCCACCAGATGCTCCGCTCCGGAGCCTGCGACATCGTCATCGCGGGCGGCGCCGAATCCACCTGCACCCGCCTCCTGATCGCCAGCGCCTGCAGTCTCAAGGCCGTCTCCACCCGCCGCGAGGACCCTGCGGCCGCCTGCCGCCCCTTCGACACCCACCGCGACGGCTTCGTCGTCGGCGAGGGCGCCGGGCTGCTCGTCCTGGAACACCCGGACCACGCCCGCGCCCGGGGCGCTGCCGTCCGCGCCCACGTGAGCGGTTACGGAGCCTCCAGCGACGCCCACTCCGCCGTCGCCCCGGACCCCGAGGGGCTCGGCATCGAACGCGCCCTGCGCACCGCGCTCGCCGACGCGGGCCTCGCCGCGGCCGACGTCGGGCACGTCAACGCGCACGGCACCTCGACGCTCTCCAACGACCTGGTCGAGGCGACGATGCTCCGCCGGGTCCTCGGCGAGAGCCCCCTGGTGACCTCCACCAAGGCGATGACCGGCCACACCCTCGGCGCGGCGGGCGGCATCGAGACCGCGCTCACCGTGCTCGCCCTCCAGCACCAACTGGTGCCGCCCACCGTCAACCTGGACACACCCGATCCGCAGATCCCGATCGACGTGGTGGCCAAGGAAGCCCGCGGCGCCTCCTTCGAATGCGCCGTCAAGACCTCGCTCGGCTTCGGCGGCCACAACGCGGCACTCGTCCTCACCAGGGCCTGAGCGGAAGGGAACGCAGGAGTACATGCCCGAGGAGATCATCCGGCCCCTGTCGGTCGACGGAGTGCGCTACAGCTACCGCGTCCTGCCACACTCCTGCCCCGGCGGGGTCCCCGCCACCGACCCGGCGCTCATTCTCGGCGGTGCGCTCCAGGGCATGTTCGGCTGGCCCCAGATGGACGACCACCTGGGGCCGGCATCCGACGTCGTCACCGCCGACCTGCCCGGCATGGGCAGTGCCGACCCGCTCCCGCCAGGACCCAGTGCCGATCTGCTGCGCCGGGCCGTCCTCGGCATCGCCGACGACCTCGGCGCCCCCCGGCTCAACGTCTTCGGCTTCTCCTACGGCACCGCCATCGCCTTCGGCTTCGCTCGCCGCCACCGGGAGCGGGTGGGGCGCCTGGCCCTCGGCGGCGTCCCGGTCCACATCGACGACGCCCAGGCCGCCTGCTGGGAGCGGGCCAGGCAGCAGCTGGCCGCCGGGGACCGCGAGGGGTTCGCCGCGACGGCGGCCGACGCGCTGATGTGTCTGGATCCCGAACGTCAGGTACACCGCAGGGAGTTGGCCCGCCGCTATGTCCGGCGCTCCTTCCTGCACGCGCTCACCCACTCGCCGCACGCGGCGGACTCCCTCTACCGGGCGCTGGCCGACCGGCCCGACTTCTCCGGCGGTCTCACCGGCGTACCGGCGCTGGTCTTCGCCGGGGAGCACGACACGGTGACGTCGCCCGCGCGCCAGCGGGAGTTCGCCGCGACGATCGAGGGCAGCCGGTTCCTGACGGTCGAGGAGTCCGACCACTGGGTGGTCCTGGAGCGGGCCGACGAGGTGGCCTCGCTGGTCTCCCGGTTCTTCACCGGGCGGGAGCCGGCGGCCGGCGCGTTCACGCTGCCGCGCCAGGTTGGCGCCCCAGTGGGCCGGACCTGAACGCCCGGTCCGGCCCACCGTGTCACGGTCTCAGTGCCCGTGACCGTGCCGGCCATTGACCTTGATCCGCACCACCTGCGGGTCGTGGTCGCTCGCCTGGTCGGCGAACTCGGCGTTGATGTGCACCACGTCGTAGTCGAAGCGCCGGATGCCGGGGCTCGTCAGGATGTGGTCCAGCGTCTGCGAGTTGCCGTCGTACACATAGCTGTACCGCTCCGAGGCGGGCAGTGTCGTGATCAGCGGCCTGAGAACCCCGCCCTTGGTCAGCGTCTTCATCGTCGGGGAGAACTCGAAGTCGTTGATGTCCCCGAGCGTGATGACCCGCGCGAACCTGTCCGCCTTCAGCAGGTCGGCGGTGAAGGCGTTGACCTCGGCGGCCTGCTGGATCCGATCCGCCTCCGAGGACCGTGTCGGTTCCTGGTAGCGGCCGTGCAGCGGCTGGTCGCCGCCCTTGGACGCGAAGTGGTTGCCGATGACGAAGACCGGCCTGCCCCGGAAGACGAACTCGCCCACCAGAGGCTTGCGGCTGTTGTCCCACGCCGGGCTCGTCGGGTTGATCCGCCCCGGGGACGCGGAGAGCTTCACGCCCCTCCAGGTGTCCACGGCCCGCACCGGCGTGGTGGCGTCGCCACCCGGCCGGTCGGTGAAGGAGACCCGCTTCGGGTTGAACAGGAAGACGTTACGGATGTTGCCGCCGGGCTGACCGCCGTCCTTGTTGTTCTCGGGGGCGATGTAGCGCCAGGCGTAGCGCGGCCCGCCCTGCGCGACGATCGCGTCCGTGAACCGCTTCAGCGTGGCCTCGGAACCCGTCGTGCCGTCGTTCACCGGACCGTTGTCGTCCTGGATCTCCTCCAGCGAGACGATGTCGGGGGAGGAGAGGTTGACCGCGACGCCCTCGGCCAGGGTGTCGAACTTGCCCTGGTCGTCCAGGGCGTCGAGGTTCTCCACGTTGTACGTGGCCACGGCGAGCTCGTTCCGCTTCTGCTTGCGGGTCACCTCGCGCCGCAGCTTCTTGTCGACGAGCGTGCCCAGCTCGGTGGCCTGCACGTTGTAGCCGCCGTACGAGGCGTAGTCGAGCACACCGGTGGTGCGGCCCTTCAGCACGTCGCCGACGTTCGCGGTCGGCACCGGACGCGCCGGGTCCAGCGACATCACCTTGAGCCGGCCGGTGTTCTGGTCCTCGTACGAGGCGTAGACCGTGCCGCCGCGCCGGTTGCGGTTCTCCCAGGGCTTCACGGTCACCCAGATCTCGTCGTACGCGGTCGTCGCCCCGGTCACCCGGGTGTCGGCGATCTCGACCCGGGAGCCCTCCAGCGCCTCGTACAGGTCCAGGGCGTACCGGGACGGGTCCAGGGGCAGCGCGTCGATCGTCCCGCCGTCCGCCGACGGCACATAACGGCCGGGCACCGAACGGGAGTCCAGGACCACCGGGGCGGGCAGCGCGTTGCCGGACGACAGCACCGTGGTGCGGGGCGCGGTGAGCTGGGTGTTCGACTGGGTGCTGGTTCCGGGGCGGTACTCGCCGACCTTGCCACTGACCAGGACGGAGTCCCCGACCGCCACGGACGGTGCGGCGGAGCCCGTGTAGACGAACAGGCCCTCGCTGGTGCGCGGGTCGTTGTCGGGCGCGGTGTCCTGGATCCAGAAACCGCGCGAGCCACTGCTCCGTACGCCGGTGACGACGCCCGGGACCCCGTCCACCGTCGTGCCGTCGAGCGGGGAGAGGCGGGTGGTGCCCTGGATGTCGTGGATCCGTACGTCGCCCGGCTCGGTGGGGCCGGGCTCCTCCGGCTCCTGACCGCCGCCGGACGTCTCGCCCTTCGTGTTGACCGGGGTCGGGGCTCCCGCGGCGAGATCGGCGGCGTTGTCGTCGGTGTCGGCGAGCGAGACGGCCCGCGCACCGGACGCGGTGGCCGAGGCGCCGGGCACCGGGCCGCTGCCCTCCCGGACGACCGCGGAACCGTAACCGACCAGATCGACGATCCGGGTGTCCGCCGCACAGTCCGCCGCCGACTTGCAGGTGAGCGGGTCCGTCCCGGAGACCAGGGCGACGGTGCCGCTGCCCGCCGCCATGGGGATCGTGCCGGTGGCGTCGGCGGTGGGCAGCGCGACCGTTCCGCCGTTGCCCATGGCCTGGGCGACCAGGTAGCGGCCGCCGGGCGCGATCGACCCGGACAGCTCGGAGACCTGCCACCGCGAGCCGGCCGACGGGCTGCCCGGCAGGTACTGGACGCTGAGGCCGCCGGCCTCGAAGGGCGCGGAGCCGGCGTTGGCCAGCTCGACGAAGTCCCGGGTCAGTGTCGCGCCGGAGTTGCCCCCGCCGCCGTACACCTCGGAGATGACGGCGGTGGCGGACGGAGCCGCTTGGGCGGCGGGAAGGGCCGTCACCGCGAGCGTGACGGCGACGGCGCCGGTCAGCAGGACGGAACCGGATCTGAGTATCTGCACGGGAGGTGCCCCCAACTGAGTAGTAGGGGCAAAAACTATGCGCGTAGAACGGACATGACAAGGTATCGGAGGTTAATTCCGCGCGTACCCCGGGTGCGAACCCCTGGCGCGAATCCCGGGCGGGTGCCCGGTGGGTCCGGGAGAGGCAGCACCGGGCACGTCGCGACAGAGTCCGCCCCGTCCGGTCGGCGGCGGCCGGCGTGGAAGGGATCACTGGCGGATGCGGTCGCGGATCCAGACCCCGGCCTCCTTCAGGACCCCGGTTCCCGTCCAGTTGCTCCCGCTGCAGGTGCCGGTCTTGAAGACGGCGCCGGAACGGTGGTCGTCGGAGTAGTTCCAGTTGGTCCAGGAGATCTTCTTGCGCTTCATCAGGTCGAGGTAGCGCTGCGACATGCTGAAGTCGTTGGCACCCTCGCCCGAGTAGTTCTGCGTGCCGAACTCGGTGACGAACACGGGCAGTCTGTCGGAGGCCCGGTCGAGCGTGCGCAGGTACTCCTCGCGGTGCGAGGCCGCGTAGAAGTGGAAGGTGTACATGATGTTCGAGGCGCGGACGGGGTTGTTCACGACCTCCGACTCGTTGGAGCCCTCGGACACCCCGAACGAGGGCCAGGCGCGCGTCCCGACCAGGACCACCGCGTCGGGGTCCTGGGCGCGGATCACCGGGATGATCCGTTCGGCGTACGACTTGATGCCCGACCAGCTCACCCCGAGGGCTCGTTGGCGATCTCGTAGAGCACACCCGGGTGGTTCTTGTACTTCTTCGCCATCGCCGTGAAGAAGGTCTTCGCCCGTGACAGGTTCGCGTTCGGGTCGCCCGGGGAGAGCATGTGCCAGTCGATCACCGCGTACATGCCGCGCGCGTGCGCCGCGTCGACGAACTTCTGTGCACGGGCGGTGAATCCGGCCTGGTCGGTCTCGTACCCGCCCTCCTGAACGTAGGTGGAGACGCGCAGCACGTCGGCGCGCCAGTCCTGGGCCAGGGCGTCGAGCGAGCCGCCGGTGACGCACTGGGCGTACCACTGGGTGCCGTGCGTGCTCATCCCGTTGAGGGCTACCGCCCGGCCGGAGGAGTTGCAGAGCTGACGGCCGCAGACGGAGAGCTGGCCGTTGGCGGCGAGCGGGGTGGCGGCGGTGGGGGATGCGGGGGCCGGTGCGGCTCCTGAGAGTGAAGGTTCCTTCCAATTGTCGTCCACGGTGTTGGGAAACTCTCCTGTCCATCAACGCGCGGCGGAGGGGCCCGCCGACGCCTTTCCCCCGCACGCCCCTCGCTTCCGACTCCGGTCCGCTTCTCCACAGCCATGCGGCAACGGGTACTCCCGGCTGCCCCGGACCCGCCGTGCCGGCTCCGGCCCGGCGGATCCGGGCCACCGGCGCGGACGCGTCCCGCGTGAGGAACCAGCCGGAGCGATCTAAGGTGCGAACCATGGCACGGAGTGCGGCGAACCCCGGGCCGACCGGGTGCGACGCCGCCCCCGGCGGCCCCGATCCCCGGCGTTGGCGGGCACTCGCCGTCTGCCTGGTGGCGGGCTTCATGACTCTGCTGGACGTCTCCATCGTCAATGTGGCCCTCCCCTCCATCCGGGAGGGCCTGAACACCTCCGAGTCCGACCTCCAGTGGGTGATCTCCGGCTACGCCCTCGCCTTCGGCCTCCTCCTCATCCCCGCCGGACGCCTGGGCGACGCGCGGGGCCGCCGGGTGGTCTTCATGGTGGGGCTCGCCCTCTTCACGCTGGCCTCCGCCGCCTGCGGGGCCGCACAGTCCAGCAGGTGGCTGGTGGCCGCCCGGCTGGTGCAGGGCATCGCGGGCGGCCTGATCTCCCCGCAGATCTCCGCCCTGATCCAGCAGATGTTCTCCGGGCGCGAGCGCGGCCGGGCCTTCGGCATGTTCGGCACCGTCGTAGGCATCTCCACGGCCGTGGGCCCGCTGCTCGGCGGTCTGCTCATCCAGGCCGCCGGGCCGGACCACGGCTGGCGCTGGGTCTTCTACGTCAACCTCCCGCTCGGCGCCGGCTGCCTCCTGCTCGCCCACCGGCTGCTCCCCGACACCCCCTCCGCCGGCCGGGTGAGGCCGCGCGACCTGGACCCGGTGGGCGTCGCCCTGCTCGGCGCCGGAATGCTGGCCCTGCTACTGCCGTTCGTCCAGGCCCAGCAGTGGCCCGGCAACGCCAAGTGGCTCCTGCTCGTCCTGGCCGGGGCCCTCCTCATCGCGTTCGTGGCCTGGGAGTCGCGGTGCACGGGCGGACGCACCCACCCCGTCCTGGACCTGTCGCTGTTCCGGCTGCGGTCCTACTGGCTGGGCTGCCTGCTGATCCTGCTCTACTTCGCCGGGTTCACCTCGATCTTCTTCGTCACGACCCTCTACCTCCAGTCCGGCCTGGGCTACTCCGCCCTCCAGGCCGGACTCGCCATCACCCCGTTCGCCCTCGGCTCCGGCGCCGCCGCGTCCATCGGCGGCCGGCTCGTCGGCCGCTTCGGCCGCCCGCTGGTGGTGGCGGGCCTGGTCATGGTCGCCCTCGGCCTCGCGGGCACCGCCCTCGCCGCCCAGCTGGCCCCCGGCGACAGGGCGGGCTGGGCCATGGCCGCCCCGCTGCTCCTCGCCGGTCTCGGCAGCGGTCTGGTCATCGCCCCGAACCAGACACTGACCCTCGCGGAGGTCCCGGTGCACCGGGCCGGAAGCGCCGGGGGCACCTTGCAGACCGGGCAGCGGGTGGGCTCCGCGATCGGGATCGCCGCCGTCGGCGCGGTGTTCTTCGCACGGGTCGGCCCGGACGGCTGGGCCGACGCCTACGACCACGGGCTCATCGTGTCCGTCGCCTTCGTGCTGGCCGCGCTGATCGTGGCGCTGGCCGAGGTCGGAGCCGACCGACGGGGCAGACGACGTACCGCGGACCGATCCACCGACGCATCGAGGAGCGCGGCATGAGCGACACGACAGCAGACGGCGCCGGAAGCGACGGCAACACCTCCTACGGCCACAAGCCGTTCAAGCGGTCCCGGAGCCACTTCGCCGACCGGATCACCGCGGACGGCCGGGACGGCTGGCCCGTCGAGCCCGGCCGTTACCGGCTCGTCGTCAGCCGAGCCTGCCCCTGGGCGAGCCGCGCCCTGGTCTCCCGGCGGCTCCTCGGCCTGGAGGACGCGCTCCCTCTCGCCGTCGCCGACCCGATCCAGGACGACCGCAGCTGGCGCTTCACCCTCGACCCGGGCGGCAAGGACCCGGTGCTCGGCATCCGCCATCTGAGCGAGGCCTACGACGCCCGGGAGCGCGACTATCCCGGCGGCGTCAGCGTGCCCGCGATCGTGGACGTACCGAGCGGGAAGCTGGTCACCAACGACTACCAGCGGATCACCCTCGACCTCGCCACCGAGTGGACCGCCCTGCACCGGCCCGGCGCCCCCGACCTCTACCCCGAACCGCTGCGCGCGGAGATCGACGAGGTCATGGAGGGCATCTACCGGGACGTCAACAACGGCGTCTACCGAGCGGGGTTCGCCAGCACCCAGGAGGAGTACGAGGAGGCGTACGCGGCCCTGTTCCGCCGCCTCGACCTGGTATCCGCCCGCCTCGCCGACCGCCGCTACCTGGTCGGCGGCACCATCACCGAGGCCGACATCCGCCTCTTCACCACCCTGGTCCGCTTCGACGCCGTCTACCACGGCCACTTCAAGTGCAACCGTACGAAGCTGACCGAGGACCCCGTCCTGTGGGCGTACGTCCGCGACCTCTACCAGACGCCCGGATTCGGCGACACGGTCGACTTCGACCACATCAAGCGGCACTACTACCAGGTGCACACCGGCATCAACCCGACCGGCATCGTCCCCGTCGGCCCCGACCTCTCCGGCTGGACCACCCCGCACCAGCGTGAACAGCTCGGCGGCCGCCCCTTCGGAGACGGCACACCTCCGGCGGCAACCTTCTGAGCCTCGGCGGCGACAAGGAGCCGTTCGGCCGCACCGGACGACTCCCCGACCGAGCGAAGGAACCACCTCACGTGAGCACCGGCAGAGGACGACACCGCAGGACGCGTACGCTCCAGGCCGCCGTGGTCGTAGCCGTGACCGCAGGCCTCGCGGGCGTCTGGCCGACCAGCACGCCGGACGACGCGCGTGCCGCCGGCACCGTCGTCGTCTCCACCACGCCGGAGCTGGAAAACGCGTTCGCGAACGCCGGTCCCGGCACCACCATCCAGCTGCGCGGCGGCACGTACCGTCCGGCCCCGCCTCGGTGATGGACTCCGTCGATCAGCACGGGCCCCTACGCCTGGTTTCCGGAGCCCAGCCCGCGACGAGCGCACGGAGACCACCGAGGAGGCGGACTGGGTACATCACGGATCACGGGCTGCGGATCGCAGTTCAGGGCAGCAGCCCCGCCCGGCGGGCCGCCACCACCGCCTCCAGCCTCGTGTGCGCCCCCAACTTCCGCATCGCGGAGCGCAGATACCCCTTCACCGTCTCGGGCCGCAGCCCCAGCCGCTCGGCCGCCGCCGCGTTCGTCGCACCCGCCGCCACACACGCCACCACGTCCACCTCGCGCGGCGCGAGGCGGACCTCCCGCGCCGCGGGCATCCTGGTCCCCGACGCCGAGGCCAGCCGCCCGCAGACGGCCAGGAGCTCGTCGCGCAGCGCCGGATCGACGACCCTCGGGACCAGTGCGCGCAGTTCGCGGTGGGCCTCGCGCACATCCTCCCAGGCGCCGGGCGCCGTGTCCGGATCGCACACCTGCTCCCGGCCCGCCGCCAGCAACTGCCGCACCTCGTCCCGTACCGCGAGGGACTGCTCCACATCACGTGCCGCCGCCACCACCGCGTCGAACGTCCGGTCGCCGAGTGTGACGGGCGTGCGCAGCGCCCCGTACAGCACGCCCCGCACCGCACGCCGTACGACGACGGGTACCGCGACCACCGAACGCAGCCCCTCCGCCGCCACCGCCGCGTCGTACTCGTGGCTGATGTGGCGCGAGGAGGCGTAGTCCGTCACCGCGCAGGGCCGGGACAGCGCGATGGCCTTGCCGCCCAGGCCGCTCCAGGCGGAGACGACCAGACCCCGCAGCGCGCTGGTCTGCGCCCCGTTCAGCTCGGCGATCCGCGCATGGCGGGCGTCGGACAACAGGCCGCCGAACACCACGGGAAGCCCGCTCGTGCGGCGCAGCCTCAACAGCGCTGACTGCAGCTCGACCGCATCGACCGGTTCCGGCACTCCGACGCCCTTCCACCCGGCCCGTGCGCCTCCCCCGGACGGGGGAGAGGGCCACCCCCGTCCGGGGGTGGTGAGACCTGGGTCACTGTTTACATGATGTTAAGCGACCGGTCCGTAATGAGGAGGGCACATGTCGGCAACCAGCGCGACCGAGACGTTCCGGGCTGCCCGGGACTTTCTGCTGGAACACCGCGAGGACTACGAAACCGCGTACGCGGGCTTCCGCTGGCCCCGGACGGACCACTTCAACTGGGCGTTGGACTGGTTCGACGTCATCGCCGAGGACAACGACCGCACCGCGCTGCACATCGTGGAGGAGGACGGGCGGCGCACCGAGGTGTCCTTCGCGGCGATGTCCGAACGCTCCGACCGGGCCGCCAACTGGCTGAAGGCGCAGGGCGTACGGGAGGGCGACCGCATCCTCGTGATGCTCGGCAACCAGGTCGAGCTGTGGGAGACCGCCCTCGCCGCGATGAAGCTGCGCGCCGTCGTCATCCCCGCCACCCCGCTGCTCGGCCCCGTCGACCTGCGCGACCGGGTGGAGCGCGGCCGGGTGCGCCATGTGCTCGTGCGGGCCGCGGACACCGCGAAGTTCGACGAGGTCCCCGGGGACTACACCCGGATCGCGGTGGGCGACGAGGTGGCGGGCTGGCTGCCGTACGGGGAAGTGGCCAAGGCGCCGTCCGCGTTCACGCCCGGCCGGGAGACGGACGCGGACGAGCCGCTGATGCTCTACTTCACCTCCGGTACCACCGCCAGCCCCAAGCTGGTCGAGCACACCCATGTGTCCTATCCCGTGGGCCACTTGTCGACGATGTACTGGATCGGGCTCAGGCCGGGCGACGTGCATCTGAACATCTCCTCGCCCGGCTGGGCCAAGCACGCCTGGTCGAACCTCTTCGCCCCGTGGACCGCCGAGGCCACCGTCTTCATCTTCAACTACACCCGCTTCGACGCGGGCCGCCTGATGGCCGAGATGGACCGCTCGGGCATCACGAGTTTCTGCGCCCCGCCCACCGTCTGGCGGATGCTCATCCAGGCGGACCTGAGTCAGTTGAAGGTCCCGCCCCGCGAGGTCGTCGCGGCGGGGGAGCCGTTGAACCCGGAGGTCATCGAGACGGTCCGGCGGGAGTGGGGCGTCACCATCCGGGACGGCTTCGGCCAGACGGAGACCGCCGTCCAGGTCGCCAACACCCCTGGCCAGCTCCTCAAGACCGGCTCCATGGGCCGCCCGAGCCCCGGCTTCACCGTCGAACTGCTCGACCCGGTCACCGGCCTGCCCGGGGTGGCCGAGGGGGAGATCTCCCTGGACCTTGCAGGCCGCCCCGTCGGCCTGATGACCGGCTACCACGGCGACCCGGACCGCACCGCCGAGGCGATGGCCGGCGGCTACTACCGCACCGGGGACATCGGCGCACGCGACGCGGACGGCTACATCACCTATGTGGGCCGCGCCGACGACGTGTTCAAGGCCTCCGACTACAAGATCTCGCCGTTCGAGCTGGAGAGCGCCCTGCTGGAGCACGAGGCGGTCGCCGAGGCCGCCGTCGTGCCCGCCCCCGACCCGCTCCGCCTCGCCGTCCCGAAGGCGTACGTCGTGCTCGCGGAGGGCTGGGAACCGGGGCCGGACACCGCGAAGATCCTCTTCGAGCACTCCCGGGCGGTCCTCGCCCCGTACAAACGCATCCGCAGGCTGGAGTTCGCGGACCTGCCCAAGACCGTCTCGGGCAAGATTCGCCGCATCGAGCTCCGCGAACGTACCGCCCGGGGCACCGGCACCGGCACCGGCACCGGCACCGAGTTCGACGAGGGAGACCTGAAATGAGCGAGCCGGCACACGAGAAGCTGTCCTACGCGCACGGCATCGGCGACACCGAGCTGCTCGGCGACACCATCGGCCGCAACCTCGACCGGGCGGTCGCCGCGCACGGCGACCGGGTCGGAATCTGGGCGGTCAACTGCCCCGAGTGGGTGCTCGTGCAGTACGCCACGGCCCGGATCGGGGCCGTGATGGTCACCATCAACCCGGCCTACCGCGCCCACGAGGTGGAGTTCGTCCTCAATCAGGCCGGCATCTCCCTGCTGGTCGCCTCCCTCTCCCACCGCACCAGCGACTACCGCGCCCTCGTCGACCAGGTCCGCGCCGACTGCCCGGACCTTCGCGCCGTCCACTACATCGGCGACCCGTCCTGGGACGAGCTGACCGCAGCCGCGCCCGCCGTCACCCGGAGAAGCTGGTCGACAAGCGCATCAGCCCGGCGAGGCCGAAGAAGCCGGCAGCCGAGGCGGTGAACGAGAAGCTGCGCCGCCAGGTCGAGCGCCTGGAGAAGGAACTTGCCCGTAGCAAGGCCGCGCTGGAAGTTATGGGAAAAGCTTCCGCGCTGTTGGAGATGATCTCCGAGGGCGCGGACTGATCGCTGCCGCCGACCCGGTGGCCGACGACGCGTTCACCGGTGTCGAAGACGTGCTGGGCATCAGCACCGCATGCTGGCTGACCGGCCGCTCCCGGGCCACCCACTACCGCCGGCTGCGGCCCCCACCAGAGCGAAAGCCCAGGAGACCACAGGTCCAGCCCTCGGCTCTCACCCCCGAGGAACGGGCGGCGGTACTGGAGCTGATGAACAGCGCCGAGCACGCCGAACTTCCTCCCGCGCAGATCTGGGCCCGCGAGCTGGATGCCGGGCGCTACCACTGCTCCGTCTCCACGATGTACCGGATCCTGCGCGAGAAGGGACAGACGGGCGAGCGACGCCGCCAGGCCACCCACCCGGCGAAGTCGGTGCCCGAACTGGTCGCCACCGGGCCCTCGCAGGTATTCACCTGGGACATCACCAAGGCGGCCGGACCGGTCAAGGGCGTCTGGTACCACGCCTACGTCATCATCGACATCTTCAGCCGCTACATCGTCGGCCACACCGTCGAGGCCGCCGAATCATCGGCGCGGGCCCAGGAGTTGATCCGGGAGACCATCCTGCGCAACGGCATCGTGCCCGAGACCGTGCACGCCGACCGCGGCACCTCGATGACCTCCAAGAAGGTCTCGCAGCTGCTGATCGACCTCGGCGTCACCCGGTCACACTCGCGGCCGAAGACCTCCAACGACAACCCCTACAGCGAGGCCCACTTCAAGACCACGAAGTACATGTCCGACTGCCCCGAACGCTTCGACTCGCTGGCCCACGCCCGCGAGTGGTTCGACGCGTTCATCGCGTACTACAACCACGA
>NZ_NEUE01000275.1 GCF_002910905.1 Streptomyces sp. SM11 | reverse complement strand
GGGGGTCACTTTCCCTGCCGCCACCACAGGGGTCGGGGCAGGTCGCGTGCGTCGAGGTACTGCTGGAACGCGGTGGGAGGGCGGGGACGGTAGGGGCTGTTGGCGGGTTCCTGAAGGCTGAGTCGCTCGACGTTGATCGCGAGTGCGGTCAGGATGTGTTGGACGTGGGTCTTGGCCCGTCCGCGGTAGCGGCACCGGCGGCCGTGGTGGCCGTCCGCGAATTCCTCGATGGTGCCCTCGGCCCCCGAGCGCCGCGCGTAGAGCCGGCGCCAGTCCGTGTCCTGCTGGTCGGCGCGGTTCTTGGCCTGGAGTTCGTGCAGGTGGCGGGCGGGAAAGTAGAGGCTGCGGAAGGGGCCTGGGGTGCATTTAGCCTGTTCGGGGCAGCGGCCGCACTGGCGGGCGTCGAACCGGACGGTGACCTTGGTCGGCGCTGCCACGGGGAGGTCCTGCCAGTTGCCGCTGACCTGTCCGTTGGGGCAGGTGACCTCGCGTCGGTCGAAGTCGATGATGAAGTTGTCCCTGCCGAAGCCGTCCCGGGCTCGGTGTTGCGGGCTGGTGTTGGGCGCGAGCGGTCCGATCAGGTCGACGCGGTGGAGGCGGGCGGCGGAGTCCATGCCGGCCACGGAGGTGTAGCCGCCGTCGACCAGGTGCTTCCCCGGCAGCAGACGCAACCTCCTGAGACGGGCGTGGATGCCGGGCAGTGCTTGGCTGTCCGCGCTGGAGACGACAGTGGCCACGTCGGTGATCAGGTTGACGTGCTTGTCATCGCAGGTCTCGGTCACGTGTACGAGGTAGCCGTTCCAGCGAGTGTCGCCGCGCATGGTGCAGCGGGCCTCGGTCTCGTACGGGGAGGTGATCCGGACTCGGGAGGGCGGCTGGCCGTCGCGCTTCGTGCGCGGCCGGAACCGGCCCTTGGCGTCCACCAGGAAGTGCTGCACCAGAATCGCCCGGAGCACCTTCGCCTGCGGCAAAACGGTGCCGCCGGGGAAGTGTGTGTCGAGATGGTGCAGCAGTTCGCGGGCGTCGTTGCCCGCCTGCTCGAGGCGGGCAACGGGGTGACTGGGCTGGGAGCATAAGCGCACCGGCCGCCCGTAGCGCGTCGCCCACTCGGCCGTGACCAGGTCATCCAGCAGCTCCGGCGCCTGGCGGGCCACCTCCTCCAGCGCGGCGCGGACCGCCTCGGTCACCAGCTCCAGACGGGTCAACTCCCGGGCAGCGGACAGGACGTGGGTGGAGTCGGTGCGCTGCGTGACGCGCCCCTTGAGTAGGCCGGCCCGCCGGATCCGGGTGAGCGCCAGGCCCAGCAGCCGGTCGGCACGGTCGCCTTCGGCCAGTCGGTCACGGAAGTCGGACAGGACACTGTGATGGAAGCCTGGGTCCTCCAGCTCCAGCCCGAGGGCGTACTTGAAGTCGATCCGGCAGCGCACCGCCTCAGCGGCCTGGCGGTCGGAGAGATTCATCGCGTACTGCAGCACGCAGACGGTGGCCAGCTGCGCGGGTGAGAGCCCGGGCCGGCCATCACGCGGGTACCAGGCGGCGAAGTCCTCATCGCTCCACAGACCGTCGAGGCGGTCACGGATCCACATCGCGGTGGTGCCCCGGGGGTTGCTGGCCCGGGCGACACGCACGGTCAGCGGCGGGATCTTGGCTCCGGAAGAGGGCTGGAGGGACAATACGGGCTCCTGAAGAACGCGGACGGCACGATCCACCGAGCCTGGCGCAGCACCACGATCGTTTGCTGCCCGTCCTCAAGATTCCCGACAGAGTCACTCATTCCTCGGAAGCCCGGTGCCCAGCCCCGAACCTTGGCAGACTACCTCGAAGGCACAGTGCGGATGGGGGGCAGATGGCGGGAATTGGTCTTACCGCGGCTATCGAGGAATTGCGGCAGGAGCTCTATCGGGCTCAGGCACTGGGAGTAGACCAGCAATTCACATTCGGCATCGAGGAGGCGGAACTTGAGCTGCAGTTGGAGCTGCGCGAAAGCGGCAAAGGTGATGGCAAGCTCAGCTTCGGTGTGGCGACTGTCGGTGCGGGCGCCGAGCTCTCCACCGTCCGGACTCACAGACTGACACTGAAACTTTCGGTCCGGGACCGAGCCCGCAGCGGTTCTAGCCCCGAGATCAGCGACACCGAAACCGGGTCCTGGGACGAGGATTGATGGACCCGCACAGACTGGCGCTGATCCGAAGCGGGATCCCGCGGATGCACCACAGGGTCGGTTCAGGCTATCTCGTTGCACCCCGCTTGGTGCTTACCGCCAGACATGTTCTACGGGACGCCGAGAGCGACGCCTACTTGGCGAAAATCCAGGTCACGGTAGGGCACCCAGGCCGCGGTGAGACGCTACGTACCGGAGCGGAGCTGATCTGGACCCACCCAGAGAATTTGGACGTCGCGCTCCTGCTCACACACGACGAAATCGACGTACCGGGGGCGGTTCGGTGGGGTCACCCCACCGGAACAGCTCCACTGTCATACGAAGGGCTGGGCTTTCCGCTGGCCTCTGCAGAACACGGTCGTGATGCCGAACACCTCCGAGGGGTCCTGCCTCCGCTGTCCTCAGGGGGGGCCGGCCTTTACGTGCTCGACCAAGAGCTTGCACCCGACCCTCGCGAGGACGACCGTAAGGCATGGGGAGGCGCGTCGGGAACCTCGGTGTTCTGTGAGGGCCGTCTGGTGGGAGTGGTTATTTGCGATGAGCAGTCCTATGGCAACCGCCGTCTTCGGGCTCTACCAGCACACTCCTTTGTTCGGGACAACGAGTTTGAGGCACTCCTGCGTCAGTACGGCGACGGCCCACCTGGCCTGACCGAGATTGGAGCCGCCCTCCCCACAGCGAGACCTGCAGAGGAACGTAGCCCGGCCGAGCAGGAGGCCGAGCGTCTTCTATGGTCGGTGCTTAGCGGCCGCTTGAACTTCACGGACCATGCTCGTGCCCTTGCACGGAGGCTCGGTTACACCACCGCTGAACGCTACGAACCGACCATTCCTGATCTCGCGGCACTCGTGGTGGCCCATCCCCGCGCCCTGCCCTCCCTGAGCAGCACACTGGCCTCGGCTCTGCCCACAGAGGTAGAGCGCGCCCGTCTAACCGACGTCCTGTCCCGGGCGCGTGCATGCGGGCTGTGCCAGCTCCTCTCTATGGACGAGTGCGAGCACCTGATGGACTTATTCCGCGGTATTTGCAAGGAGCAGCCCACGCTGATACCTCGCGCCGCCCGCGAAGCCCTCCGCTACACCTGGCTGCCTGACTCACTGAACCGTACGCAACTTCGTGCAGACGACCTCGTGCACGTCGTTGAGTACCTGGAGTCCGTCTCTGACAGCGAGCGCGTACCCGACGGTACGCCGCCCGTGCCGGCCCTGCTCCGCCTTGCCGAATGCGTGGCTGCGGCCTTGGGAAGGGAAGCAGGCGCGGAGATGCGCAGATGGTCCGATCAGGTGGCTGCACGGACGGGCATCCACCCGGCTGCGCTGGCTGAGCGCCGCACCGACGCGAGCCGCTGGGCCGCCCGACAGTCGCCCCCTCTATCCCGGGTCGTCGCCGAAGTCTCCCGCGCGCGGAACGAGCCGCGCGAGAGCTACTACTGCCGCATTCTGCTCGCTCGCGCTGACGGGACTCACACCACCCTTCACGAAACAGTGACCGCGCCTAGGACGCCCGAGGAGGTGGCCAGGCGGGTCCGCGATGCTGTTGAAGTTGTCGCTGACGAGCTCAACTCCACCGTTGTGCCCCATGCAACGGTTCTAGTGGCCCGCGACAGTCTCCATCTACCCATCGACGAGTGGAACCCTGGGGCACCCAATGAGTTCGTGCCCGACCAGCCGATTGGTGCCGAGTTCTGCATCACGCTGAGCTGCCCGGAGATGAGCGATCTGGTGCGCGGCAGAGAACGAGAGCACCGGCGACGTTGGGAGAGCGGACACTCGGCTCCCTTGGTTATCAACGACGAACGTGTCACGCGGCCACGGCTTAGGCGCCTGTTGCAGACGACTTACCGTGACGCCACACAGGTCGTGCTGCAGGGTTCCCCGGAACAGCGCAATTCACTGCTCGAACTGTGCCTTGCGCTCGGCGTACCGGTCATCCTCTGGGACCGGCAGGCCGATCGTCCCGCAGACGCGGCAGTTCTGCAGCAGTTGGATCCCGCTGGTCCGCTCGCCGATCTACCCGCTCGAGTCCGCGACTTCCGCGGGACCGCGTTCGACGAGCCGGAGACGCTTCCCGCGCGCCCTGCCCTCATCTGGGAGGAACACGGCAGGCCGCTGCGGCCCGAGACATTGACACTGCAAGACCCTCCAGAAGGAGCCCAAGCATCATGACCGCCGCAGAACCTGCTGTCGGCCCCGACACCCTGTCCGACGACGGAGGCTGGCGGCTATTCCGGGGTGATGGAACGCCCCGCGCAGTCTCCTTCCCGCCAGCCCCGCCATGGCGCCGTCTTCACTCGAAGCACTCTGAAGTCTCACGGACTGCCCGCCCCCACCCGTACCTAATCGGCCCCGATGACGCGGACATTGTCAACGCTGCTCTTCACTTGCGTCGGCCTTTGCTGGTAACGGGACACCCCGGCACTGGAAAATCCTCCCTGGCCCATGCGATCGCTCACGAGCTGGCCCTCGGTCGCGTCCTGCACTGGCCGGTCAACAGCCGCTCCACCCTGCAGGAAGCTCTGTACCACTACGACGCGATCGGCCGACTACGGGAAGCAAACCTTCGCCAGGACGCCGACGGAGTAGAACCGGGCATCGGCCAGTACGTCCGGCTGGGGTCCCTGGGTAACGCTCTGCTGGCCCAGGATCGCCCCAGGGTCCTCCTCGTGGACGAGCTTGATAAGGGGGATGTCGACTTGCCCAACGACCTGCTCACCGTATTCGAGGAGGGGGAGTTTGAGATCCCGGAACTAAGCCGCCTCCCAGAGGAGAACTCCACGGTTTACGTCAGGACCGACGATCCAAATGCGCCAGCCCCAGTGATCCGCGGCCGCGTTCGCTGCCGTGAGTTCCCGGTTGTGATCATCACCAGCAACGGGGAACGCGAGTTCCCTCCCGCCTTCCTCCGGCGATGCGTCCGCCTCGACTTGCCCGAGCCTGATGAAGAACGGTTGCGGAACATCGTCGCCGCACACCTCGGCCAAGAGGCGCTCCACGACATCGACGATCTGCTGGAGGAGTTCCTCGGCCGCCGCGCGCCCGGAGAACTCGCGACAGATCAGCTGCTTAACGCCGTCTTCTTGCGTAAGGGCGGCATCGATCTGGAAGCGGGCCGACTGCTCGACGCCGTCCTGCACCAGCTTGGTGGGGCGGTATGAGGGCATGCTTGGACGTCTGAGAGAGATCCTGGACAGGTGTGGCGTCGACCTCGCCGATGAGGAACTCCTTGATATTTTGTGGCTGGCAAGGAACCTGCCGACCGAGGTGCGTCCGGTGGCGCGACGTCCCGCCTCGGCTGCTTCATCACCTCAGGCCACTCATCAGGGTGAGCACCAGGCCGCCGGCACGGCCGAACCTGCGCAACCGGGCACACACCCACCGCAGGACGCTGCCATACCTCTCATGTATTCCTTGCACGCGGCTCCGCAGGGGAAGGGGCGCGGCGCTCCAGAGCTGAACTCGCATCGGGCACATGCTCTACGTACCCCAGGAGCACAAGTTCTGCACAGCCGCCATCTCACGCTGGGCAAGGCGTTACGGCCTCTGCGGCAGCGGGTCCCCGATGAGCGGCGTCAGGAGCTGGACGTGGCACGGACGGTGGACGCTATGGCCGAGACGGGTTTGCCTGATGCAATGACGGGTCCCGCCCGTAGCCGCTGGCTCTCCCTGACTCTGTTGATCGACGACGGCGTGTCTATGTCGCTGTGGAAGGGGCTGGCTTCTGAGATTCGCACACTGATGGAAAGGGCTGGAGCCTTCCGCGATGTCCGTGTGCTCGGACTGAACACTCGAGGCTCTCGAGCTCCGCTAATCAGCTCCTATCCCTATCGGCGACGAGGGCCTTACCTTCCGCCTACCGCACTCTGCGATCCCACCGGCGGCACTCTCGTCCTTGTAGTCAGTGACGGCGTTGGCGACGCCTGGTGGGATGGCCGGATGAGCGAAGCGGTGGCGATATGGGCCCGACGGCAACCCACCGCAATTCTGCAGGCGCTTCCCGTCCGGCTCTGGGCGAACTCGGCAATCGACACACGGGCATGGCACGTCACCAGTGTCCGCAGGGGCGGGCCCACCACCGCCTGGCACGTCACCGATCCGAGACTGCCAGCGGATTTGGTGAGCTTTGACTCTGTGCCTATCCCGGTACTCGAACCCAGCTTGGCCGCTGTCGGTGACTGGGCTCGGTTGGTCGCCTCACCGAGCGCGACCGCTGTACTGCCGTTGTGGGACATCGGGCGGACCGTCACTCAGCCTTGGTCAGCTGACACCCGGCAGGGTTCGGATGCCGAAGCCGTCCTGCGCTTCCGCGGAGCAGCCAGTCCGGAGGCATATCGGCTTGCTGCCCACCTCGCTGCCGTGGCGCCCATTACTCCACCCGTCATGCGCATGGTGCAGGAGGCCCTCGGCCACCCGACGGACGCCGGGCACCTCGTGGAGGTCTTCCTCGGCGGCCTCATGTACAACACCGGTACGGACAGCACTGGACGATTGCCGAAGCCGGAGTTCTTCGACTTCTCCGACGACGTAAGGCGTATCCTGCTCGGCGCGCTCCCCGCCCACGAGCTGCTGCGTACCACGCGACTGATTACCCATCGCCTGGCAGCGTCTGTCCGGCACTCATCGAGCTTCACTGCGTGGGCGGCGCACCCGGGAGGCCCCGCCGTCGTTGGCGCATCCGAACGTTCTTTTGCCCAACTGGAGGAGCGGCTACTGCAACACCTCGGTGTTGCCCCGCGTACTGAGACCCCGCCCGCCGACCGGCCTAACCCGGTCCTAGACCCCCCAAGCCCTCCGGCACTAGGTGAACAGGCACGGCCTCAGACGCCCGCTAAACAGGGAATGGAAGCCAGCTCTCCCCCGCCGTCCTCCCTATCAGCGATGAAGAGCAAGATCCTTCTGGTCGACGACCAGCCGGAGAATTTGGTGGCACTCGAGGCCGCCCTGTCTCCACTCGATCAGACACTCGTCCGCGCCGCATCGGGAGAGGAAGCGCTTAATGCTCTTCATGAGGGTGAATTCGCCCTCGTCCTACTGGCGACCCAAATGTCAGGAATGGATGGTAAAGAGACTACGGCTCACATCAAACGACGCGCACAGACTCGCGACACCCCGATCATCCTCGTCAGCAGGTTCGGGATGAATCCCCACGACACCTTCCGAGGCTACGCAGCTGGTGCTGTGGACTATGTGGTGTGGCCACACGATCCCTGGGTGCTGTGCGCCAAGGTGACCGTCTTCGTTGACTTGCATCAGAAGAACTTGCAATTACGCGAACAGGCGGCCCTGTTGCGCACCGGAGTTTCGACTTTGGGCACCGGAGTGTCGCCCCCTCTGCTGGCGCACCTGGCCTCCCTGCTCCTCGATATCGAGGAGCAGACCCGAGACCTGACCGAGCTGCTTCAGGCACAGCCATCGAGCGTGACTGTGAGAGCCATGGTCGCGCGTGTGGCACACACGATCCAAGGCCTGCGCCACCTGCTGCAGGGCGCGTTGGAGCTACGTGAGTAGCGCGAAGGCAGGGCCCTTTCAAAACCCGGTTTTGAAGGTCGAGCCGATACGGAAGACGGGGGGAGGACTGTGAGTTCTCAAAGACCGGGTTCTGAAGCGGCACGCCCCGACACCTCGGCAACGCGATACGTGGCATCCTGTCCCGGTCCGCTAGTACCAGCCGTGTGGCTGGGAAGCATACGGAGCATCAGGAGTACATCCATGGCTCGGATCACCGCGCTGATCAATCGGAAGGGTGGCGTCGGGAAGTCGACGCTCACCGTGAACACGGCCGCCATCACAGCTCACGTGCTGGGCGAGTCCCCCGAAGGCGCCCCGCACTACGTTGCCGCAGTTTCAGCAGACCCGCAGGGATCCACCACCTGGTGGTCGGAACGCGTCGGTAGCGAGCTGCCCTTCTCCTTCGAGCAGATCACCTCCCGGGACGACTTGGAGCTCTTCGCCCAGCTGAAGAAGTCCCGCAAGGTCAAGCACGCGTTCATCGACACCCCCGGGTGGATGGACCTTCCCGAGGACGAGAAGCAAGAGGCCGGCGACCCCTTCGGCCAGAGCACCGCCGCCGACGCCATGCGCGCAGTGCTGGCCAACGCCGACGACATCATCGTCCCCGTCGAGCCCGAACCGCTCGGCTTCATGCCGACCCGCGACACCATTGAGGAAGTGGTGAAGCCGCTCGGCATCCCCTACCTCGTAGTCATCAACAACTGGGATCCCCGCGACGGCGAAGCCGACCTTGAGCAGACCAAGGACTTCATCCGGGCCCAGCAGTGGAACCTGGCGAACACGGTCGTGCGCCACTACAAGGTCCACACCCGAGCAGCACTCGAAGGCACCGTCGTCACCCAGTACAAGAAGAACCGTGTAGCTATGGAAGCCCGCGAAGACTTCTACCAGCTCGCCCTCGAGCTCGGCGCAGGCAAGAAGGGGACGCGCTAATGGCGGCGACGAAGCCCTGGGCAGACCTGCTCGACGGTCCTGGCAAGCCCGGAAGCAAACGCACCGCCGCCACGGACGACACCAAGCCGGACGTACCGCCCACCACCGTCCACATGCACACGATCACCGGCAACCCCGAGAACCCTCGTACCGAGGCCGACTACACGGACGAAGATGCTGCCTTCCGTGAACTCAAGGACTCGATGAAGGCAGTCGGCCAGCTACAGCCGGCCGTCGCCATGTCCCGCGAGGCGTTCCTGGCCGTCAAGCCGGAACACGGGCCGCAGCTCGGTGACGCGCAGTGGGTAGTTGTCCTCGGCAACCGACGCTTCCACGCTGCCAAACAGCTCGGCTGGACCAAGTTCGAGATCAGGGTCCGCGACCGCCTCGGCAACCAGGACGATGACAAGGTCGACGAGGCCGTCATCATCGAAAACATCCACCGCAAGAACATCCCTCCCTACAAGGAAGCAGTGTTCCTGCAGCGGATGCTCGAGCGTCACGGATCGCAGGAGAAAGTCGCAGAGCGCATCGGCAAGTCGCAGATGTACGTCTCCAACCGCTTGTCCCTCCTCGACCTTGACCCCGAGCTCCGAGACGCCGTCGACACCAAGCAGCTCAAGGTGAAGACCGCCGAGAGGATCGCGAAGATCCAAGACCCGGAACAACAGAGGGCCATCGCGGCAGAAGAGATCCGCAAGGCGCAGGAACCGAAGGCTCCCCGGAAGCGCCAGACCACCACGGCGAGTCCACCGGTTCAAAACCCGGTTTTGAACCCCGGTGCACAGCCGAAGGCATCCAGCGGGGGAGTGGCGGCTGCCGTGGCGGAAGTCCCTGTCGTCGCGGTGCCGGAGCCGCGGACGACCACGACCTCTCCGGGCGAGGCCATCGCCTTGCCGTGGCAGGACGGCGAAGCCCTTATGAACGCTGCGTTCGACCGGCTCGACGCCCAGCAGCGCAGTGCCTTCATCCTCCGCTACTTCAAGCGCAGCAGCGGGATCGACGCCGTCATCGCAGACATGAGCGGAAACCTCACCACCGAGGCTCGCACCTCACTTGCGGCCATCCTCCAGCAGGTTGCCGCAGGCCTTCTCAAAGACGCGTAGCCGCTAAACCGGAGCCCTTGTCAGCCTCTTTCCCTTCCTCGGAGAAAAGCGAGGCAGACAAGGGCTCCCCTCGCTTGCATGCTGCAGTGGGCAACCGACTACTGCTCTGCGCGTAGCCATCCTGGGATCGTCCGACGACCAACCCCGGACCTCAAGCCGCGAAGCCCCCACAGCTTCATCAGCTGTCTTCCGGAGCAGCCGCCGCACCTCGCTATCCGCGAAGGCGAGTCTCCGCTGGGGTGGACGCTCGCCACCAGCGGCGCCGGACCGGAAGATTTCAAGTCCAGTGAGACGGTCGTGAGGCTATGAGGTTTGTGGTGCGGGTTCCCTGCGCTTGGCCGGGTCGTTGATCCAGGCGGTCTGGGGTATCTCGGGTGGTCGGGGGCGGCGGCCGAAGCGTTCGGGGTGGCGGGAGTATGCGTCGGCGAGGGTGATGGCCCGCTGGTCGCGGACCTCTTCGGCGGTGCCGAAGTGCACGCTGGCGGGCGTGTGCCAGCCGATGCCCGAATGCCGGTGCTCGTGGTTGTAGTACGCGATGAACGCGTCGAACCACTCGCGGGCGTGGGCCAGCGAGTCGAAGCGTTCGGGGCAGTCGGACATGTACTTCGTGGTCTTGAAGTGGGCCTCGCTGTAGGGGTTGTCGTTGGAGGTCTTCGGCCGCGAGTGTGACCGGGTGACGCCGAGGTCGATCAGCAGCTGCGAGACCTTCTTGGAGGTCATCGAGGTGCCGCGGTCGGCGTGCACGGTCTCGGGCACGATGCCGTTGCGCAGGATGGTCTCCCGGATCAACTCCTGGGCCCGCGCCGATGATTCGGCGGCCTCGACGGTGTGGCCGACGATGTAGCGGCTGAAGATGTCGATGATGACGTAGGCGTGGTACCAGACGCCCTTGACCGGTCCGGCCGCCTTGGTGATGTCCCAGGTGAATACCTGCGAGGGCCCGGTGGCGACCAGTTCGGGCACCGACTTCGCCGGGTGGGTGGCCTGGCGGCGTCGCTCGCCCGTCTGTCCCTTCTCGCGCAGGATCCGGTACATCGTGGAGACGGAGCAGTGGTAGCGCCCGGCATCCAGCTCGCGGGCCCAGATCTGCGCGGGAGGAAGTTCGGCGTGCTCGGCGCTGTTCATCAGCTCCAGTACCGCCGCCCGTTCCTCGGGGGTGAGAGCCGAGGGCTGGACCTGTGGTCTCCTGGGCTTTCGCTCTGGTGGGGGCCGCAGCCGGCGGTAGTGGGTGGCCCGGGAGCGGCCGGTCAGCCAGCATGCGGTGCTGATGCCCAGCACGTCTTCGACACCGGTGAACGCGTCGTCGGCCACCGGGTCGGCGGCAGCGATCAGTCCGCGCCCTCGGAGATCATCTCCAA
>NZ_NEUE01000274.1 GCF_002910905.1 Streptomyces sp. SM11 | reverse complement strand
CTGCTCGCCGCGCTCCTGCTGCGCCGGGCCGAGCGGGCGGAGACGTCGGCCGCCGGGGCGGGGAGCGATGCCCCGGCCGAGCGGGCCGGCCGGCTGGAGAAGGCCGGGGACCGGTCGGACGCGACGGGACCGGCGGCATAGCATCGGAGAAGACGTGCGTACCGGACCGTCAGCATCCGGTACGCCGCCCTTCCGGCAGGGCCCGCCAGGTCCCGCCTTCTTCCGGCAGGACCGGCCCGGTCCCGCCTTCCGGCAGGACAGCTCGGTGGGGCGGTCCGAGCAAGACGAGGAGAGTGCGCCATGGTGTCCGAGACCGACTCCGAGTCCGCGTCCGAGCCCGACTCCGCGTCTGACTCAGCGTCCGCGTCCGACTCTGGGTCTGACTTCGTGTCCGAGCCCGACTCCGCGTCCGTGCCCGGCCGTGCGAGCAGCGCAGCGCGGACCAGCGTATGGCTGGACCGGCGGACCCCCTCGCGTTCCCGAAAGTCGGAGTCCCCGGCGGGGCTGGACCGCAACCGGATCACCGAGGCGTCGGTGCGGCTGCTGGACGCCGACGGCCTCGCCAAGTTCTCCATGCGCAGGCTCGCCGCCGAGCTGGACGTCACCGCGATGTCCCTTTACTGGTACGTCGACACCAAGGACGACCTCCTGGAACTGGCGCTCGACTCGGTCTACGCGGAGATCGCCCCGCCCCGCGAGGACGCCGACTGGCAGGACCGGCTGCGGGAGCTGGCCCGCAGCTACCGCGAGCTCCTCGTCCGCCACATCTGGATCTCTCCGCTGGCCGGGACCTTCCTCAACATCGGCCCGAACTCCATGCTGTTCTCGTACGCCGTCCAGGACGTGATCCGGGCCACCGGCCTGCCCCTGGAACGGCAGGCGGGCGCGCTCTCGGCGGTCTTCCAGTTCGTGTACGGATTCGGCACCGTCGAGGGCCACTTCAAGGCGCGGTGCGACGCGACCGGGCTCACCCAGGACGAGTACCACCAGCAGGCGATGGGAACGATCAGGGCGCAGCCGCACCTGCGGGAGGTCAGCGAGTACTCCGACGAGATCATGTCGGCCCGGGGCGGGGACACGGTCGAGGAGATGCGCGAGCGGGATTTCGTCTTCGCGGTGGACGTGGTGATCGCGGGCATCGAGACGATGCGCGACCGGACCGGGGCACCGGCTCAGTAGGCGCTTCTCCGAGGACCGCTCAGTAGCCGCGCCCCACGTCCACCGTCAGCTCGGGCCGTCGGCCCGCCGCCACGGCCTCCCAGCAGGCGGTGAAGTCCACGGCCACGTCCTCGTCGGTGGTGATCCCCGAGGAGTGCGAGGTGACGACCGTACGGGGCAGCTTCCACACCGGGTCCCCGGGTGCGGCCGGCTCCGCCGGCAGCACGTCCAGTACGGCCCGCCGCAGCCGGCCGTCCCGCAGCGCGGCCTCCAGCGCCGCCATGTCCACGGTCGCGCCGCGCCCCACGTTGACGAACGTCGCCCCGCGCACCACCGCGAACCGGGCGGCCCCGAAGAAGCCCTCCGTGGCCACGGTCAACGGCAGGGTGGAGATCACCCAGCGGGCCTCGGCCAGCACTCCGGTGTCCTCGGCGGCCCCGATCACACGGTCGAAGCCCGGCACCACCCGGGCAGATCCCGGCACCACCCGGGCGGATCCCGGCGCGGGCCCGGACCTCGTCGTGCGGGCGACGCCGACGGTGCGCACCCCGCAGGCCCCCAGCAGCCGCCCGACAGCGGCGCCGATGCGGCCGGTCCCGTAGATCAGGGCGGTCTGCCCGGCGACGAGCTCCGAGGGGAGGCGCTCCCAGTGCGCGCGGGCGTGCTGGGCGGTGAACTCCGGTACGGCCTGGCCCTCGGCGAGCATCCAGGCCAGGACGTACTGGGCCATCCGCTCGCCCATTCGGCCCACGGTCCGGGTCAGGAGCGCGGGGGCGGGCCAGGAGCCACCGGAGAGCAGCGGGTCCGTTCCGGCGTTGACGCTGTGGAACCAGAGCAGACGGTCCGTCCGCAGCGCGTCGGGCAGCGTCCCGCCCACGCACAGAAGAGGTACGTCGGACGGCGGCGGGACGTCCGTCAGGGGTTCGGCCGGGCGCCCGGCGACCCGCTCCAGCTCCCGCACCAGGCCACCGTCCAGCGAGGGCGCGACCAGCAGCCGGGCCCGCGCGAGGGCGTCGGGCGCGGGCAGCCCGTACGCGAGGACCGAGTGGGCCTGCCCCGGGACGGGTACCTGCGGCACGCTCCCGGTGTTCGCTGCCCTTGCGCGCGGCGCGGCGGCCCCGGTGCTCGCGGTCGCCCTGGCCTGTCCGGTCTCCCCGATCGCCTTGGTCTCTTCGGTCTCCCCGGTCGCCCCGGCCATCTCGGTCACCTCGGGCTCAGCTCCCGGGGGCCAGGCGGGCCGGGAAGCCGCCGGTGGCGACGGGGCCCCAGCGTTCCGGGGTGACCCGGATGATCGACTTGCCCTGCTTCACCATCGCCGACCGGTACTCGTCCCAGTCCGGATGCTCGCCCGAGATGTTCCGGAAGTACTCGACGAGCGGCTCGACCGAGTCCGGGGCGTCGATGACCTCCGCCGAACCGTCGACCTGCACCCACGGCCCGTCCCACTCGTCCGACAGCACGATCACGCTGACCCGCTCGTCCCGGCGCGCGTTGCGGGACTTGGCGCGCTCGGGGTACGTCGACATGACGATCCGCCCCGAGTCGTCCACACCGCAGGTCAGCGGGGAGCCCTGGGGGCGGCCGTCGGCCCGGGTGGTGAGCAGGACCGCCCGGTGCCGGGGGCGTACGAACGCCAGCAACGCGTCGAGCTCCACGGCGGTGTTGGTCGCGATGTTCGGTGCCATGCCCACCACCCTACGACCGGGCCCGGCGGCCGGGGACTGTTCGTCGGACTGCCGCCCTCCGGGCGCAGCCGGCAGCTTGACGACCGGCCCTAGCCGGGCAGGGCATCGCCCTGTACCGCCTGGATGTCCAGCTCCACGCGCAGGGTCGTGCCGATCGCGGAGATGCCGGCCTGGACGACCTGGTTGTAGTTCATCGCGAAGTCGTCGCGGCGCAGTTCGGCGGTGGCGTGGAAGGCCGCGCGCACCCCGCCCCAAGGGTCGGGCCCGGTGCCGAGGTAGCTGAGGTCCAGGTCGACGGGGCGGGAGACGCCGTGCAGGGTCAGTTCGCCGCGCACGGTCCAGCGGTCGGGTCCTGCCGGGGCCAGTGCGGTGGAGCTGTAGGCGATCTCCGGGTACCGGTCCACGTCCAGGAAGTCCGGCGAGCGCAGATGCTTGTCCCGCATCCCGTTGCCGGTGTCGATGCTGGCCGCCCTGATCACCGCGTCGACCCGGCAGCGGGAGATGTCGTCGGCGATCCGGATCCGGCCGCCGAAGTCGGTGAAGCGGCCGTGCACGCTGGAGATCCCCAGGTGCTGGGCGACCGCGCCGACCGAGGAGTGCGCGGGGTCCAGCGACCAGGCGCCCGGCGGCGGCAGCTCCACCCCGCCCTGGCGGGCCAGAACGATCTGGCCGCCCTCGATCCGGCCGCTCGCGGTGACGAGGGCGGTGGAGGCGGCGGGGGCGTACCCGACCGCCGTGACGATCACCGTGTACGCGCCGGCCGCCAGGGAACCGTCCGTGCGGACGGCCCCGTCCTCGTCGGCCGCGGCCCGCAGCACCTGGGCGCCGGTCATGTCGGTGACCGTCACGACGGCGTGCTGGACCGCCCAGCCGTCCCGCGTCCGTACCTGTGCGCGAAGTCCCATCCCGTATCTCTCTCCTAGCTCGATGACCCACAGGCCCCCGGAGGGGACCCCGGGGGCCACATGAGTCGGGCCCCGGGGCGGGTGCGGCAGGCCGTCCCCTGCCTGCCGTACCCGCCACCGGGGCCCGCTTCCACCCGGTCGCGACAGCCTCTCCGCTGAAAGTGCCGTCCGACCAGGGGTCTTCGCGATCCCTTCACGTGCTCGTGCGCTTCCCTTCAGATCCACGCGCGCGCGGCGGAGGGATCAGTCACTCACCCGGGTGGGCGAGTTCGATGTCGTGACCGTCGACTCCCGGACCGCTGACGGTCAGTGATCCGGCCACCGGCGGGTAGCCGGTCGCGATGACCGCGTACTCGCCCGCGTCCAGGTCGGTGAAGGCGTACGCCCCGTCCTCGCCGGTCGTCGCGGTGGCGACCACGTTGCCCGCCGCGTCGATCAGCGTGACCCGTGCGTCGGCCAGCGGGCTCCGGGCGGACCCGGCCCGCACGACGCCCTGGACCAGTGCGCCGGACCGCAGAACGGCCTCGACGCGGCTGACGCCCTGGCCGCCGATCTCCACCGGCAGCGCCAGCGGACGAAAGCCGGCCGCGCTGACCGCGACCGTCACGGAGCCCGGGACCAGCTCGCCGAAGGCGAACTCGCCAGTCGGGCCGGACGCGCCGGTGGCCAGTACGTCGCCGCGGACGTCGGTCACGATGACCATCGAGCCCTCGACCGGAGCGCCGGACCCGTCGGCCTTGACGGTTCCGGCCAGTCCGCTCGTACCGGACAGCAGGATGTCGAAGGCCAGCGGCTCCTCGCCGACGACCACCGTGGACGCCTGCGGCTGGAAGCCGTCGGCGGAGGCGATCAGCACATAGCTGCCGGAGCCGGGGGCGTCCAGGGTGTAGCCGCCGTCGGGCCGGGCCACGGAGCGCCCGAGCTGCCGGCCGCCCAGCGAGATCAGGGTGACGGCCGCACGGGCGACCGGAGCACCCTCGGCGCCGCGCACCACACCGTGTACGGGGGTGCCCTGGACGGTCTCGTACGGGGCACCGGCACCGGCACCGGCACCGGCACCGGCACCGGCATCGGCATCGATACCGGTATCAGCGTCAGCATCGGCGGCGGTCGTGTCGACCGGGGTGCCCCCGGCCGCGCTCCCGGAGACCGGACCGGCCGCGCCGACGGCGGCGGGCACGGGGACCTCGGCCGCGTCGACGGCACGCGGAGCGACGGCAGCCGGAGCATCGACCAGGGTGTCGTTGGCGGCGCTGCTCTTCAGCGCGACCTCCTTGATGAAGATCGTCACGATGAAGGCCACGAGCGCGCACGGAGCGGCGTAGAGGAAGACGTCGCCGACGCCGTGCCCGTACGCGGTCTCCATGACCACGCGGAGGGGCTCGGGCAGCTTGTCCAGGTCGGGGATGCCCCCGCCGCCGGTGCCGCCGTGGCCGAACGCCGCACCCTCCGGGCCGAGGTCGGCGATGCCGTCCTTGACGTACCGCGTGACCCGGTTGCCCAGGACCGCGCCCAGTGCCGAGACGCCGATCGCACCGCCGAGGGACCGGAAGAAGGTGACGACGGAGCTCGCGGAACCGAGGTCCTCGGGAGCGACCTGGTTCTGCGTGGCGAGGACCAGGTTCTGCATCATCATGCCGATGCCGAGGCCCATGACGAACATGAAGACCGCGACGTGCCAGTACTCCGTGTCGTACCGGATCGTGCCGAGCATCCCGAGCCCGGCCGTGACCAGGAAGCCGCCGCTGACCAGCCACGCCTTCCAGCGCCCGGTCTTGGTGATGACCTGGCCGGAGACGGTCGAGGAGAGGAAGAGCCCAGCGATCATCGGGATGGTCATCACGCCGGACATCGTCGGCGACTTGCCGCGCGCCAGCTGGAAGTACTGGCTGAAGAAGACGGTGCCCGCGAACATCGCGACGCCGACGAACAGCGAGGCGATCGAGGCCAGCGTGATGGTGCGGTTACGGAAGAGGCGCAGCGGGATGATCGGTTCGGCGGCGCGCGACTCGACGAGGACGAAGAGCAGGCCGAGCAGGACCGAGCCCGCGACCATCACGTACGTCTGCCACGACAGCCAGTCGTACTTGTCGCCCGCGAAGGTCACCCAGACCAGCAGCAGGGAGACGGCGGCGCTGATGAAGAACGCGCCGGTCCAGTCGACCTTGACGCCCTCGCGCTTCACGACCGGGAGCTTCAGGGTCTTCTGGAGCACGATCAGCGCGATGATCGCGAACGGCACGCCCACGTAGAAGCACCAGCGCCAGCCCATCCAGCTGGTGTCGGTGATGACGCCGCCGAGCAGCGGACCGCCGACGGTGGCGACGGCGAAGACCGCGCCCAGGTAGCCGCTGTAGCGGCCGCGCTCGCGCGGGGCGATCATCGCGGCCATCACGATCTGCGCGAGGGCGGAGAGACCACCGACGCCGATGCCCTGGACGACCCGGCAGGCGATGAGCATGCCGCTGCTGGTCGACAGACCGGCGACGACCGAGCCCAGGACGTAGATGATCAGGGCTATCTGGACCAGCAGCTTCTTGCTGAAGAGGTCCGAGAGCTTGCCCCAGAGCGGGGTGGTGGCGGTCATGGCCAGCAGCGAGGCCGTCACGACCCAGGTGTAGGCGCTCTGGCCGCCGCCGAGGTCGGAGATGATCTCGGGCAGGGCGTTGGAGACGACCGTCGACGACAGGATCGCGACGAACATCCCGAGCAGCAGCCCGGCCAGCGCCTCCATGATCTGCCGGTGCGTCATCGGCGTACCGTCGGAGGCGTCGGAGGTGGTGGCGCCCCCGTGCCCTCCGTGCTTGGCGTGGCCGCCCCGCACACCGGTGGGTGTGGTCGTAGCCATTGAGTTCCTTATCCGTGCGTATTCGCTTCTGTTACACAGGTGTACGGGTGTGAGCCTCGTCGCCGAGGCGGGTCCTGCACTCGCCGGTGTGGCTTCCGGGGACGCAGCCGCCGGATCCGCGACAGGCGAAGCTGTCGCGCAGCCGGGACAGCAGTGCGATGAGCCGGCCGACGTCGTCGTCGGACCAGTCCTGGAGGTTGTGGGCGAACACCTCGGTGGTCCGCCGGGTCAGCTCGTCGAGCTGCTCGTGCCCGCCGGGGGTCAGCCGGAGGATGCGGGACCGCTTGTCCGCCGGGTCCGGAGACCGTTCGATCCAGCCGCGATCGGCCACATGGGCCACATGGCGGCTGGTCACCGACATGTCCACGGACAGCAGCTCGGCGAGCCGGCTGATCCGCATCTCGCCGTGCCGGTCCAGGAGGGTCAGTACGGCGGCGGATCCGGCGGGACACTCGGGCGGCAGAGCTCGGGACAGCCCCCTTTTGACGGCCCCGACGGCGCTGAGCTGCCGGGCCAGTTCCTCGTAACTACTCCGTGCGGCCACGGGAACCCCCAGCACGTTCACGACTATGTTGTTGCTTAGGGCAACGATAGAAGCCATTGGTTGCTACAGGCAAACGAAAATGGCCTTGCAGGGGTAAAGGAACACAAAAGCCTCCGTAGGGTCGAGGTCAAGCCCGGTCTCCGCGTCCGCCGCCGCAGGTCGGGCGGGGTGCCGGGCGGCCCCGGGGGTTGGGCCGGGGGCCCGGGTTCGCTAGGGTCCTGCTCCATGGCACACAACCCCCACGCCCCTCAGCCGGGCCCCGAGGGCAACCCCGATCCGGCGGGCAGCACGCAGATGTTCCGCGCCTTCGTCGACGAGGGTGAGCCGCAGCGCCGGCAGCAGCCCGCAGTGACCTCGTCCGGGCCGAGAACCGGGGTGATCGCGGCGGTGATCGCGGTCGTCGTCGTCCTCGGCGCGGTGGCCTGGCTCGCACTGGGCTGACCCACGACAGCACGACAGCACGACCGTATGACAGTACGAGCGTACGATCCGGCCGCACGGGGACGGGCAGCGGAGCCGCGACAGTCGGCCGCCGCTCCGCCCCGGGCGGCCTTCGTACGTTCAGGCCCCGGGCGCCTGCTCTCCTCACCGGCCCCGGCACGGGTACTCGTGGGCGGGCCGGGGTCACTCCCCTTCGGCCCGGGTCACTTCCACACGGCGAAGACGTCCTGTGTCTCGACGCGCATCCCCCACGGGACCCGCCAGGACTCCACGCAGACGGTGTACGTCTCCGAGCGCGCCGAACCCGCGCCGATCGGGGTGGGCAGGGGCTGGGACGAGGTGATGGTCGCCCAGTCGACGCCGAGGGCGCCGATGATGTGCGTGGCGAAGGTGACGGTCCCCGAGCGCGCCGGGGTGCCGCCGGTGTTGCGGAACTCCACGGTCACCTTCTCGCACCACCGTTTGTCCGCCGCCGCGCGCTGCGGGGCGCTCAGCTTCAGGGCGGCCGGGGTCGCGGGCGGTGGGGGAGGCTTCGGGGTGCCGGGGGTGCCGGGGGTGCCGGGGGTGCCGGGGGTGCCGCCGCCCGGGGCGGGGGTCCCGGGTCCGTCGGCCGACGGAGACCCGGATCCGGGGCCGGGCTCCGAGGGCTTTGAGGGCTCCGAGGGATTCGCATCCGCCCCGTCGTGTGAACCGCCCCCCTGGCCGCCCGGCGTCTGCGGACGCGCCCCACCGGGCCCGTCCGGAGCACGCCCGGACTCGCTCGCACCCGGGGACGGGGAGGAGGGCGAGGACGGGGGAGGGGGCGTACCGCTGCCGCCCCGGTCACCGTTCCCGTCACTCCCACCCCCGTCGAGGGGGGTGAGCGTCACCTTGCCCGAAGGCCGTCCGTCCCCGCCCGAGGAGCTCCCCGAGCCTTCGGCCGCCGCGCCCACGGCCACGTAACCGTCTCCCGGCCCGCTCCCGCAGCCGGTCAGGAGGCCGGTGCCCAGACACAGCGCGGCAGCCGAGGCGGCGATGGTGCTGCCTCGGCTGCCGGTCGGGGCGTGTGCCGGGCGGGACCGCGGGGTCTGACGTGTCCGACGTCGCATCGCGCCAGTGTGTCTGACGCACCGTCAAATCTGAACCCTCGTGCACGGGTCTGACGGACCGACGGACCGACGGACCCACGGTCCTGTCCCGGGCTCAGTCGGCGATGAGCCCTTCCCTGAGCTGTGCGAGTGTGCGGGTCAGCAGCCGGGAGACGTGCATCTGGGAGATGCCGACCTCCTCGCCGATCTGTGACTGCGTCATGTTCGCGAAGAACCGCAGCATGATGATCTGCCGCTCGCGCGGGGCGAGCTTGGCCAGCAGCGGCTTGAGGGACTCGCGGTACTCGACGCCTTCCAGCGCCGTGTCCTCGTACCCGAGGCGGTCGGCGAGAGAGCCCTCGCCGCCGTCGTCCTCGGGGGAGGGGGAGTCCAGGGAGGAGGCGGTGTAGGCGTTGCCGACGGCGAGACCGTCGACCACGTCCTCCTCGGAGACCCCGAGCGCGCGGGCCAGCTCCGGGACGGTCGGCGAGCGGTCGAGCTTCTGCGCGAGCTCGTCGCTGGTCTTGGTCAGCGCGAGCCGCAACTCCTGGAGGCGGCGGGGTACCCGCACGGACCAGGAGGTGTCGCGGAAGAAGCGTTTGATCTCGCCGACGACGGTGGGCATCGCGAACGTGGGGAATTCCACGCCCCGTTCGCAGTCGAACCGGTCGATCGCCTTGATCAGGCCGATCGTGCCGACCTGGACGATGTCCTCCATCGGTTCGTTGCGGCTGCGGAACCGCGCCGCGGCGTACCGCACCAGCGGGAGGTTCAGCTCGATCAGTGTGTCCCGCACATAGGTCCGCTCCGGACTGTCCGTTCCCTCGGGCCCCGAGGCGGGGCCGAGCGCGGCGAGCCGCAGGAACAGGGAGCGGGACAGCGTGCGGGTGTCGATGGCTTCCGGTGAGCTGGTGAGCACGGCGGGTTCCGGCACGCTCTTCGTGAGCGTGAGCACCTTCGAGCTGCCCTGTTCTTCGGACATGCCACCCCCTTGAGGTCGCGGACGGTCGCGGTGGCCGCGACCATCGGAGGAACGCAGCCTCCACCTGAATACCGGAGGCGGGGCTGCGGCAAACGCGCTTCGAGCAGAATGTCACATGTCGGCAACACGCTGTAGTGACATGTCGACAAGTCAGAGCCGAATCCGCCCTGGAAACAGGGGGTGTAGCCCTTTTATGCCGTCAGAACTGCTCTCTGGAGGGTCTACCCGTTCCGGTTACGCCTCGATCCTGTTTGCGGATCTCAGTCGGGCGAAACTTCTGGCGAGAAGCCTTGACACATGCATCTGGGAGACCCCCAGTTCCGCGCTGATCTGAGACTGGGTCAAGTTGCTGTAGTAGCGCAGAAGAAGGATGCGCTGCTCGCGCTCGGGGAGCTGGACGAGGAGGTGCCGGACGAGATCGCGGTGCTCGACGCCCGCGAGCGCGGGGTCCTCGTAGCCGAGCCGGTCGAGGAGCCCGGGCAGCCCGTCGCCCTCCTGGGCCGCCTCCAGCGAGGTGGCGTGGTACGAGCGCCCCGCCTCGATACAGGCGAGCACCTCGTCCTCGGAGATCTTCAGCCGCTCGGCGATCTCGGCGGTGGTCGGGGACCGGCCGTGAGCGGTCGTCAGGTCCTCGGTGGCCCCGGTGACCTGGACCCAGAGTTCGTGCAGCCGGCGGGGTACGTGGACAGTGCGCACGTTGTCACGAAAGTAACGTTTGATCTCGCCGACGACGGTGGGCATCGCGAAGGTGGGGAACTGGACCCCGCGCTCCGGGTCGAACCGGTCGATGGCGTTGATCAGGCCGATCGTGCCGACCTGGACGACGTCCTCCATCGGCTCGTTGCGACTGCGGAACCGCGCTGCGGCGTACCGCACGAGGGGGAGGTTCGCCTCGATGAGGGCTGACCGGACCCGGCGGTGTTCCGGAGTGCCCGGCTCCAGGTTCTTGAACTGGCCGAAGAGGACCTGGGTGAGCGCCCTGGTGTCGGCCCCGCGGGTCCTGGCGGGCCTGGCCGAGGGGTCCGGGGTCTCGGTCTGGATGTCCTCCGTCTGGACGGTCTGGGGAGGCACTTGAGGCGCTGTACTGGCCGACACGGTGACGCCACCCCTTCGCGGTCAACTACGGTCAATTCATCCGTCAAAAGCGGTCATAGCATCACAAGACATGTCCACTGTGTGCAAGCACCGCATAATGCCGTGTTGAGGTCGAAAAGGTTTAAACAGGACAGAGAAACCCCCCGCCTCAACGGCGGGGGGCCAGCGGAACCGGGACGAACCGGCGACGCGGAGGTGTCAGAAGGGGTAGTCGGCGATCACCCAAGTGGCGAACTCCCGCCACTGTCCCGCGGCGGCCTGGTGGGCCGGGTGCTCGATGTACCGCTTGAGTGCGTCCTCGTCGGCGACCGCGGAGTTGATGGCGTAGTCGTACGCGATCGGCCGGTCGGTGATGTTCCAGGCGCACTCCCAGAACTCCAGCCCGGGGACCTGCCCCGCCAGCTCCCGGAAGGCCCGGTCCCCGGCGACGACCCGCGGGTCGTCGCGCTCGACGCCCTCGTTGAGCTTGAAGAGGACCAGGTGGCGGATCATCGCTCGTCTCCTACTTCACCAGTTCTGACATGAAGTCACCGACGCTCTGCGCGGCGGTGGAAATGCCTTCGAACCCTACCTGGACCAGTTCGGCGGCCCGCTGCGGAGACATGATGATCGTGTACAGCACGAAGATCACCACTAGGTAGATCATGATCGTCTTTGCCTTGGCCACAATCCTGCCTCCCCGTCGACCCCATGTGCGATCGGGTGATTGTATCCGCACGGATGGCCGTATCCGGTGGCCGTTTCCGATCACTGACGCGCCCTTTAAGGACCTATGTCCCTGCCATCGGGGCCTTTTGCCCGGTCTCGTGGCTCCTGTCGCCCGGCAGGATGGATACCGAGCCCGACGGGACCAGGCAGGACCCGGAGGGCCGGAACAGGGCCTCTCTGTGGGGCCACCGCCGCGCGATACCCCCTGACCGCGACGGACGGCCGGCAGGCCCTGTTCTCACCGGGGGAAGCGGCTTGTCCCCCGACGCCGCTTCCCCCGACCTGACCCGGAGCGCCCGGCCGCCGCACACCCTCTGTGCGGCGGGCGGGCGCTCTGCTGTGTGCCTTGCCTGCCTTTCGGGGAGACCGCCTGACCGTAGGCGGCTGGGAGTTCGGCTGCCCACTGCACCGCCGAGAGTGGCGACCGGCCGTTGCCGGCGTGCGACGTCGAGCGGCCGGCCGTGAGGAGCCCCGCGCGCGGGGACGACGGCGTGCCCAGTCGAGACGCTCATCCATCGCCGGGACCAGCCCCGCATGCGCGGGGTCCACCCGCCCTCGTGCCGGGCCACGAGAGTGCGGGCGGGACCATCCCCGCGTGCGCGGGGACCATGGTTCGTGACCTGCGGGTTTATGTGCCCGAGGGGCTGTTTTTACCCACTTCTTGAGAAACGGACATATCTCCCCGGTGTGGCAAACCGTCCCGGCCTGAAGCTGGGCATGTCACAGGGATGATTCTGCCCTTCGCCGGCCGCGTGCGGTATCTCGTTCTCCGGAAGAGGAAGGGCGTTCGTCGTCGTGTCCGGGATCTCACGGAGGCGCATGGCTGCCATGCGGGAGGTTCGGTCGCCTTTCGCACGGTTCGCCACCGGCTTCTGTCGGTTGGGGGTGTGAGGTGATTGTGGCGCTCGGGTTCAGACGGGTTTGAGCAGGTCGCGGAGGTTGGCCATGTGTGCCTTGATGTCGGCGATCCCGGCGGGGTGCTCCGGTTCCTCGGTGGCCGTGGAGTGGTGGGTGGTGCGGCAGGGGTGGCAGAGGCCGTCGGGGAGGGCCTCCGGGGGGCCGGGGCGGCCGCAGTCGGTGCATTCCATGAGGATGCGGCGCGGTGGGGCGAGGGTGACGGTTTGGGCGCTTTCGGTGGGCAGTCGGGGTGGGATCTTGTCGGTGAGGCGGCGGCGGATCAGGCCGGCAGGGCTGTCGACCCTGGTGGGGAGTCCTGCGGTGAGGGCGCTGGTCAGGTAGTCGACGGTGACGCCCCGGGCGAGCCACTGGGCCGCTTGTGGTTCGAGGGCGGCGCAGTCGTCGGCGGAGAGGGCGAGGCGGTGGTCGTCGCGGCCCAGGCGGGCCAGGGCCAGGTAGGCCGGGGAAGGACCGGCTACGAAGGTGCGGGGCGTCATGGGCGTTGCGGGCGTCTCGGAGACCGCGCACGGGACGGGCGGCGCGGGGGCCGCGCTCGGGGTGGGCGGAAGGGGCGGCGCGGGCTCGTCGTCCGGCCTCTGGTGCGGGGTGCGCTGCTGCGGTACGGCGGGGCATCCGGGGGCCTGGTCCGCACCGGGGCCCTCCGGCGCGGGCGGCGGCGGTTCCTCGGCCGGGACCCACGGCGGCGGGGTCGCCGTGGCCGGGGTCGCCGTGTCGGGGGTCGGGGTGTCCGGTGCGGAGTTGGCGGTCCGGGCGGCCTTCTCGGTGGCGAGGTAGGTGTTCCACCACTCGTTGTCGTGGGCGGTGCTGGACCAGAAGGTGCGGAAGACCCAGCGCGTCTCGTCGCCGTCGCTGACGGGGCACCGTACGCGTCGCAGGTGCCCGGCGACGGACAGGGCGGTCAGGGCGGTGGAGATGGCCTGCTGGCCGTAGAGCGGGAGCTGCTTGGCGAGCTGCTTCACGCTCATCGCCGCCCCCTCGGGGAGGTGGTCGACGAACCCGGCGACATACCGCTCACGCGTCGGCAGCAGGGCGAAATCTTCGCGCGTAGGTGCCTGTTGATCGGGAGCCGTGCGTTTGCCGTACCCGGGCTTGGCCATCGGGTACGCGGCGGAGAGTGCGGGGGCGGGCGGGGCGGAGCTAGGCTGCTGGGTAGCCACGGGATCGTCCTTCTGGGTGATCGATCTTGCGGTGAGACCCCGGCCTGGTGTGGCAACACCGCGTCGGGGTCGATTGGTTCTCGCACCGTAAGCAGTCGTGACGCTGCGCCGCAAGCTGTCACGATTAGTCATACTTGCTCGCCGTGACGAGGGTGGGGAGGTGGGGGAGGTTTTCCCAACCCCCCTGCATCTACCCGCCGGTTAGAGAAGGCGCTCGAACCCCGGGTCCCGCATCCCGACGCCCGAGTCCCGGCACCCGAGCTTCGGGCCGGAGCCCCACCC
>NZ_NEUE01000273.1 GCF_002910905.1 Streptomyces sp. SM11 | reverse complement strand
GACGCCCGCGCCCACGTCCCCGTCGGCGCCCGTGCCCGCCCCGGCGCCTTCGAGTGCCGCCACCGCTTCGGGTGCGGCGACGGCTGCGGCGGCCGGTTCGGCGGCGCTGCGATGGTCGTTCACGGGGGGGCCTTCCGGGGAGAGGGGGCGGGACAGCTCAGTACACTGTAATGGACTGGCCAGTACGGAAACTCGCACTGGCCCTCCCCAGGCTCCCCAGTTGTTCCTTCACCGTAAGGACGCCCGCGCGTCCCGTGAAATGCCGATCAAGCTCTCGTTATGCTTCCCACGCATGAACGATGGACCCTCCCCCGGCCGCCCCGTGGAACTCAGGCACCTGCGGGCCTTCCTCGCGGTCGCCGAAGAGCTGAACATCACGCGTGCCGCCGCCCGTCTCCGGCTGACCCAGCCCGCCGTGTCCCGCACCCTCGCGGCGCTGGAGCGGCACCTGGGGGTCCGGCTCGTCGACCGTTCCACCCACCACCTCGCCCTGACCCCCGACGGCGTCGCCTTCCGCGACAAGGCCGCCGCCGCGGTCGCCGCCTTCGACGAGGCCCTCGCCCCCGGGCGGCTGCGCACCTGGCCGCTGCGGCTCGGGCACGCCTGGTCCGCGTTCGGGCCGTACACCACACCACTGCTGCGGACCTGGCAGGAGCGCCACCCGGGGACCCCGCTGGAACTGCTCCGGATCGACGACCGCACCGCCGGCCTGACCCGGGGCGAGGTCGACGCGGCGCTGCTGCGGGGGCCCGTGGACGCGCCGGGGCTCGTCGCGGAGGTGCTGTTCACCGAGGTCCGGGTGGCGGCGGTGACCGCGGACGGGCCGCTCGCGGGCCGGACCTCGCTCGCCCTCGCCGACCTCGCGGGCGGCCCCGTCGTCCTGAACACCGTCTCCGGCACCACCACCGTCGGCCTGTGGCCGCCGCACGCCCGCCCGGCCGCCACCCTCACCGTCGGGAACACCGACGACTGGCTCACCGCCATCGCCGCCGGACGCGGCAGCGGGGTGTCCACCGCCTCGACCGCGACCCTGCACCCGCACACGGGGGTCACCTACGTCCCGCTCGACGACGCCCCGGGCGTCCCGGTCCTCCTCGCCCGCCGCGACGCCCCCGGCCATCCGGCGCTCCCCCAGCTGGCGGCCCTGGCCCGCGAGATCATCGCCCGGGGGCCGTGAGTGCGTGGTGCGCCCGGGAATCCGCCGGTGGCCGGGTTCGGCCGGATCCACCTGCGCGGCACCGACCTGGTGACCGGCGCGGCCGATGCCTTCGGACTCGGCTTCGAGCGGGTGCGGCAGGCCCATCCGTTCCTCGGCGACGGCTCGATCGGCCGCTCCGGGGCCGCCGGTTCACGGTCCTTCGCGGACCCGGTGAACAAGGTGGCGTACGGGTACACGCGGCGCACCTGGGCCTACCGGGGCGGCGCGGCCCCCGAGAACGCCCGTCCGGCGCAGGCCGTGACCGCACGGCGGCGGTGCGCCGAGGGCGGGCGGGTCCGCGGGCCCCGGCCCATCCGCACCTGTCGCACACGCCGCCTCAGACATCGGGTCCGAGCCCCTGTGCGATCACCTCCGCGAGGTGCCGGGCCCGGCGTCCGGCGAGCTGGCCGAGCTGTGTGCGGCAGGAGAAGCCGTCCGCGAGGAGTTCCGTGCCGGGTGCCGCGTCCCGTACGGCGGGGAGCAGTCGCTCCTCCGCGCAGGCGACGGACACCTCCCAGTGGCCCTTCTCGAAGCCGAAGTTCCCGGCGAGCCCGCAGCAGCCGCCGCTGAGTTCGCCGGTCAGGCCCATCCGTTCGCGCAGTCTCCGCTCCGCCGCGTCGCCGAGGACCGCGCGCTGGTGGCAGTGGGTCTGGCCGGCGGCCGGGCGGTCCAGGCGGGGCGGGGTCCAGTCGGGGGCGTACTCCTCCAGGTACTGGGCCAGGGTCCGTACGCTCGCGGCCAGTCCGGCGGCGCGCGGGTCGTCGGGGAGGAGTTCGGGCAGGTCGGTGCGGAGCGTCGCGGCGCAGCTCGGTTCGAGGACGACGAGCGGGTGGCCGGGGAGGAGGCGCAGGCGGTCCAGGGTGCGGCGCATCACACGGCGGGCCGCGTCGAGCTGGCCCGTCGATACGTACGTGAGGCCGCAGCACACCCCGCGCGGGGGCGGCAGCACCGTACGCCCCGTCGCCCCCTCCAGGACCCGAACCGCCGCCCGGCCCACCCGCGGGGACAGATGCTCGGTGAAGGTGTCCGCCCAGAGGGCCACCACCCGGTCGGAGGAGAGGACGCGCGTCCCCTCGCCCTGACGGCGACGGCGCAGCCACCGGCTGTACGTCTCCGTCGCCAGCACCGGGATCGTCCGCTCGGGCGCGATCCCGGCCAGCCGTTTCGCCAGGGCGGCGAGGGGGCGCAGCCGGGCCAGGGCGTTGAGGGGACGGGCGAAGGGGGCGGCCAGGCGCAGCCACCGCGGGAGGCGGCCCATCGCGTAATGGGCGGCGGGGCGGAGCCGGCCCCGGTAGTGGTGGTGCAGGAACTCCGCCTTGTACGTGGCCATGTCGACGCCGACCGGGCAGTCGCTGCGGCAGCCCTTGCAGGAGAGGCAGAGGTCGAGCGCGTCCCGTACCTCCGTACTCCGCCAGCCGTCCGTGATGATCTCGCCCGCGAGCATCTCGTGCAGCAGCCGGGCCCGCCCCCGGGTCGAGTGCGCCTCCTCGCCGGTGACCCGGAAGGACGGGCACATGACGCCCGTGCCGCTCGCCTCCGTCGTACGGCACTTGGCGACGCCGACGCAGCGGCGGACCGCGCCCGCGAAGTCCCCGCCGTCCTGCGGGTAGCCGAACTCCACGTCCACGGGGCGTTTCGGGAGGACGGCGAAGCGGAGGTTCGTATCGAGGCGGGCGGGGCGGGCGAGGATGCCGGGGTTCAGGCCGCCGTCCGGGTCCCACAGGTCCTTGAACCGGTGGAAGAGGGCGACCAGCTCGTCCCCGTACATCCGGGGCAGCAACTCCGCGCGCGCCTGGCCGTCGCCGTGTTCACCGCTGAGGGAGCCGCCGTGCGCGACGACGAGACCGGCCGTCTCCTCGGAGAACCGGCGGAAGCGGGCCACCCCGTCCGCGCCGATCAGGTCGAAGTCGATGCGGACGTGGATGCAGCCGTCGCCGAAGTGGCCGTACGGGGTGCCGCGCAGGCCGTGTTCGGCGAGCAGCGCGCGGAAGTCACGGAGGTAGGCGCCGAGCCGGGCGGGCGGCACCGCGCAGTCCTCCCAGCCGGGCCAGGCCTCTCCCCCGCCTCCGGCCGCGCTCCCGCGGGAGGTGCCCCCCTCGTCGGGCATCCGGGTGGCGGTCCCGGCGGCGTCCTCGCGGATGCGCCACAGGGCCCGCTGCCCGGCCGGGTCGGTGACGACCGCCCCGTCGACGGCGTCGGCGGCCCGCAGGATGCGTTCGGCGTGCGCGCGTGCCTCGGCCGGGGTGTCGCCGCCGGTCTCGACGAACAGCCAGGCGGCCCCGCGCGGCAGCCCGGCGGACTCGGTGACGAGGTCGGCCGCCATGCCCTCGACGGTGAGCGGGCGGTACGGGAGGAGGCCCGGGGCGGCGTCGGCGGCGTCGGACTCGTCGGCGTACCCGAGGACGGCCAGGGCGCGGGCGCGCGGGGCCTCGACCAGCCGCACGGTGGCCTCGGTGACGACGCCGAGGGTGCCCTCGCTGCCGCAGAACGCCCGGACCGGGTCGGGGCCGCCGGGGTGTTCGGGGAGCAGGGCGTCGAGCGCGTAGCCGGAGATGCGGCGCGGGAGATCGGGGTAGCCGGTGCGGAGGAGGGCGAGGTGGGCGGCGACGAGTGCGCCGACGCCCTCGGGCCCCTCGCCGCTCCCCTGTTCCAGGCGTAGCGCCTCGCCCCCGTACCGCACCACCGACAGCTTCCGCACGTTGTCCGCGGTCGTGCCCCAGGCCACCGAGTGCGCGCCGCAGGAGTTGTTGCCGATCATCCCGCCGAGGGTGCAGCGGCTGTGGGTGGAGGGGTCGGGGCCGAAGGTCAGGCCGTGGGGTGCGGCGGCGGCCCGCAGGTCGTCCAGGATCACGCCGGGCTGGACGACGGCGGTGCGGGCGGCGGGGTCCAGGTCGAGGACCGTGCGCAGATGGCGGGTGAGATCGAGGACGAGTCCGGTGCCGGTGGCCTGCCCGGCGATGGAGGTGCCGCCGCCGCGCGCCACCACCGGAACCCCGTGCTCCCGGCAGACGGCCAGGGCGGCGGCGATGTCGTCGGCGTCGCGCGGGGCGAGCACGCCGAGCGGGACGCGGCGGTAGTTGGAGGCGTCCATGGTCGCCAGTGCCCGGGCGGCGGTCCCGAAGTCGCTCGCGCCGCGTACGGCGGAGCGGAGCGCCGCTACGAAAGCCGGGGGAGTTTCCGGGGGAGTTTCGGTATGCGGTCGATGCTGTTCGGCCATGGCCTCAGCATGCCTTCGGTACAGGTGAACTCTTGGGATACAGGCGGATCAAAGCGCGTAAGCAGTACAAAAAAGCCCACTAGATCTTCCCAAACAGACCGTCAAGTCTCCTATAGTGACCAAGACTTGCACAGGAATTATCAGCTCCAGTTGTGCTGGATCGCCCACACCCGTGACGAACTGTCCTGAATTCGACTGGTCAGCTTCGCTCGGTCCGTACCGCCCCGTACCGCCCAGTACTGTCCCGCACCGTCCGCCACCGAGGACTCCGATTGCGCCCCTCACACCGGCCCACCGCACTCGCCCTGCTGATCTCGGCAGCCGCAACCGGCACGCTGACCCTGTGGGGCGTCGCCGCGGCCCCCGACGAGGTACGGGCCCCGCTGGCCTGGGGCGCGGGCGCAGCCGCCGTGCTGCTGAGCGTCTGCGTGGCCGTCACCGTCCACACCCTGGGGACCGCGCGGACGCTGCGCGCCCTGCGGGCCGCCGACGCCCAGCGGTTCACCTCCGAGACCTCGCGCCTGGTCTCCGCCTCCGCCGTCGAGGCCCAGCGCTTCACCGCGGAGACCGCCAGGATCAAGGGCGCCGCCTCCGCCGAGACCGCCCGGGTCGCCGCCGAGGCCCGTGCCGAGAACGAGCGGATCTGCGCGGACGCCGCCGCCGAACAGGCCCGTCTCACCGCCACCGCCGACCGGCTGACCGCCCGCGCCACCCGTGCCGAGACCGAGCGCTCCGCGGCCGTCGCCGCCTGCGCCAACGCGGCGGGGCGGATGCAGGCCCTGGCCACCAGCATGCTGGCCGACCTCCGCGAGATGGAGCACCGGCACTCCGACGAGTCCGTGCTCGGGGACCTGCTCCACCTGGACCACCGCACCGCCCAGGCGGGCCGGCTCGCCGACTCCATCGCCGTGCTGACCGGGGCCCGCTCCGGCCGGCGCTGGGCCAAGCCGATCGTCATGGAGTCGATCCTGCGCGGCGCGATGGGCCGGATCGGCAGCTACCAGCGGGTCCGCCTGCACTCCACCAGCGATGTCGCCATCGCCGGGCACGCGGCCGAGGGCGTCATGCACGCGGTCGCCGAGCTCCTCGACAACGCTGCCAACTTCTCGCCGCCCACCGCCGAGGTCCATGTGTACGTGGAGGAGGTCCCGGCGGGCATCGTCATCACCGTCGAGGACAGCGGGCTCGTCATGAGCGAGGTGCAGCTGCGCCGCGCCGAGAAGGCGGTCTCCGCGGAGAACCAGGACCTCACCAGCCTCTCCGGCACCCGCCTCGGGCTCGCCGTCGTCGGCCGGCTGGCCCGCAAGCACGGCCTGACCGTCTCCTTCCGGCCGTCCGCCCGCGGCGGCACAGGCGCGCTGATGATGCTCCCTCAGGACCTCATCTCCCGCGCGACCGCACCGATGCCGACGGCACCGGCACCGGCAGCCGCCCCGGCTGCCCCCGCCCTCCCCGCCGAGCCGGAGCCCTTGCATGCCTCGGCCGCCGGAACGGACACCGCCGACGCCGCCCCCGCGGCCCGGTCCCTCGCCGAGGACGACGCCTCCACGCCCCTGACCCCGGCGGCGGCGGAGTCGGCGTCCTCGAAGTCCTCGGGCCCTTCGGTGGATTCGGAGTCCGAGTCCACCGGCGGCGTGCCCACGTTCGGCGAGAGCGGCCTGCCCAAGCGCCGCCGCGGCCGCACGCTGGCCGCCGCCGAGTCCCGTACCGGCAACGCCACCCCCGGCGGAGCCGAAACCCCCCGGGCCCGCACCACCGACCCGAAGGTCCAGGCAGCACGCTTCAGTACCTTCAGCAAGGCGGTACGGGCCAACTCCACGCACCCGGAAGGCAACACCCGATGACCGCGACCACCGACGAGAAGCTCAACTGGCTGCTGGAGGGGCTGCTCGACCGCACCCCCGGTACCCGCCACGCCCTCGTCCTGTCCCGCGACGGCCTCAAGCTGTGCCGCACCCCCGAGCTCTCCGTCGACCAGGCGGACCAGCTGGCCGCGATCTCCGCCGGAATCCAGAGCCTGTCGCACGGCGCGTCCATCGAGTTCGGCGACGGCACCGGCGGCGTACGGTCCGCGATGGCCGAGTTCTACGGCGGCGTGCTGTTCATCGTCGAGGCGGGGGCCGGGGCCCACCTGGCCGTCGTCGCCGACGAGGACTCCGACGTGGGCCTCGTCGGCCACAACATGAGCGAGCTCGTCGAGCAGCTCGGCGAACACCTCGTCGCTCCGCCGCGCGAACCCGCCGAGGTCCCGGCCGTATGACGACGGCGCCTCGCCCACGACCGGGCCGCGACGAGGATCCGGACCGGCTGTACACCCTCACCGGGGGACGCAGCCGTTCCGACTCCGCCGCCTTCGACCTGGTGACGCTGGTCGTCGCCGAGTGCGATCCGGCCCCCGGGATGCAGTCCGAGCACGTCGCGATCCTGCGGATGTGCCAGGGCCCCACCGCCGTCGTCGAGATCGCCGCGAACCTGAACCTGCCGGTCAGCATCGTCCGCATCATGCTGTGCGACCTGCTCGACACCAGCCGGATCAGCGCCCGCCACCCCCGTACAGCCCGTGTCGCGGACCGGCTCCCCGACCCCGACATCCTGGAACAGGTGCTCGTTGGACTCCGCAACCTCTGACCGCGCCGCCCTGAGCTCGACGGCCGACAACGGACTCAAGATCGTTGTCGTCGGCGGCTTCGGGGTCGGCAAGACCACCATGGTCCGATCCGTGAGCGAGATCCGTCCGCTCAACACGGAGGAGACCATGACCCGCGCGGGCGAGGCCGTCGACCACCTCGACGGCGTCCAGGCCAAGACGTCCACCACGGTGGCGTTCGACTTCGGCCGGATCACGCTCGACGAACGCTCCGTGCTGTACCTCTTCGGCGCGCCCGGACAGGAACGCTTCTGGTTCCTGTGGGACCGGCTGTTCTCCGGCACTCTCGGCGCGGTCGTCCTCGTCGACACCCGCCGGCTCGCCGACTCCTGGTACGCCATCGACCGCCTGGAGCACCACGGCACACCGTTCATCGTGGCGTGCAACGACTTCGGCGGCCCGCTCCACAGCGAGCAGCAGATCCGGGAGGCCCTGGACCTCTCGGAGGACGTGCCGCTGGTGGAGTGCGACGCCCGCGACCGCTCGTCCAGCAAGTACGTGCTCATCACGCTCGTCGAGCACCTCGCCGCACTCTCCGCCGCCCGCCTCCGCGCCCCCGAGGCGGCCCTGGCGGCGGCCGGCCCGATCCCGGAGCCCGTCCCGTGACCCCTGTCTCCGGCTGCCCCGTGACCGGCGGGTCCGTCCCGCTGTCCGGGCCCCGCTTCCAGAGCGACCCCGTCCAGCTCTACCGGGACATGCGGCGCGACCACGGGGCGATCGCCCCGGTCGTCCTCGACGGCGACGTGCCCGCCTGGCTCGTCCTCGGCTACCGCGAACTGCACCAGGTCACCGGCGACCCGGCCCTCTTCAGCCGGGACTCCGACCTGTGGAACCAGTGGGACCGCATTCCCGACGACTGGCCGCTGCTGCCGATGATCGGGCGCAAGCAGCCCTCGATCCTCTACACGGTCGGCGAGCGCCACAGCGTCCGCGCCATGATGATCAGCAACGCGCTGGAGGGCGTCGACCCGTTCTCCCTGAAACGGTACGCCGAGGAGTTCGCCGACGAGCTGATCGACCGGTTCTGCACCAAGGGCTCGGTCGACATCATCGTGGAGTACGCCAAGCTGCTGCCCGCCCTCGTGCTGGCCAGGATCTACGGCTTCTCCGACGAGAACGCCCACCCGCTGGCCAACTCGATCAACGACATGATCGACGGCCGGGAGCGGGCGCTCGCCGGACAGCAGCACCTCGGCACCTCGATGTTCCAGCTGCTGGCCGACAAGCACGCCGAGCCCGGCGACGACGTCGCCAGCCGGATGCTCGCCGACACCGGCGGCTTCACCGACGAGGAGGTCGCCCAGGACCTCATGGTGATGATGGCGGCCGGTCACCAGCCGACCTGCGACTGGATGGGCAACTCGCTGCGCCTGATGCTGACCGACGACCGGTTCGCCGCCTCGCTCTCGGGCGGCCGGCACAGCGTCGCCGAGGCGATGAACGAGGTCCTCTGGGAGGACACCCCCACCCAGAACGTGGCCGGCCGCTGGGCCGCCCGCGACACCCACCTCGGCGGCCGCCACATCCGCGCCGGTGACCTGCTGCTCCTGGGGATCGCCGCCGCCAACGGCGACCCGCAGGTGAGGACCCACGCCTCGGCCCTGACCGGCGGCAACAACGCCTTCCTCTCCTTCGGCCACGGCGAGCACCGCTGCCCGTTCCCGGCCCAGGAGACCGCCGAGGTCATCGCCCGTACCGGCATCGAGGTCCTGCTCGACCGGCTGCCCGACGTGGACCTCGCCGTCCCCGCCGAGCAGCTCACCCGCCGTCCGTCGCCGTGGCTGCGCGGGCTGACGGACCTGCCGGTGCTCTTCACGCCCACGCCCGCCCTCGGCAGACCCGGAAGCCACGGAGGCCCCGCATGACCCGCATCGCGCTCGACCCGTTCGTCACCGACCTCGACGGCGAGAGCGCCGCACTGCGGGCCGCCGGACCGCTGGCCGAGGTGGAGCTGCCCGGCGGGGTGCACGTCTACGCGGTCACCCGCCACGCGGAGGCCCGCGCACTGCTCACCGACAGCCGGGTGGTCAAGGACATCAACGTCTGGGGCGCCTGGCAGCGCGGCGAGATACCGATGGACTGGCCACTGATCGGCCTGGCCAACCCGGGCCGCTCGATGCTGACGGTCGACGGGGCGGACCACCGCCGTCTCCGCACGCTGGTGGCACAGGCGCTCACGGTGAAGCGGGTGGAGCGGCTGCGGACCGGGATCGAGGCGCTGACGAACGCGAGCCTGGAGAAGCTGGCCGCCCTCCCGGCCGGGCAGCCGGTCGACCTGAAGGCCGAGTTCGCCTACCCGCTCCCCATGAACGTGATCAGCGAGCTGATGGGCGTGGACGCGGCGGACCACCCCCGGCTGAAGGAGCTGTTCGAGAAGTTCTTCTCGACGCAGACGCCGCCGGAGGAGGTCCCGCAGATGATGGCGGACCTCGGGACCCTCTTCACGAAGATCGTCGACGCCAAGCGGGCCGCCCCGGGCGACGACCTGACCAGCGCCCTGATCGCGGCCTCCGAGAACGGTGACCACCTCACCGACGAGGAGATCGTCAACACGCTGCAACTGATCATCGCTGCCGGACATGAGACCACGATCAGCCTGATCGTCAACGTCGTCGAGGCGCTCCAGACCCACCCCGAGCAGCGCGAGAAGGTGCTGAACGGGGAGATCGGGTGGGACGGCGTGATCGAGGAGACACTGCGCTGGAACACCCCGACCTCGCACGTACTGATCCGCTTCGCGACGGAGGACATCGAGGTCGGCGACAAGGTCCTCCCGAAGGGCGAGGGCCTGATCATCTCGTTCGGCGCGCTGGGCCGGGACGAGGAGCAGTACGGCCCGACGGCGGGCGAGTTCGACGCCACCCGCACCCCGAACCGCCACATCGCCTTCGGCCACGGCCCGCACGTCTGCCCGGGTGCGGCACTCTCCCGCCTGGAGGCGGGCATCGCGCTCCCCGCCCTCTACGAGCGGTTCCCGGAACTGGAGCTGGCGGTCCCGGCCACCGAGCTGCGCAACAAGCCGATCGTGACGCAGAACGACCTGCACGAACTGCCGGTGGAACTGGGCTGCCCGTTCGGCGGCGACAAGAAGTAGGCCCCTGCGTGCGGGGTCCCCGGGCCGGAGCGCATGTCTCATCGGACGGACACGGTTACGAAGCCGTGCCACCGAGGGACTACGCTCCGACCCGTGGCCGACATCCAGATTCCCGCTGACATCAAGCCCGCCGACGGACGCTTCGGCGCCGGTCCTTCCAAGGTGCGGACGGAGGCGCTCGACGCGCTGGCCGCCACCGGCACCTCTCTCCTCGGTACGTCCCACCGCCAGGCCCCGGTCAAGAACCTGGTCGGCGAGGTACGGGACGGCGTGCGCGCTCTCTTCTCCCTCCCCGAGGGTTACGAGGTCATCCTGGGCAACGGCGGCTCCACCGCCTTCTGGGACATCGCGACGCACGGTCTGATCGAGTCGAAGTCCCAGCACCTGAACTTCGGCGAGTTCTCCTCGAAGTTCGCCAAGGCCGCGAAGCTCGCGCCGTGGCTGTCCGACCCCACCGTCATCGCCTCCAACCCGGGAACCCACCCGGACCCGAAGGCCGAAGCGGGCGTCGACGTCTACGCCTTCACCCACAACGAGACCTCGACGGGTGTCGCGGCCCCGGTCAAGCGCGTCGCGGGCGCCGACGAGGGCGCCCTCGTCCTGGTGGACGCCACCTCCGGCGCGGGCGGCCTGCCGGTCGACATCACCGAGAGCGACGTCTACTACTTCGCCCCGCAGAAGTCCTTCGCCTCCGACGGCGGCCTGTGGATCGCCGTGTTCTCCCCGGCCGCCCTGGAGCGTGCCGCCCGGATCCACGGCTCGGGCCGGCACATCCCGGAGTTCTTCTCGCTCCCGACGGCGATCGACAACTCCCTGAAGAACCAGACGTACAACACCCCGGCGCTGTCCACCCTCTTCCTGCTGAACGAGCAGCTGAAGTGGATGAACACCCAGGGCGGCCTGGACTTCACGACGGGCCGCACGGCGGCTTCCTCGGGCCACCTCTACGGCTGGGCCGACGAGTCGAAGTACGCCACCCCGTTCGTCACGGACCCGGCGAAGCGCTCGCAGGTCATCGGCACGATCGACTTCGCGGACGAGATCGACGCAGCGGCCGTCGCCAAGGTGCTGCGCGCCAACGGCATCGTGGACACCGAGCCGTACCGCAAGCTCGGCCGCAACCAGCTGCGCGTGGCGATGTTCCCGGCGATCGACCCGGCGGACGTGCAGGCGCTGACGGCGTGCGTCGACTACGTGATCGAGAAGCTGTAACTTCTCGGTTCTCGACCGTACGGAGACGGCCCGGCACCCACACGGTGTGCCGGGCCGTTTCTGCTTCACTCGACCGGGCGGCATATGCCAGAAGCGCGATCTTGGACCGCCTCACCCTACGATGATGCTCTCGACACCAGCCCATTCCAGGAGGCCCGCAATGTCTGCAGCAGCAGTCGAGCACCCCTGTGACGATGAGCCGGAAACGCTGCTCGAAACGGCCAACCGTCTCATGGAACAGCTTCCGGGGCATCGCGTCGAGATCATCGGAGGCCTCGTCACCGTGGCACCTCCCCCGGACGGCCCGCACGCCGACGCCCTGACCACGCTCATGGTCCCCTTCCTCGCCGCCGGTCTGCACGGCGAGGAGTCGAGAGTCCTCCAGGCCGTCGGCCTCTGGCTCCCCAGCGGTCCCGAGGACTACGTGATCCCCGATCTGGCGATCGTCGACGCCGACTACGGCAAGCACCTGATCGAGAACAACTGCTACGACCCCGCCTGCTTCCGCCTCGTCCTGGAGGTCACCTCCGGGAACTACCAGAACGACCTGCGCCACAAGGTCGTCGCCTACGCCCAGGCCAAGATCCCGGTGTACGTGATCGTCGACCGCAAACACGGCCGCGTCCATGTCCTGACCGAGCCGCTCCCCGGCGGCTACGACCGCCACGAGGTCTACGCCCCCGGCCAGGAGGCCCCGCTCCCCGCCTCGATCGGCGCCGAAGTCTCCCTGGACGTCGCCGAACTCGTCCGCGCGGGTAGCCCGAAACGCTGAAGTCGCGCCCGAGAGCGGCCGCCCTCACTCCCCCGACGTCCCCACCAGCACCCTGCGCAGGGTGGCTATCCCCGCGAGCCACTCCTGGTCCGCGCCGGCGTCCGCCCACAGGTCCAGCGGCTCGGCGTTCTTCGCGGTGAGGCGGTCCAGGGCGCGGACGGCCAGCGGACGCAGGTCGGCGGGGAGCGGTGGCAGGGGCTCCTTCGGGCCGTACGCGGTGGTGACGGGCTCTCCCCCGGGACACTGCGCGGCGACCAGCGCGGCGGCGGCCACCGCCTCCTCCCCGTCGTCCGCGTAGTCCTCCGGCCCGGTGTCCGCGACGGCGGTCAGGACATCACGGAGCACGTCCGCCTTCTTCTCCGGCTCCGCGTCGTCGACCCGGCCTCCGAAGTCGGCCGCGGTGTCGTTGTCGAAGTGGCCGATGTCCCAGGCGCCCATGGAGTCCCCCTCAATCCGCTGTTCAGGTCAACCCGTTGTGCGGGTGTCCCCATCCTCACAGCCGCCACTGACAATCGGCCTGCGCGCCAGCACGAACCCCTGCGGCGTCCGCTCCGGGAACGGCCCGTCCGTCTCCCGCTCCCGCCACACCACGGACCGCACCTCCAGCCCCACCTCCCGCAGCAGCGCGGCCATCCGCTCCGGCTGCCGACGGTGGAAGACGAGGGAGACCTCCTGGCCCAGCGCCTCCGCCAGGCGAAACGGCTCGTCCCCCACCTGGAAGCCCAGCTGCACGTGCGCCCCTGGGGCGAGGACGCGGTGGAACTCCGCGAAGGCACACGGCAGTTCTTTGTCCGGAACGTGAATCGTCGAGTACCAGGCGAGCAGCCCGCCCAGCGACGCGTCCGGCAGCGGGAGGCCGAGCATGGAGCCCTCCTCGAAGCGCAGGTCCGGGTGCTCCTTCCGCGCCGTGGCCACCATCTGCGGGGAGAGGTCGATCCCGAACACGTCGAGTCCCAGGCCGAGCCCGCCCAGATACTCGGTCACCCGACCCGTGCCGCAGCCGACATCGGCCAGCGGGAGACCGCCGCCGTCCTTAGCCACCAGTTCGGCGAAGGCGGTCAGCAGCCCGCGCTCCAGCGACTTGGACGCCAGCTCGTCACGGGTCCAGCTCGCGTAACCGTCGGCGATGGCGTCGTACGAGGTCCGGGTAGTACGCAGGAAGTCAGGTTCGGCGGTCATGGACCGGAACCCTACGACAGGCCTGCGACACCGCAACCGCACTCGCGGCACCGCCGCAGGCCGGGGACGGTGTGCAGCACCCGGCCCGATGCCCCGTCAGCTGGACGGGTCGTCGACCTGCCGGTGCCCGGTCCGTGGAGCGCGGGGGCCACGTGCCTGGAGGCGAGGTCCACGGCGTGGGCCTCGCCAACCCGCGTGCGCGGGGACCATAGTTCGTGACCTGCGGGTTTATGTGCCCGATGGGCTGCTCTTACCCACTTCTTGAGAAACGGATATTTCTCCTCGGTGTGGTGAATCGTCCCGGCCTGGATCTGGGCATGTACAGGGGTGATTCTGCCCTTCGCCGGTCGTGTGCGGTATCTCGTTCTCCGGAAGAGGAAGGGCGTTCGTCGTCGTGTCCGGGATCTCACGGAGGCGCATGGCTGCCATGCGGGAGGTTCGGTCGCCTTTCGCACGGTTCGCCACCGGCTTCTGTCGGTTGGGGGTGTGAGGTGATTGTGGCGCTCGGGTTCAGACGGGTTTGAGCAGGTCGCGGAGGTTGGCCATGTGTGCCTTGATGTCGGCGATCCCGGCGGGGTGCTCCGGTTCCTCGGTGGCCGTGGAGTGGTGGGTGGTGCGGCAGGGGTGGCAGAGGCCGTCGGGGAGGGCCTCCGGGGGGCCGGGGCGGCCGCAGTCGGTGCATTCCATGAGGATGCGGCGCGGTGGGGCGAGGGTGACGGTTTGGGCGCTTTCGGTGGGCAGTCGGGGTGGGATCTTGTCGGTGAGGCGGCGGCGGATCAGGCCGGCAGGGCTGTCGACCCTGGTGGGGAGTCCTGCGGTGAGGGCGCTGGTCAGGTAGTCGACGGTGACGCCCCGGGCGAGCCACTGGGCCGCTTGTGGTTCGAGGGCGGCGCAGTCGTCGGCGGAGAGGGCGAGGCGGTGGTCGTCGCGGCCCAGGCGGGCCAGGGCCAGGTAGGCCGGGGAAGGACCGGCTACGAAGGTGCGGGGCGTCATGGGCGTTGCGGGCGTCTCGGAGACCGCGCACGGGACGGGCGGCGCGGGGGCCGCGCTCGGGGTGGGCGGAAGGGGCGGCGCGGGCTCGTCGTCCGGCCTCTGGTGCGGGGTGCGCTGCTGCGGTACGGCGGGGCATCCGGGGGCCTGGTCCGCACCGGGGCCCTCCGGCGCGGGCGGCGGCGGTTCCTCGGCCGGGACCCACGGCGGCGGGGTCGCCGTGGCCGGGGTCGCCGTGTCGGGGGTCGGGGTGTCCGGTGCGGAGTTGGCGGTCCGGGCGGCCTTCTCGGTGGCGAGGTAGGTGTTCCACCACTCGTTGTCGTGGGCGGTGCTGGACCAGAAGGTGCGGAAGACCCAGCGCGTCTCGTCGCCGTCGCTGACGGGGCACCGTACGCGTCGCAGGTGCCCGGCGACGGACAGGGCGGTCAGGGCGGTGGAGATGGCCTGCTGGCCGTAGAGCGGGAGCTGCTTGGCGAGCTGCTTCACGCTCATCGCCGCCCCCTCGGGGAGGTGGTCGACGAACCCGGCGACATACCGCTCACGCGTCGGCAGCAGGGCGAAATCTTCGCGCGTAGGTGCCTGTTGATCGGGAGCCGTGCGTTTGCCGTACCCGGGCTTGGCCATCGGGTACGCGGCGGAGAGTGCGGGGGCGGGCGGGGCGGAGCTAGGCTGCTGGGTAGCCACGGGATCGTCCTTCTGGGTGATCGATCTTGCGGTGAGACCCCGGCCTGGTGTGGCAACACCGCGTCGGGGTCGATTGGTTCTCGCACCGTAAGCAGTCGTGACGCTGCGCCGCAAGCTGTCACGATTAGTCATACTTGCTCGCCGTGACGAGGGTGGGGAGGTGGGGGAGGTTTTCCCAACCCCCCTGCATCTACCCGCCGGTTAGAGAAGGCGCTCGAACCCCGGGTCCCGCATCCCGACGCCCGAGTCCCGGCACCCGAGCTTCGGGCCGGAGCCCCACCC
>NZ_NEUE01000272.1 GCF_002910905.1 Streptomyces sp. SM11 | reverse complement strand
GGGTCGCGGAGCCATACCTGCTGTCCCCGGTCGGTCACGGTCAGCCCGAACTGCTCGGCGTCGGGCCGCCCCACCGACTCGTACTCCCACCAGACCTGCTCGATCTCCTCCCACAGAAACCCGGGCCCGTACTGCCACACCCCCTCCCCCGTGGCAGCCGTCGCAGCACCCCCGCCCTCACGGGTCACCCACACCTGGACACCTTCGGCGGTGTCCTGGTGGATGAGCCGCACGCCGGGCAACCGCGCCCCCGCGTACAACGCGAACCCGAGGTCGAGGAGCCGGGCGGGATCCAGGCCCGCCGCGCGGGCCCGCCCCTTGCCCCGCACGTCGTGGAGGTCGGGTACGCGATGGGAGCGCATCGGCATGTACGTGGCCCCGCCGCGGAACGGCCCCACCGCCGTACCGTCGCCCTGGACACGGAGCTGGACCAGCGCACCCGACCAGAACTCCCGGGCCAGCGGGGCCACGACGACCCCGCCGGGCCGGACCTGCCGCAGCAGCCCGTACGGGACGTACCGCACCGCGCACGTGGCGATCAGCCGGTCCACCAGCCCCAGGCCGGGCCACGGCCGCTCACCGTCCCCGACCCGCAGACGCGGCCGGTACCCGGCCTGCGCCAGAGCCTCCCCCGCCTGCCGGGCCACGACCGGATCCAGCTCCACACTGTGGACCAGATCGTCACCGAGCCGCTCGCAGAGCAGCGCGGCAACGTACCCGGTGCCGGTGCCGATCTCCAACACCCTTTGGCCATCCGAGACTTCGAGCAGGCCGAGCATGCGGGCGACCATCGAGGGCATCGAGTTCGACGACGTCGCGACACCGGGCCCGCCCTCGGCCCCGCCGTCGAGCTGCGTGACCACCGGTTCGTCGCTGTTGACCAGCGCCAGCCACGCATCCGTCCCCACCACCGGCTCGCACCGGTCGGGCAACTGCCGCCACACAGCCGCCGGAACGAACCGGCTGCGCGGCACGGCCTCGAACACCCGCCGCCAACGGGCACCAAGCAGCCCACGGTCGGCCAACTCCTGGACCAGCGCCGGATAGGTGGACACCTGGGGTGCCGTGCTCACGGCTGCGGAACGAACGTGGGACGGCTGCCGTCCGGAGACGGCTTCGGCTCCGACGGCGGAGTCCACGGCTTGTCCGACGGAGGACCGCCATGCTTCCCGCCCTCGGCCTGCACGGGGTCGGTGCTCATCGTCATCGTCCATCTCCTCTGCTCTGTGGAACGGTTCGATCGGCGGGGCGGCGGTGCAGCCGGTAGATCCCGTACGGCGGGAAGAGGCCGACGCGTGGCACAGGCAGGCGCAGTCCGGCCGCCGGCACAGGGCATGCGCGTCGGGCCTCGCGCCACGCCCGGTCCAAGCGAACTGCGGTCGGACAGGAGACTCCGGCACGGCAAGCGGCGCAGGTCGTGGTGTGGCCAAGAAGCATCCGGTATGCAGCTTCGGGCCCGGGGGCGGGCATGGTCAGCGTGCTCATGGCTTTCCCTTCGGGCTGGTGTGGGCAGGAGCTACACGCATCTGCGTGGCCATGAGCAGCACGTTAGAGAGCTGAGCACGAGATGCGCTGGGCGATTGCGCCGGGTTGCGAATCCTGCTGTACGCATTGGGCACGGTTGCTTAATCGAGCTCCAACGACGCCCGTGCACGGCCGATCAAACGTCGTGCCTGCGGCCCCTGGACCGCGGCTTCGACCATCAGATCCCACGCCCGTTCATACAGAACGACGTTCTCCTCGTCGTCGAGCCACATCTCGGTGTTGATCGTCTCGACGATCACGCGACGCCGGTCATAGATCCAAAACCCGTGGCCCGGCGCACGCCTCAGCTGCGCGCCGAGGGGAAGCACGCTGATCTCGACGGTGTCCAGGCCGATCAGCCCGGCGAGCCGGTCCAGTTGTGCGGCCATCACCTCGGGGGGGGGCACGTCAGTACGTACAGGGCCGCTTCCCACACCACGAACCGAAAGAGTTTGCCGGCCTCGTACAACGCCTCCTGGCGGCGCATGCGCGCCCGGACTGCTGCCTCGACGTCCCTGGGGATTCTGCGGAACTCGGCGTTCGCCTCGAACGCGTGCCGGGCGTAGTCCGCAGTCTGGAACAGCCCCGGAATGCGGGACACCTCCACACCCCGGATGAGCTGCGTAGCCATCGTCTCTGTGACGGCCAGTTCCTGGCGTGCCCGATGACCACCGGCGAGTTGCCGTCGCCACGACCGGTACTGCGATTCCAGTCCGACGAGCCGCCCCCGCAACTCGGCCGCCACACCAGGCCGCCCCACCGCCTGGGCCCACTCCATGAGGTCGCTCACGGTGGGGGTCTGCTTTCCTGTTTCCAAGCGGGACACCTTCGAGCGTTGCCAGCCGAGCACCTCGGCCACGCCCTTGCCGTTGAGACCGGCCTCGCTGCGTAGCTCGCGGAGCCGTGCTCCGAGGGCGACCCGCGCGGTTTGGAAGTCGGTGCTCACCCGGTCGAAGTTACTTCCTTCGCGAAGTCCGCGGTGCGCGTCGCGTGGTGCCAGGCGGCGTCTCGCGCCTGGCAAGCGAGGGCGACTTCGGCCGGGTCCTCGCTGACGACGACGCCGAGGGTCGTGTCGTCCTCAGCGAAGACGAACCGGACGATCAGCCGGGAGTCGAACAGCCAGAAGTCGTGGCCGGGCAGGCCAAGTCGGACTGCCTGGGAGCGTGGCAGGTTGCGGATGTCCTCACCGGCCGCCACGTTGCCCTGGCCGCTGGCCAGAAGAAACCACTGCCCCTCGGTCAGGGGCTGGTCGACGAGCCGGACCCGCTCGAACCGCTTTCCCTGAGCCGTCTGCGCCCGGACATTCTCGCGCCATGCGTTGTCCGGCTCAGCCAAGATGTCCGCGCCGCTCTTCCATCGTCCCCACTTCGGACTGTTGCGGTCGGAGGCGTACCCGTGCCGGGTTTCCAGCCGGAACGCGGTGTGCCTGAACTCGCGGAACAGCGGGGCGATCTCGGCGAACGGCACGATCTCAGGATCGGTAGTGCGTGGGGCGAAGCGGACCAGGAGGTCGCGTGGCACCAGTACGAATGTCTCGCTGTCCTTCACATCGCGGAGCTGCGCCAGATGCTCGGGTTCGGTAACTCGGTCACCCTGGACAAGGATGTCGGTGGTGCCCTCGACCTCGTAAAGAGTGGGGCAGTCTCCGTCGTCGCTGGTGGTACCGAGAAACCTGAGGAGCGTCATAGTGTCCTCCGTCTACGCTGGGTGGGAATCCAGGATGCGGCGGATGGCGCGAGACCGAGGGCAGATTGCGCGGAATTGCAGATTCTCATCGAGGCAGAGCAGTTGCGCGCAACTGGCGGTAGGTGAGCACTTTATGAGCGCCTTGAGGGACTCACGTTCGTCGCGGTCCAGATCCGGCTCGTGGAAGCGTTGGGGCTGCCTGGCGGTGATCGGGCGAGCACGTCCCGAAGCCCGGGGCTCGGCACCCGAGCCCCGGGCTTCGGGACGGTCGGGTCACTCTTCTGGGGGTACGCGGGTGGGGCTCCGGCCCGAAGCTCGGGTGCCGGGACTCGGGCGTCGGGATGCGGGACCCGGGGTTCGAGCGCCTTCTCTAACCGGCGGGTAGATGCAGGGGGGTTGGGAAAACCTCCCCCACCTCCCCACCCTCGTCACGGCGAGCAAGTATGACTAATCGTGACAGCTTGCGGCGCAGCGTCACGACTGCTTACGGTGCGAGAACCAATCGACCCCGACGCGGTGTTGCCACACCAGGCCGGGGTCTCACCGCAAGATCGATCACCCAGAAGGACGATCCCGTGGCTACCCAGCAGCCTAGCTCCGCCCCGCCCGCCCCCGCACTCTCCGCCGCGTACCCGATGGCCAAGCCCGGGTACGGCAAACGCACGGCTCCCGATCAACAGGCACCTACGCGCGAAGATTTCGCCCTGCTGCCGACGCGTGAGCGGTATGTCGCCGGGTTCGTCGACCACCTCCCCGAGGGGGCGGCGATGAGCGTGAAGCAGCTCGCCAAGCAGCTCCCGCTCTACGGCCAGCAGGCCATCTCCACCGCCCTGACCGCCCTGTCCGTCGCCGGGCACCTGCGACGCGTACGGTGCCCCGTCAGCGACGGCGACGAGACGCGCTGGGTCTTCCGCACCTTCTGGTCCAGCACCGCCCACGACAACGAGTGGTGGAACACCTACCTCGCCACCGAGAAGGCCGCCCGGACCGCCAACTCCGCACCGGACACCCCGACCCCCGACACGGCGACCCCGGCCACGGCGACCCCGCCGCCGTGGGTCCCGGCCGAGGAACCGCCGCCGCCCGCGCCGGAGGGCCCCGGTGCGGACCAGGCCCCCGGATGCCCCGCCGTACCGCAGCAGCGCACCCCGCACCAGAGGCCGGACGACGAGCCCGCGCCGCCCCTTCCGCCCACCCCGAGCGCGGCCCCCGCGCCGCCCGTCCCGTGCGCGGTCTCCGAGACGCCCGCAACGCCCATGACGCCCCGCACCTTCGTAGCCGGTCCTTCCCCGGCCTACCTGGCCCTGGCCCGCCTGGGCCGCGACGACCACCGCCTCGCCCTCTCCGCCGACGACTGCGCCGCCCTCGAACCACAAGCGGCCCAGTGGCTCGCCCGGGGCGTCACCGTCGACTACCTGACCAGCGCCCTCACCGCAGGACTCCCCACCAGGGTCGACAGCCCTGCCGGCCTGATCCGCCGCCGCCTCACCGACAAGATCCCACCCCGACTGCCCACCGAAAGCGCCCAAACCGTCACCCTCGCCCCACCGCGCCGCATCCTCATGGAATGCACCGACTGCGGCCGCCCCGGCCCCCCGGAGGCCCTCCCCGACGGCCTCTGCCACCCCTGCCGCACCACCCACCACTCCACGGCCACCGAGGAACCGGAGCACCCCGCCGGGATCGCCGACATCAAGGCACACATGGCCAACCTCCGCGACCTGCTCAAACCCGTCTGAACCCGAGCGCCACAATCACCTCACACCCCCAACCGACAGAAGCCGGTGGCGAACCGTGCGAAAGGCGACCGAACCTCCCGCATGGCAGCCATGCGCCTCCGTGAGATCCCGGACACGACGACGAACGCCCTTCCTCTTCCGGAGAACGAGATACCGCAC
>NZ_NEUE01000271.1 GCF_002910905.1 Streptomyces sp. SM11 | reverse complement strand
GGGCCGTGTCCACTGTCGCGCCCCTGCCCTTCGCCACCGCCCGCCTCGACGCGCTCCCCCTCGATCCGGCGTACGCCGAGGAGATGGCGGTCGTCCTCGCGGACCCGGCGCTGTACGTGTTCACCGGCGGCGGCCCGCCGGACCCGGCCGCGCTGCGGGCCCGGTACGAGCGGCAGTGCGACGGTTCGCCGGACCCCGGGGAGCTGTGGTGGAACTGGGTACTCCGGGTCGGGGAGGACGGAAGCCTCGCCGGGTACGTCCAGGCGACGGTACGGGGACCCCGCGCGGAGATCTCCTGGGTCATCGGGACACCGTGGCAGGGCCGGGGCTACGCGAGCGAGGCCGCGAAGGGCCTCGCGGCACACCTGGCCTCGGCCGGGAGCGTCCGGGAACTCGTTGCCCACATCCACCCCGACCACGCCGCTTCCAAGGCGGTGGCAGCGGCGGCGGGGCTACGGCCGACCGGGGAGTGGGAGGACGGCGAGATGCGGTGGGCGGGCAACGCGCCCGTTCCGGGGGCCCGTTAGGGCCTGTTCTGGGTTGGACCGTCGCGACGCCATGGGCCAACTCGGAACAGGCTCTGACGCGGGCTACGTCCTGCTGGGCTGGATGACCTCGTGCGGGCCCCGCAGCCACACGTGGTGTGCTGTTGATCTTAGGGTTGAGCTGGCAACGACCTCCTCAGCACGAGCCCCACGCTGGGCTCCGTGCGCGTAGTACGCCAGCTCGACGCCCTGCGCCGACTTCTGGAGTCTGACAGGGCGCACGCACCGGTCCGCCAGTACCTGGAGCGATTCGACGACGCGCGGCGCGCAAGAATGCTGTTGCTGGCCGACATCATCCCGCCTGAGGGAGGCATCCAGAAGTGAGTCCCACACCCGGCGACCCTGACGCCTGGAACGCGTACCTCGCCGAGGGCAACGCCAAGCAGGCCCGCAAACGTGTCGCAGCAGACGTACTCCTGCGTGATGCGCTCGGACGCGTGCTGCTGGTGAACCCCACCTACAAGCCGGGCTGGGACCTTCCTGGAGGCATGGCAGAAGCGAACGAACCGCCCGAAGAAGCGGTCCGGCGCGAGCTGCGAGAGGAATTGGACCGCGACATCGATCTGCTCGGGCTCCTGGTCGTGGACTGGGTCGCCCCGCACGGTCCGTGCGACGACCAGATCGCCTTCATCTTCAACGGCGGCACTCTCAACGATGACGAGGCACTGCGACCTCACGATCACGAACTCTCCGAGGCCCGCTTCGTCCCGATGGCGGAGGCCCGCGATCTGGTCAGCGAGCGGATGCGGCGGCGACTGGATGCGGCAGTGAAGGCTCTGGAGGACGGTCGGCCGATATACCTCCGGGACGGTGCCACCGGCTGGTGAGCCGAGTTGGCTGAGGCGTTTCTCCTGCGCCCCGCCTCGAATCCCGTGACCCGTGACCCGAGCTTCGGGAGAGCCGATTCACTCTTCTGGGGGTACGTGGGTGGGGCTCCGGCCCGAAGCTCGGGTGCCGGGACTCGGGCGTCGGGATGCGGGACCCGGGGTTCGAGCGCCTTCTCTAACCGGCGGGTAGATGCAGGGGGGTTGGGAAAACCTCCCCCACCTCCCCACCCTCGTCACGGCGAGCAAGTATGACTAATCGTGACAGCTTGCGGCGCAGCGTCACGACTGCTTACGGTGCGAGAACCAATCGACCCCGACGCGGTGTTGCCACACCAGGCCGGGGTCTCACCGCAAGATCGATCACCCAGAAGGACGATCCCGTGGCTACCCAGCAGCCTAGCTCCGCCCCGCCCGCCCCCGCACTCTCCGCCGCGTACCCGATGGCCAAGCCCGGGTACGGCAAACGCACGGCTCCCGATCAACAGGCACCTACGCGCGAAGATTTCGCCCTGCTGCCGACGCGTGAGCGGTATGTCGCCGGGTTCGTCGACCACCTCCCCGAGGGGGCGGCGATGAGCGTGAAGCAGCTCGCCAAGCAGCTCCCGCTCTACGGCCAGCAGGCCATCTCCACCGCCCTGACCGCCCTGTCCGTCGCCGGGCACCTGCGACGCGTACGGTGCCCCGTCAGCGACGGCGACGAGACGCGCTGGGTCTTCCGCACCTTCTGGTCCAGCACCGCCCACGACAACGAGTGGTGGAACACCTACCTCGCCACCGAGAAGGCCGCCCGGACCGCCAACTCCGCACCGGACACCCCGACCCCCGACACGGCGACCCCGGCCACGGCGACCCCGCCGCCGTGGGTCCCGGCCGAGGAACCGCCGCCGCCCGCGCCGGAGGGCCCCGGTGCGGACCAGGCCCCCGGATGCCCCGCCGTACCGCAGCAGCGCACCCCGCACCAGAGGCCGGACGACGAGCCCGCGCCGCCCCTTCCGCCCACCCCGAGCGCGGCCCCCGCGCCGCCCGTCCCGTGCGCGGTCTCCGAGACGCCCGCAACGCCCATGACGCCCCGCACCTTCGTAGCCGGTCCTTCCCCGGCCTACCTGGCCCTGGCCCGCCTGGGCCGCGACGACCACCGCCTCGCCCTCTCCGCCGACGACTGCGCCGCCCTCGAACCACAAGCGGCCCAGTGGCTCGCCCGGGGCGTCACCGTCGACTACCTGACCAGCGCCCTCACCGCAGGACTCCCCACCAGGGTCGACAGCCCTGCCGGCCTGATCCGCCGCCGCCTCACCGACAAGATCCCACCCCGACTGCCCACCGAAAGCGCCCAAACCGTCACCCTCGCCCCACCGCGCCGCATCCTCATGGAATGCACCGACTGCGGCCGCCCCGGCCCCCCGGAGGCCCTCCCCGACGGCCTCTGCCACCCCTGCCGCACCACCCACCACTCCACGGCCACCGAGGAACCGGAGCACCCCGCCGGGATCGCCGACATCAAGGCACACATGGCCAACCTCCGCGACCTGCTCAAACCCGTCTGAACCCGAGCGCCACAATCACCTCACACCCCCAACCGACAGAAGCCGGTGGCGAACCGTGCGAAAGGCGACCGAACCTCCCGCATGGCAGCCATGCGCCTCCGTGAGATCCCGGACACGACGACGAACGCCCTTCCTCTTCCGGAGAACGAGATACCGCAC